>CAYFWH010000154.1:0-5456 GCA_964346785.1 uncultured Weeksellaceae bacterium | reverse complement strand
AAAGTCAACTTTAAATTTTATAGATATGACTTTCAAGAAAAGTGATTATTATCCAATTGTAGATCAGGCCAAAGATTCTTTCAAAACTATGTCCATGTTGCAAAAAAGCAGAAATGAAAACCATTCTGAGTTTCCACGCCAATGGCCCTCCGCTGCAATACCTCTTGAAAAAACTGCCTGAATCCAATGAAGTATTTTAAAAATCTGCATTAAGCGGACAGCATATCTATTGCCTGAACGCAATTTTAATACGAAACAGAAGAATTAAAACTGATGATTGAATAATAGAAACCGGAAAATGATTGGAATTATGTGAAACTTAGAATAAAATCCGGAAGAATCATCAGAAAATAACTTAAAAATCCCCTTCCAAACCGGATTGAATCCCCATAGATTGTAAATATCAACGATAACTACCGAAGCCTCAGTTCAATACTTCGACCGGCTCAGTACAGGCTATGGCTTAAAACGCTGCTCCACTTCGCTTCACGCGTTTAAGCCCTTTATGTTATGCGTTCGGGCTTCTTTCTCTGTTGTTAATTTTCTGTCTGAATTCGATGTTGTCATTGAAGTAATTTGTTTAATTGTGTTTCAATAGTCTCATATAACATTGAGTCTAATTCGTTGAAATTTGTCAATGACGAAAAAGGAATCTCCATCGCTGTTATTGTTATTTCGTCTGCTCCGCCAAACCCTGAAATAATTTTAAAGTTGTCTGATGTATTTAGGTCGTCTGCAATGTTTGGGTAAACTAATATTATATCTGTGCAACCTCTCTTAAAAGCATAACTAACCATTTGATAAAGGTCTGATTGTGCAACACCTTTTTTTGGGTCTGTTTTGAAATTGTCTTGGCGTAATTTGTATTTAGTGTCAATGATAACTTTTCGTTTTGAACCATGTCTTGCCGTAAGAAATATGTCATGTTGCATGTTGAATACTCTAGGTATATTTGACAAGTATTCGTCTGATTTTTGATATTCAATTTTCCAATCTTTTGAAAATTTGTTTTCTAAGAACCCTGCAAGAAAGTCTTCAAAAATATATTCCATTGGGAAAAGTAAACACCATTGAGAAAGGTCATATGTGTTACTTGAATAGAGTTGTTGACTAAGGATAAGTTTGCAACTGTCAAGTAGATTAGAGTAATCTGAAAAGAAGGTATTTAGAGAAATATTTTCAATGTCGTGAATAGTGCAATGTAAATCCTCAACTTCGTCTAGGATGAATACTACATCTTGAAGCATTCGCAAATTTTCTGAAAACTTTGTTTGCTTCATCAACAACCGTGAACAATATTTAATTACTCTGTTTACTTTATTGTCAAATAGAAATGGTTCATAGTCACATTCAATGTTTTGAAAATTTCCGTGTGATATACTACTGCTTAAATATCGTTTGAAATTTATTGAACCTCTTGGAGTAATTAACGCTTCCTCCACTTCTTGATACATAGTCAAGGGTTGCTTTGAAACAGTTTCTAAAAACTGATTTGCTATTAAATTTATAATCAACTCTGGGAATTCGTTAATGTCACTTGTATCAAGGGATGCTTGATTAAAAGGGAAGTTCCATTTACGACAATAGCTAAACCAATAAAAGATGTGGCGAAGCATCAACATCTTTTCAGACTCGGATGGGTTTGGTAAATGTTGTCGAAATACTTTTGGGTAAATCTCAATTACTTCATCTCCGTTTTGAATGAAGCCAACAAAATTGTTTGCTCTTATTTGGTTGTCGTCAAACTTAAGGAATGGTTGATAATGATAGTCTGTTTCAGCTTCTGTTAGTTCAGAATCTGTTTCAACAAACATGCGTTGCTTCCAAATGCCTTTCAGCATTTGGTGTAAAGCATTTTTTTCTTTTATGCTCTGCCATTTTCCGTATTCAAAAAGTAGAGCCATTTTATCTTGGTGAAATATCCCAAATGAAATTTGTTGTATCGTAAGTTACATTCCAATTGGTGTCCACAAATATTTTTGAAACGATGTCTGTCTTGCCTGAAAAATATTCCATCAATAGGGGAACAACTTTGTTTTGCAAAACAAGTTCAATCGTTTGTCCTTTCATGAAGTAAGCATGCCCAATTAGATAGTCAGCTGATTTTTTTTCTTTGAAAACTGCTTCATTAACTTTTTTAAGGAGCAAAGATTCTTCTTCATTCAACATTTCATATTCTGGATAATAACCAATAAACTCAAAACGCCTACGTAAAGCAATATCAATTAAAGCAATCGACTTGTCTGCTGTATTCATTGTGCCTATGATGTAAAGATTTGGCGGAACGCCAAATTCCTTTTCACCATTTGGCAAAGTGATTTTTAATTCGTTATCTTCTCCTAATCTTTTATCGTCCTCAAGAAGTGTAATCAATTCGCCAAAGACCTTAGAAATATTAGCACGATTAATTTCATCAATTATCAAAACAAACCTTTTTAATTCCTCTTCTGTTGAATTTTGGGGCTCAAGTGTTTCGGCAAATTCTTTTAACTGTTCTACCAATGGATTGTAATAAACACCCAAACCTTCAACGCCATAATCCAAACTTCCCTCATAAATTGCTTTGAGATTTTTTACAAGTAAGTCGTGTCCTGTTCCTCCGCTTTGTTTTGTAAACTTAATTCTTCCCTCGTCAATGTCAATTGATGTTACTTTAAACTTGTAACCTTTACTTTTCATTGGTATTTCAATTTCTTTTACTTCCTCCTCAATTAACTTTGAGAAGAACGTATTAAAAACAAAATTGAAGTCAATGCTGATTTCTTTTTTGTCAGATGATGCAATCCAATTTTGTTTTGCTCTTTCAGCTAACTGCTTGAAAATTCCTTCACGTTTGTCAAATCGCAAAGTGCCTGATGTAACATCAGGCGAAATGCCAACTACAAAATCTTCATAAGAATAATTTTGATGGAATGTAACAAACTCTATTTGACCGTTTCTTCTTAATTCGTCAAACACTTCTTTATTGACCTTGTGATTATTGAAGTTAAATCTTTCAGGTGAAGCAATCTCAACAGCCTTATCAATGCTATTGTATGTCTTTCCTGTTCCTGGAGGCCCATAAAGGATAATGTTTTTTGTTTGCATGTCAGCTTTATTATTTGATGCAGTTGTATTATTTATTAAACTCAAAATAGTTTTAAATTCTCTTTTTGTTGCTGTGAAATTTGTTCCTTGATTACCAACTTTCAAATTTTCAAGTCCTTTTGTTCCCTTTATTTTACTCCAAAGCAATGGGGTTTCAATTATATTATGTGTTATTTTGATTCCTGCTTTAAGAGGGTTTTTGTCTTCTGTTTTCCATAGGTGTGCATCTTTAGATTGAGTAATGTTTTGTGCTTCACTCGTTACCTCTGCAAGAGAATAACAACCTGAATTTTTACCTGAAATCCATAAAATAACTTTGTCACCCTTTTTTATCTTGTCTTTATGAGCTGAAACAGTCCAATCTTCTAGTAAATTATTTTTAATTGCAGTTTCGAAATCAAATACACTTGGATTACCTTGGAATATCCAATAATTGGCATTTCTACTATTCCATAAGTCAATAACCTTGTTACGAATATCTCTATTTTGAACTTTGCAGATTCCTTGTTGTAATTGATATGAAAACGTGTCATCTTCTTCAAGTTCATACCATTCAGAATTTGCGTAGTTGACCCAAGTGTCATACTCAATTGCGAGATTGTCAAAGGAAGATTTAAGATTTATGTTGCTTGTAACAGGTTTCGGATTCTCATTTATTCTCGCAATTGCTTTTACCTGATGACCTTCTGTAACAACAATCAAGTCGCCAATGCTGTATTTTTTGTCCTCAACGCCAATAATGATGCACTCTTCTTTAATGTAGTTATAGAAGCTTGGTTTTCCGCTTCCCCAATTGCATCCTAATTTCCAAATATTTCCTGTGATGCTCTCTTCATTCATATTTGTGCTTGATTTACTTTTTATTTCAAAACCTAATTCTGTAAAATATTTGTTAGTTGGCTCACCGCCACTTCTCTCCCAAATATGCTCCCCATTCATTAATTCATGAGCGTAACGCATCACTTCTTTTGGAGGATAGGCTTTACCATTAACAATTACATCAAACTTGGTCGAAGGTTCAAGCGAAATAGTCTCATTGTCTATTTTCTTGACTGCATCAAGTATATGTTGTTTAGTTATTTTGTCTGGTTCAAAAGCCATTATTATTTTCTTTTTCTGTCGTTGTTTTTATTATGTAGTGTCGTTTTTTAGGCTGCCCGATAACGGTCAAGTGTATGAGCAGTAGCGGGTTTTGTACGCTTACTGTTCAGTTTAGCACAAAGATAGCTAAAAGGCAAAAACTTTGGTTTTGGCACTTTCCCCGCTATTGCTTATACACATTGTGCCTGTTGCACAACTTCCTCCAAATCTATGAATAAAAATCAAACATCTAACTTTTTATGACAAAATAATTATGTAATAACTTGACTATCAGTATAGGAATGTGTATTTTTACATATGCAAGGACGAAAAGATTTTACCCCAAAACTATTTTATGAGCTGAGCTTAGATAGCTTAGTTCCTAAGGACGATTTCTATCTAAAAGTAAATCAATATTTAGATTTACATTTTCTATACAAGGCAACAGAAAAATACTACGGAAGTGAAGGTCAGCAGAGCATTGACCCGGTTGTTTTTTTCAAGATATTGTTGGTTGGTTATTTGAACAACATCAACAGTGACAGGGCATTGCTCCGCTATTGTTCGGATAGTTTGAGCGTTCGTTTGTTTTTGGGCTATGATTTGGATGAACAGTTGCCTTGGCACTCCACCATTTCCAGAACTCGACAACTTTTTGGCGAAGAAGTATTTTTGAGTTTATTTCAAAAAGTTTTGTCTATGTGCGTCCAAAAAGGAATGGTCAGAGGCAAGCGTCAATGCGTGGACAGTGCGTTTATCAAAGCCAATGCGAGTATGGACAGCCTGGTGGAGAAAGAAGTTTTGGAAGATGCTTCTGCTTATGTAAACGAACTGGAAGAAAATAGCGAGTTTAAGGTAACATCAACCAGAAAGAAACTCGTAGAACGTCATCACAATTGGAAAAAAGAAGCATACAAAAAGATGCCTGGGAATGTTAAAAGTATTCGTTTGGATGAAGATGGGGAGGAAATTCGCCCCAAATACCTGAGCAATCACACGCACTATTCTCCAACCGACCCGGATGCCAAAATCTCGACCAAACCCGGCAAACCACGGCAATTAAATTACGCAGGTCAATTGGCAGTTGACGATGCCCATCACGTGATTACGGGTGCTTGTGCCTCTACGGCAGGTAGTAAAGACAGTGCGATTTTCTCGGAGATTATGAATCAAACCATTGAAAACTTAGCAAAAAACGACATAGAGACAGAAGAGGTGCTTGCCGATGCAGGTTACAGCAGTGGTGAGAGTTTGCAATATTGTGAGGATAAAAACTTAGATGCTTGGAT
>CAYFWH010000153.1:0-5535 GCA_964346785.1 uncultured Weeksellaceae bacterium | reverse complement strand
AAGAATGGCAGGAAACCGAACTGAAATCGGGTACAATAATCAATGCGTTGGTTAAGTGATTATTCCTCTAAATTATAGACACATAGGTTTTTATGAAAACGGTTGATTATTTTTTCTGCTCATAAAGTGAACGAATCATACCATCAGAAATTCCGATTTTAGGAACATGAATTTTTTGAGCTTTCGACCATTTCATCACTTTGACATAAATCTCAAGAGCAAATTCAATTACATCCGCACGGTCGGTTTTCATGTTGAATTCTCTCAATCTTTCGCTGTATTCCATATTCCGCACAATTTTGTAATGCTTTCTTACATAGGAAGCCGGTATTGGTCTGCCAATCTTGATTCCTGAGTATTTGTAAACATGGTTAATGTTTCCACCCGAACCAATCAACTCAACTTCTGTCGGACGGATATTGTCTTCTATCCATTTTTTCATTTCTGAATAGGTGTTTTCAGCAACTTTATTTTCCATTAAACGGACTGTGCCCACCGGAAAAGATTTTGAAATACCGATATGTCCGTTGTTAATCAGTGTTAGCTCAGTACTTCCACCACCCACATCCACAAAAAGATACGAGTTTTCATCAACCACAAATTTTTTGAGTTCAGAAGCAAAAATCAGTCTGGCTTCGGTTTCACCATCTATAATTTTAATTTTAATTTTGGCTTCTTCTTTAATTTTTTTTATAACCTCTCTTCCGTTTTCTGAATCACGCATGGCAGAGGTAGCATAAGCAAGGTAAGCATCGATGCCATAAACATCCATCATCAGCCTGAAAGATTTCATTGCTTTGATCATCCTTTTCATACTGTGATTTGAAATTTTATTGGATGTAAAAACATCTTTTCCGAGTCTGACCGGCATTCTGACCAACGCTGTTTTATTGAAAACAGGCTCACTGTCCTCAAATTCATAAACATAATTAATCAGTAAACGCATTGCGTTTGAACCGATATCTATGGCGGCTAATTTTTTAATATTCATCGCCTGTGTTTTCAGATATTTTCATTTTTCCGGTTTCCTTATTTTCGGGTTCAAACAGATAGTTATAAGTTGCAAATTGAGACCTGAGTGCAGGTAGGTCATTGGTTTTGTAAGACAAGCTATTAACGGCATCGTGCAGTCTGGCTTTGACATTGTCCTGAAAACTCAGCTCAAAAATATCTGTCAGTGTTTTTTTAATTTTCGAATCATAAATCGGGCAGGCAACCTCAACTCTTGCGTCCAGATTTCTTTCCATCATATCTGCCGAACCTATAAAAACACGGTCTTCACCACCGTTAACAAACCAGTACAAACGGGAATGCTCCAGGAATTTATCAATAACACTGATAGATTCAATATTTTCAGATATACCCGGAATGCCCGGTATCAAACTGTGAATTCCTCTTACGACCAGTCTGATTTTGACTCCTTCAGAAGATGCTTTATAGAGCATGTCGATAATTTCTTTGTCGCTCAGGCTGTTGAGTTTCATGTTGATGCCCGACGGTAATCCGTTTCTGTGATTTTTTATTTCTTTTTTAATGAATTTCAGGATTTTCTTTCTCGACTGCATTGGTGAAACCAACAGATTTTTATAAGATTGAGTCAAATAGTTTGCACTGAAAAACTTAAACACCTTCGCAATTTCATTGACAATTTCCGGTTGTGAAGTCAACAGGGTAGAGTCGGTGTAAAGCTTTGCTGTACTCGAATTCAGATTTCCGGTACTCACGAAGCAATAAGTTTGAGCCATTCCTTCTTCCGGTTCTCTTTCGATTAAACCAATCTTTGCATGAACCTTCAGGCCCGGAACACCAAAAATCACATTCACACCTGCATCTCTCAGTCTTTTAGACCATTTCACATTATTTGCTTCATCGAATCTTGCTCTCAATTCAAGCACAGCCGTTACTTCCTTTCCGTTTCTGGCAGCATTTATCAGAGAATTCATGACCTGAGATTCAGTATTGACTCTGTAAACTGTTATTTTGATTTTTTTTACTTTCGGATCGATTGCAGCTTCTCTCAAAAATTTAAGAAAAACAGAATAATCGTGATAAGGATAAAACAGCAAATGATCTTTTGCTGAAATGGCTTCAAAATAAGTTCTGTATTTCAAAAAACTTTTGGGTATAATCGGTTGAATCTTTTCATAAGCCAAATCATTTCTACCCAAATTCGGAAATTTCATCAAATCTCTTTTGTTGTGATATTTTCCGCCGGCGTTGATGCTGTCATAGTCATCAATATGTAATTTTTTAAGTAAAAACCTGAGTGTATCTTCACCTATTTCTCTGTCATAAACAATTCTGACCGGTTCTCCTTTTCTTCTTCCTTCCAGACTTTTAGAAACCTTTTCAAGAAGACTGTCTTCCAGCCCGGTACTCATTTCCAGTTCAGAATCACGGGTGATTTTGATGGAATGAGCTTCGATATAATCGTATTTAAAGACCTTATAAATCACATCGAGATGGTATCGAATGATATCTTCGAGGTACATTACATATTGTTTGTTTTTAATTTTAGGTAAAACTACAAACCTCGAAAAAAACTGGGTTGGAACTTCTATCAAAGAATAAATGGGTTTGCCGTTTTCAATAAACTTAACAGCCATGTAAAAAGCACCGTCACGGATAGCCGGTGCATCCAATTTCTTGTCAAGTATATAAACTCCAAGCGTATGACTGAGTTCGTTGTTGAAAAAACGGCTGACCTCCGGCAGATATTTTGATGGTATATTTTTGTCATCCACAAAATAAATCCCGTTTTCTTCCATTTCCAGAAGAATCTGATCATAGAGGGCATCATATTCAGCTCTTTGTTCAGCCACTATATTGTTGATTTCTTCAATCAATTCTTCGTCGGTTTGTTCTTCTATAATGTTTTTGTAAATTTTACTTTTGAGCTGTATAGAGCGAAGAATAGTTGAATATCTGACCGAATAAAACTCATCGAGATTATTGGAGTATATTCCGAGAAACCTCAGTCTTTCCAAAAGGGGAACACTCGGGTCTTTTACTTCCTGAAGTACCCTTGCATTAAACCTTAGCCAGCTGATTTCTCTGTTTACATATATTTGATTCACAATTTCTTTGGTTTAATTATTTTTAAAGTTTTTCCTTTTTCTATTTCAGACCAGTCACTGGTTTCGAATTCAATTATTGCCACACCCGAAGTCGGCAGATTTTTCAAATAAATGTCACCCATCCGGTTTGCAAATTCAGTGTAGGCTTCATTATGACCAAAAAATATGGCAGTATTGCAATTGTTGTCCAGTGATTTTACAAATCTCAACAAATCAAAGAATGAGAATGTATATAGTTTTTGGTCAAAATTAATTTTAGTTTCTTCACTGAAGTATGATGAAGTTATTTCTGCTGTAACAGCGGCTCTTCTGGCTGGACTTGAATACCAGCAATCGATTTTCAAATCAGGAATTTCGCTCAGTGCTTTGGCTGATTTACGGCTTCTTTCGATTCCGTTTTGAGCTAAATCTCTTTCAAAATCACTTACGCCCGTATCCCATCTGCTTTTACCGTGTCTAAATAAAATGATTTTTTTGTTGGATTGATTCATTTTAAAGTTTTATTAATTCAAAATTTCAATGATTTTATCAGCGATTTCATTTGCTTTTTCTTCATCCCATTTCAGTGAAATAGGAATCGAAACGAGTTTTTCAATTATCCGGTCAGAAGCTGAGAAATCCTGTGTTTCATAATCGGGAAGTAAATCTCTTTGCTCTTTATAGAATATTTTATTTTCCTTTAAATTTTTGAAGTGTTCCCAACCTCTGATATAATGCCAGTTGTTGCTGAACCAATAGGCAGACGGAATGCCGTTTTGTTTGAGTTCATCCGCAAGTTTCACAGCAGTTTCAGGGTCTTTTAAAAACAAAGACAAAAAAGAAGCATTGTCACCGTCTTCATCAGGAATTCTTCTGAATTTAATTTCTGAATTGACTTTGAGTTTATCCTTAATGATATTTTTAATTTTACGCTGATGAGCTAAAAAACGATTTAATTTTCCCCATTGCGCCAGACCGATTGCTGCATGAAGTTCAGAGATTCTGAAGTTCAGTCCGACAATGGGATGACCTTCTGCACCCCGGTCATTTCCAATATGGTCATGTCCGTGATCAGAAAATTGCTCAGCTCTTTGGTAAACTTTTTTGTCATTGGTCAATACGGCGCCGCCTTCACCGCAGGTAACTGTTTTTACAAAATCAAAAGAAAGACAGCCGGCATCGCCTATACTGCCAAGAAATTCACCTTTATAAGAAGCACCGGTTGCCTGACAGGCGTCCTCAATCAAAAGTAAGTTGTGTTTTTTTGCAATTTCGGCAAGCTGATCCATTTCCGCCATCGCACCACACATATGTACCGGCATAATTGCTTTGGTTCTTGGCGTAATTGCTTTTTCAACAGATTCAGGGCAGAGGCAAAGGGTTTCATCCACATCTGCAAAAATAGGAATGGCTCCACTAAACAGTATTGCTCGCAAACTTGTAACGAAAGTAAATGTTGGAGTAATGATTTCGTCTCCAGCACCGATTCCAAGTGCCCGAATAGTAGTTATAAGCGCAGTTGTTCCGCTGCTGGTCAGTTGCACGAAATCTACTTTTAAATCTTTGGCTATATTTTGTTCAAGTTCTTTTGCTTTCCAGTGATTGTTTCTTAATCCATCAAAATTGTAACGCATAATGATTCCGGAGTTCATCACATCTTGTATATGTTTTTGTTCTTCCTGATCAAATACTTCAAATCCGGGCATAAATTATTTTTTAAGATATATCAAACAAAGATAATTAAAACAAATCAGGCAAAAACTGAAATTCATTATGATTTTAAAAAATCATAATGAATGATAACAGGTCATCAGAATTTATTCATGATTGTTGTTATTAATCAGTTATTTTTGTAAAAAGTCTTTTTGTTCAGACTGATTGGATTATTGAAAATTTAAGTTAAGTCAAAATTGATAGTTGCCGATTAAAAGGTCTGTCAAATAAAAAAATACACTTCAATTGAAAAAAAAGTTTATAATCGTTTGTAAGCTATTAAATTAATTGTACTTTTGCACTCCCGAAAAAATGGGAATTTATATTATTGGATTATGCCAACAATACAACAATTAGTTAGAAACGGAAGAACAAAACTGGCCAAGAAGAGTAAATCGGCTGCTTTGGAATCTTGTCCGCAACGCCGTGGTGTGTGTACCAGAGTGTACACGACTACCCCAAAGAAACCTAACTCAGCAATGCGTAAAGTTGCAAGGGTTAGACTTTCTAATGGTAAGGAAGTCAACGCATACATCGGTGGTGAAGGACATAACCTCCAGGAGCACTCGATAGTATTGGTTAGAGGAGGAAGGGTAAAAGACTTACCCGGTGTACGATACCACATCGTTCGTGGTGCGTTGGATACAGCAGGAGTTAACAAAAGAACTCAACGAAGAAGTAAGTATGGTGCAAAACGACCAAAAGATGCTAAAAAGTAAAACTTTGAGAAATGAGAAAGACAAAAGCTAGAAAAAGAGTGTTGCTC
>CAYFWH010000152.1:2694-5564 GCA_964346785.1 uncultured Weeksellaceae bacterium | reverse complement strand
ATTGTTCAACATTAAAAAGATTCTGCTCAAATGTGAATCAAATTTTGGTGTATGAATCAATTCCTGTGTTTTTTACTATTCCTTCGTCAATCAAAAACTCGAGTTTTTCTAAAATATTTTCTTTTGAATATTTTACAAAATGATTGATAATCTCATGAATGCTTTTTGAATTATCAGTCAGATAATCAATCAATAAATCGAGCTCAATTTCTTTGATTTCGTGATGGCAGATATCGCAACAACCACATTTTTGAACCGGTTTTTCTCCAAAATACCTTAGGATCAGCTTTTCTCTGCAATTTTCTGACTGAACAGCATAATAAATCATGTCTTGAAGTCTTTTCCATTTTGTGATTTGTAATTGTTCAAACTCCCGCCACAAATTGTTTTTTATATAATTCGACTCTCTTGGTCTTTTGAAATTTACATATTGGATATCTTTGCTGTTATAATTGATATAACCTGCATCGCTCATTTTTTGTAATTGCCTTTTGATTTTCTTTACATCTTTTTGAAGGTCAACAGCTATATGAAATTCAACAATAGATTTTTCATCACTCAAAATTCCCGGATATTTTCTGACCAGGCTTTCGAGTATCTGAGATTGAATTGATTTTGAAAATTCAATTTTTCTTGGATTGCTGTAAACCCTGACTTTGCTGTATGCAGCGTATTTTTTGAAAGCTATTAATTCTTTTCTTTCTAAAAATTGAAGTGTTTTTTCAGTTTTCTTTTTGTTGAGATTGAACCGGTTAATAAATTCAGTCAAATTAAATTCAAGACTTTCTTCAGGTCTTTCATTTTCTCCGATTTCAAAAAAATTATAAAACATTTTTTCGATTTGCTCAAATTCGCTTTTTGAAGGCAAAGATGATTTGAAAATTCCTTCCAAATCTTCAACTTCATAAGGCTGTAAAAAAAGTGTGGCTACTGACTTTTCACCATCTCTGCCTGCTCTGCCAGCCTCCTGTACATAGGCTTCCAGACTGTCCGGCATGTTCAGATGAATCACCGTTCTCACATCCGGTTTGTCGATTCCCATGCCAAAAGCATTGGTAGATACCATAATCTGATCAGGACTTTCTGTCCAAATTTTTTGTTTTTTTTTTTTTTTTTTTTTTTTAAGTTTTGCATGAAAATAGTCGTCATTTATTTCTTTTTTTTTTATAAAACGGGCGACTTCAAAAGTTTTTTTTCGGGTTCTCACAAATACAATACCTGATCCGGGATTCTTTTTTAGCTCATAAACCAAATCATCGAGTTCATTTTGAGAATGAATGACTCTATAAGTAAGATTCTCTCTTTTGAGTGATTTTATAAAAACTTCTGGTGTCTTTAATTTAAGTGTTTCTATGATTTCATTTGCGGTCTTGGGCGGCGCAGTTGCAGTCAGAGCAATAAAATTGATGTTCGGAAACATTTCTCTGAGCAAATGAATTTTCAGATAGGAAGGCCTGAAGTCAAAACCCCACTGAGCAATACAATGGGCCTCATCGATTGCTATAAGTTTTACAGGAAGATTTTGAAGTGCTTCCAGAAAGAAATTGCTTTGCAGCCTTTCGGGAGCAATATAAAGCAACTTTACTTTGCCCAAAGTACATCGACTGATAACAACGGCAATTTCATCATGTGATAATTGTGAGCTGATAGATTCAGCAGGAATACCTCTTGAATTCAAATTCTGAATCTGGTCTTGCATTAATGCAATTAATGGCGAAACGACAATTGTGATACCGTCAAGTATCATCGCCGGAATTTGGTAACACAAAGATTTCCCGCCACCTGTCGGAAGTATGGCAAGGCAGTCGTTACCATTTAAAATGGATTCGATGATATCTTGTTGAGGAAACAAAAATTCATCATATCCCCAATATTCTTTTAGTATTTGTAGCGGCTTTTGCACCGTTTGGTTTTGTGTAAAAATACAAAAGAGAATTGGATTCGTAAAATTCTTTTTGATTGTCAAAAATTTAAAATTGACAGAATTAATAAATAATAATTTAGTGAATTTTATTCTTCCTGGTTATTAAATGATTAGTTTTGTGCTATCATTAATTACACACAAAAAATAACATGAAGCGACTAATTTTACTTTTGGGTATATTGATATATCCTTTGTCAACTTTACTAAATGCTCAGTGCTCACCCACTGAAATTTCACCAAAATCTGCCTGGGGCATTCACTATGTGGACAGCGAAGAAACAACGGGAGAAGGAGCAAATAACGGTCATGCTATTCATGCGATAGACAACAATGTCAACACCTTTTGGCATACACAGTGGCAAAATGCACAACCGGGCTACCCTCACGAAATCCAACTTGATTTGGGAAGTTCATACGATGTTGCAGGAATTTCGGTTTTGAGCCGTCATGACAACCCCTTTGGAAAACCAAAAGAATACAAAATTTCACTCAGCTCAGATGGCACAAACTGGGTACCACAGGCTATTGGTGATTTTCAGTTTCCACAGGTTGGACAAGCCGGACAAAGAGCAGATGCTTTCTTTGGTTCGGTTACAGACAAATATGTTTGATCTGAAACCTTGACATAATCTATTATTTTTATACGGCCTTAGCAGAAATAGATGTATTTGAAGATTTGGCCTGCCCTGCAACGGGACAAAATAACCAATTGGCATCTTTTGAAGAGATTCCTAAAAAATATACAACTGATCCGCCTTTTACACTGAATGCAACGACTAATTCAGGTTTGCCGATAAATTTCGAGGTTATTTCTGGTCCGGCAGCTGTAAACGGTAATGTAATGACACTTACCGGAAATGCCGGAACAGTAACGGTTAAGGCTAGTCAGTCCGGTAATTCAAATTATTATGCATGGGAAAGCACTCAGTCCTTTGAAGTTGTCGAT
>CAYFWH010000152.1:1901-2684 GCA_964346785.1 uncultured Weeksellaceae bacterium | reverse complement strand
AACCCGAAATCAGTGTTCGGTTTACCGAAAATATGGATGTAAAAATGGAAGAACTCGATCCGTATTTATTGTATGCATATGCAAATATTGATGAGCCGGAAACACTGAATATAACCTCGGTAGAGTTTGAAGTAAACGGAGACTGGCACACAGCAGACCAGGTTGGAAATGTTTTTCAGTATTGGTGGACACCAACCCAGTTTGGCAGTAATTCAATCAAAGTTAGAGCGAATGCAAGTAATGGTATGAGTAAAACCGAAACCTATAATCTGAATGTTTCAAACTCAATTTCAAATACCTCGGCAGTAACTTTTGCCGGAGGCGTAATCGATATGGGAACGATAGGTTCACAATGGTTTTATGGCGAATATGAACTGCCTCAGTTTGTAGGTGCTTACGATGAAATTCTTGCTGATTTCCAGATTTCATGTCCGAATGTTCCCGGAGGTTGTGATGACTGGGACAGGTTGGGATGGGTAGAAGTGAAAGCACCCGACGGAAAATGGGTTGAACTCTTCAGATACATCACACCTTATGGAGTTGCCTGTGGACAGACCGCAGATGTAACCGATCTGGCATCAATTCTTCAGGGGAAAGTTGAAATCAGAATGTATATAGAAACCTGGGGAACCGGTGGCTGGCAACTCGATATGACACTTGATTATATCAAAGGAACTCCGGAATATAAATATTCTCAAATTCAGGACCTCTCGCATGGTAATTTTCCGTTTGGTGATATGGCTAATCTTCAGCCGATGAGTATTGCCCATGTTGCATTTGCGG
>CAYFWH010000152.1:571-1891 GCA_964346785.1 uncultured Weeksellaceae bacterium | reverse complement strand
ACTCGTAACTACCGGTCACGGCTGGGGTGCAAATAACACCGGAAACGCAGCCGAATTCTATCACGCTTATCATAAAATTAAAGTAAATAATCAGGACACATTTGACCAGGATTTATGGCAGGTTTGTAATCCGAATCCTGCAGGTTGTACCGGTCAGATGGGAACCTGGCAGTACAACAGAGCCGGTTGGTGTCCGGGAAGTATGGGAAGATTTTACAACTATGATTTGACTCCTTTTATTGAGCAAAACGATATTTCTCTTTCTTATATTTTCCAAGAAAATTACCGCGATTACTGTCATCCGAATAATCCGGATTGTGTATCAGGGACAACTTGTGCTGATTGTAACGATGGTTATAATCCCAACTACCAAATTGGCGGTTATGTGATTCAATATGGAAACCTGCCGTTTACGCTAAAAAATGAAGAACAGCCGGAATTGAAAGAATTGTCAGCTGTGCTTTATCCAAATCCGGCGCTGGATTATTTCAGAATTCAGGCAGAGTCAGACTGGAAAAATATTGCTGTAAATGTTTATGATGTAACCGGAAGATTGGTTCAACAGAAGTATTTCAAAGACAGTAATGAGTTGAATGGTTCAATTTTCAGTACTTCTTCATTTGCACCCGGAACTTATTTTGTGAAATTAATATCAGGTGGAAACTTTGTGAATCTGAGATTGATTAAGAAATAATTAAAAGAAAATTAAAAAGGGCTTTATTTTTTGAAATAAAGCCCTTTTTTTATGCTGTGTTATTTGAATCAGTCAATGTCAATTAGAAAAGTGCCGAGATAGAATTCTTTTCCTTCAATCAAATCAAAGTCAGCATCTCTTTCATAATTGATATTGTAAGTTACCGCACTTTTATAAACTTCCTCTCCATCTTTTTTGATGATAAAAAAGATATCCGGATCTGTTTCGGGTTCTTCTGTATCTTCAAATCCTGAATTCATTGCCGCCGGATCAAATCGAACATCAGCAATGCCTTCTGCATTCAGTGAACCTTTACCCAAAAAATCAACATCAAGTTCGTCTTTGTCATAAAATTCAATGGTATAACCCTCACCACCAATCGGCTCTTTGGTTTTCTTGTCAATGATTCTCACTTTTACATCCCAAAGTTCATTTAATTCCATGTTTGTGAAATTGGGTAAAATTTGTCCAAATATTTTTTTGATGATGCTACTTTTGCGGATGGTACATATAATCTGCCGAGAGAATCACGATGGTCAACTATTATCGATACTCCTGCCCCTAAACTCAATGTTGCACTAGATACTGCTCTTCACAGTCTCGCCACAGACTCAAAACAATTAAAA
>CAYFWH010000152.1:0-561 GCA_964346785.1 uncultured Weeksellaceae bacterium | reverse complement strand
AATAATGATCATTTATTATTTGTTTTTATTTATTTGATTTAACAAAATTATTATAAAAAAAAAAAAAAAAAAACCTCAGTATTCATAGTTACTGAGGTCTTTAAGTCTATAATTAAATATTCATTAAAAAATATCAAATTTAATTCCCTGTGCCAAAGGCAAATCAGTTGTATAGTTGATGGTATTTGTCTGTCTTCTCATATAAGCTTTCCATGCATCAGCACCAGATTCTCTACCGCCTCCGGTTTCTTTTTCAGCACCGAATGCACCACCGATTTCAGCACCCGAAGTTCCGATATTTACATTTGCAATACCGCAATCTGAGCCTGCATAGGAAAGGAATTTTTCTGCTTCTCTAAGATTTGAAGTCGTAATTGATGAAGACAAGCCTTGAACCACACCGTTTTGAAGTGCAATTGCGTTGTCAACTTCTCCTGTATATTTAATCAAATATAGAATCGGAGCAAAAGTTTCGTGCTGTACGATTTTATAATCATTTTCAACTTCTGCAATTGCGGGTTTCACATAACATCTACTTTCGTAGCCTTCGCCACTCAGGAC
>CAYFWH010000151.1:1795-5607 GCA_964346785.1 uncultured Weeksellaceae bacterium | reverse complement strand
CGACCTTGATGTTCGCTCTCTTAAACAGGGTAAATACATGGTCAGAGTGATGTTTGACGATAATACCACTGAGGTTACTACACTGATTAAACAGTAATAAATCATCAAAAATTATTGAATCACAGCTAATTATTATATCTGTTACAGCTGTTTATTTGAATGATACAGTTATTGGTTTAATCAAAAATAATTTCAAATAAATTTAATCAACAACCTTCAAAGACTGAAACGGTGATTTCAGTAATAATTCCGTTGTTAATAAAGAATCTGATAACCGTCATTTCTTCATTTCCGGACAGTTCAAACATTTTTTTATTATTGCTTCTGGTTTCAGTTTCTTCATCCCAAATATTCCATAAACTGATATTGAAGTCCTTATAATAAGTGTTCCATAATTTATGAATATCATCACCAACACTTATTCCTGACAGCGTTTTTACATTTTTTGATTGGGTTGTAATTTCAAATAAAGTATAACCGTCCGGATCGTTTTCAATTTCGGTATAATTGGCAAAACCGAGTTTTAGTTCAACGCCTTTATAATTGATTTCGGCGTAATGCATCCAGCCGTACTCATCTGGTTGCAAGGTCAGTTTGTAACCAATGATTTTTTCGACATCCTGTTTTGATGTTTGTATTTTAAACTCATTTATTCTGGTTGTAGTAATTTGAGCATTAGCACAGGAAAATAAAACAGTTACTAAAAAGATAATTGAATTTTTCAAGTTTAGAGAATTTTAAGTTTTAGTAAATTTATTCATTATATCAATATGAAAATCATTTACCTGAAATAAACTTTATATTTCTTTTTAAACCTTCAAACTTAGCCCTTTTTACAGCTGATTTTCTGAATACATCTCTGAAAACTTCTTCAGTAATTTCTTCCCAATCTTGCTTCGTGAAATTTAATAATTCCTCTTTGGGCATAAATTGATCATCACTGTGCGGGATTGAAAAGCGGTTCCAAGGACAAACATCCTGACAAATGTCGCAACCAAAAATCCAGTCTTCAAATTTCCCTTTCATTTCTTCAGGTATATCGAAGTTATTTTTGAGCTCAATTGTGAAATAAGTGATACACTGACTTGCGTTTAATGTTCTGTCATCCTGAATTGCTCCGGTTGGACATGCGTCGATACATCTGGTACAACTTCCGCAATGATCCGATTTAAATTCCTGATCATAATCCAGTTCCATATCAATAATCAGTTCCGCCAAAAAGAAAAATGATCCTCTTCCCTTAATTAAATTCAGTGTATGTTTTCCCGTCCATCCGATTCCCGCTTTTCTCGCCCAGGCATCTTCCAAAACAGGAGCAGAGTCTGTGAAAACTCTGCCGTTAACTTCACCAATTTCTTCATTAATAAAGTTCATTAACTCTCTTAATTTGTCTTTAATCACAAAATGATAATCCATTCCGTAAGCATATTTAGCAATTTTATATGTATCACTTATCTGCTGATTTTCAGGATAATAATTGTAGGCTAATGATATGACACTCTTTGCGCCGTCAACTAACAACCTGGGGTCTAACCTCATATCAAAATGATTTTCTAAATATGACATCTTGCCGTTGTACCCTTTTTTTAAATAACTCTCAAGTCTTGGTGCCTCTTCTTCCAAAAAATCTGCTTTTGCAATTCCACAGGCGATAAAACCAAGCTCTTTGGCTCTTTGTTTTATTTTTTCAGAATTTGAATCAGGTTTTTTTAATTTTGTAAACAAGTCCATTCAAAGACAATTTCAACAAAATTAACAATATCTGTTCATTTTGAGCGTTAAATTCATTGAAACCAAAATTTTTTGAAAATGAATAGATTAAAGTTTTTGTTCTTCCCTTTGCTGATTGCCGGTTTTTTTACAATGTCATGCAGCAGTGATGATGATGCAGGTGATGCGAACCAGGTTGATTTGATTGTGGGAACATGGAAAATCACAGATGTATGGGTAGGTGGTCAAAGTGTTTATGCATTAATTATGTTGACTAATCCTTGTGTGCTTGAAAGTAAGGTTATACTTGAAAATGATTTTAATGCAAGAGTTGAAATGGTTGAAAGCAATGATGCCGGAGGCTGTGTTGCAGGTGAAGTTCAGCACGGAACCTGGTCCAAGGAAGGAAGCACTTATTATATCAGTTCAGAAGGAGAAACTTCAAGTTCAGAAGTTGAATTTCTGGATGACAACAATTTCACTTTTATGTTTGAATTTGAAGGTCAGGAGGCAAAACTAAAAATGACAAGAATATAATCAGGCTAATTTCTGAAGTTGTATCAAACGATTATAGATACCATTTTTTTCAATGAGTTCGGTGTGCGTGCCGGACTCTTTTATTTTCCCGTCTTCCATCACAATGATTTTATCGGCACCGGTAATGGTTGACAATCTGTGAGCTATGACCAAAGAAGTTCTTTGACTCATCATTTTGTCAAGTGCTTCCTGAACCAGTTTTTCTGATTGGGTATCAAGCGCAGAAGTTGCTTCGTCCAGCACCATTATCGGCGGATTTTTATAGACAGCTCTGGCTATGCTCAATCTTTGTTTTTGTCCGCCACTTAATTTTCCACCACCTTCACCAACTGATTCGTCATATTGATTTTCCATTTTTTCAATGAATTCAGATGCATTTGAGATATCTGCGGCTGCCTTGACTTTTTCAAAATCAGGCTGATTATCACCCAAAGAGATATTGTTGAAAACACTGTCATTGAATAGAATACTGTCCTGAGTAACCAAACCGAAAAGTTTTCTGTATTCTTTTAATTTAATATCTCTGATATCGATTCCATCAATCAAAATTTGTCCTTTTTCAACATCATAAAAACGGGTAATAAGATTTGCAATTGTTGATTTTCCGCTTCCTGATGCACCAACCAAAGCCACCATTTCTCCTTTGTTTAGCGTCAGGTTAAAATCGGTGATGACATCTTTTTCTGAATAGCCAAAACTGATATTTTTGAATTCTATCTGATGCTTAAACTCATCAAAATCAACTGCATCTTCTTTGTCTTGAATTTTGACTTCTGTATCCATAATTTCAAAAATCCGTTGTGCCGAAACCTGACCTTTCTGGATATCCGACAGAGCTCTGGAGAATTTTTTAATCGGATCTAACAATGTGTAAAATGTAGCGATATAAAAAATAAATTCAGAGCCGGTCAACCCCTTTCCTTCCAAACTGAGTTTACCGCCAAAGAAAACAATCATACCAATTGTTATTGCACCCAGAAACTCACTGGTGGGCGAGGCGAGTGCTTTCTTTTTCATTACTTTTTGAAGCAATCTTCTGTACTTATTGATAGAGAGATTAAACCTTTGTCTAATTTGAGAATCGGCATTAAAAATTTTAATAATTTTAATTGCATTCAAGCTTTCATCGACATAGGAAAGTATGTTCCCGAGTTCAATTTGTGCTTTTCCGGCATCTCTTTTCAAACTTTTTCCAATCAGTGAAATCAAACTTCAAAAAATAAAAAAAACCAGAATTGCAAAGAGTGTCATCTGATAACTGGTGATAAATAAAACCGTTACAAAAACAATGATTTGAATGGGACCTCTAATCGTTTCCACCAAACCGTTGAGTATATTGGATTCGACTTCTGCCACATCATTTGAGATTCTGACCAGCATATCTCCTTTTTTCTTTTCAGTAAAATATGAAACCGGCAATTCCAGAATTTTGTCGTGTATGTCAACTCTGAAATCTCTAGAAACGCCTGAACGAAGGTCAATCAAAAAATATTCAGAAAAAAAGCTGCATATATTTCTGAATAAAAACAGAAAAATAAAAAGTAAACAGGAAATAAGAAGTACCC
>CAYFWH010000151.1:0-1785 GCA_964346785.1 uncultured Weeksellaceae bacterium | reverse complement strand
GTTTTCTAATCCGTTTGTCTGCATCTGATAACCAAAGAAATCACTCAGATAATCTTTTGCATCAAGTAAATTCCCGGAATAAACTGGTTTTTCGGAAATAATTTCTTTCTTTTCATCAAACAAAATCGATAAAATCGGCATCATAAATGCCAGTGCAAGCACATTAAAAATTGCATACAAAAAGTTAAAGACGATACCGACCGCAAAAGATGACCGATAGGGCTTGACATACAAAAGAGCTCTTTTAAGCAAACTCATGAATAAGAAATAATTTGAGCAAAGGTACAAATCACTGATTGAAGTGTGAAATAAGTTTTCATACTTATCTTTTTATCTTTGAAATGTCTAATAACTAAATTTTAGATTCAAATATTTTATGAGACTAAAACCATAATTGCGTAACTTAGCATCGTATGAAAATAGGAATTTTGGGAGGCGGCCAGTTGGGCTATATGTTTTTGCAGAATGCACTTCAGTATCCGGTTGAGATACATGTACTTGATCCGTCGGCAGAAGCCCCGTGTGCGTTGCATGCACACCATTTTGTAATTGGTGATTTTGCTGACTATCAAACTGTGGTTGATTTTGGGAAGAATGTTGATGCAATTGGAATTGAGATTGAACATGTGAATAAGGATGCGCTTGATTATCTGAAGTCAATCGGAAAAAAAGTTGTACCGGATCCGGATACATTGTCGATTATTCAGGATAAGTCTGTTCAAAAGAAATTCTATACTGATAAAGGTATTCCGACTGCACCCTATTTTGAGCTTGAAAACTGGGAAGATTTAAAAAATAAAAATATAGAATTTCCTATTTTCCAGAAAGCAAATAAAGGCGGATATGACGGCAGAGGCGTTCAGTTTTTGAAATCAGAAAATGATTTGGACAAACAACTGAAAGTTCCTTCAATCTATGAAAAGACAGCTGATTATGAAAAAGAAATTTCAGTAGTTGTTGTGGCTGACGGAAAGGGAAATATAATCAACTATCCGGTTGTGGAGTTGGTTTTCAATATGGAGTATAATCAATTGGACTATCTTTTAATGCCTTCGTCCTTAGATGAAAAGACAGCTGCTGAAGCAGAGAGAATTGCAAGACTTACAGTTGAAAAGTTTAATTCAGCAGGTGTGTTTGCGGTAGAAATGTTTTACAACAAAGACGGCTCTGTTTGGGTGAACGAGACGGCTTGTCGTGTGCATAACAGCGGACATTCAACCATAGAAGCAGCTCAAAGTTCACAATTTGATCAGATGCTGAGAATCTTAATGGATTTGCCGTTAGGCGGGACTGAATTGAAAAGTACTTCCGCAATGGTAAATCTGATTGGTGCTGAAGGTGAGAGCGGATTGGCTGTAATTGAAAATATAGACGAAATCTTGAATATACCGGGTGCATACATTCATTGGTATTCAAAAAAAGAAACCCGCCCGGGAAGGAAGATGGGACACATTACTTTTTTGAATTCAAATATCAAGAAATTAAAAGAGGATATAGAAAAAGTTAATAAAAAAGTAAAGATAACGGCTAAAAAATAATATCATGGTAGGAATTGTAATGGGAAGTGACAGTGATTTGGAAATCATGAAACAAGCAGCAGAAGTACTGGAAGAGATAGGAGTGGATTATGAGTTGACAATTGTTTCGGCTCACAGGACACCTGACAGAATGTTTAATTACGCCAAAACTGCACGCGAAAGAGGATTGAAAGTGATTATTGCAGGTGCCGGTGGTGCAGCTCATTTGCCGG
The DNA here is from genome assembly GCA_964346785.1 of uncultured Weeksellaceae bacterium. GTDB lineage: Bacteria > Bacteroidota > Bacteroidia > Flavobacteriales > Weeksellaceae > Moheibacter. The sequence continues at coordinate 35 of CAYFWH010000151.1, read as the reverse complement.
GAATGATAGCCTCACTTACGCCGCTACCGGTGATT
>CAYFWH010000150.1:5173-5702 GCA_964346785.1 uncultured Weeksellaceae bacterium | reverse complement strand
AGTCTTCTTCTACGGTTGTCTTTTCTACAAAAAACTGATAACTTTTGAGCATATTCGGTAACAATCCGATTGAAAAGACAGCAAATATTATTACAATAAGTTTTTTTCTGAAAAATAAAACAATCAGCAAAAATAAATTGGCAATCAGAATCAGCGGATAAAAGATTGGAACTAACCCGAAGTAAGGAAAAGTGGAAGGCGCAATATAGGGTGCAAGCCAAATGCTGTATGATAAAAGTAGAAACAACAAATGGAACACAAATAAAACCGGATCAAATCCTCTTAGTCTGAATTGTTTAGCCATTTTTGCCCGCATTAAATAAAGTGTCTTTTTCCTCTTTGGTTAAACTGTCATAACCGGAGCGGGAAATTTTGTCCAGAATTTTATCAATTTCTTTTTGTTTGGACATTTTCCGGGCATTGAATTCATAATTATCTCTCGGTGGAGTTTGAATCTTTTTTGTCGTATTTTTAATTTTAAGTTTAAAAACAACAGATATAAAATTTTTACTGAGTCAATAATTTCCTT
>CAYFWH010000150.1:0-5163 GCA_964346785.1 uncultured Weeksellaceae bacterium | reverse complement strand
TTTCTCGAATTGTTTCATATAACAAATACCAAAATCATCACCGCCAAGATGTGAGATATGGCCACCGATATTTGAGCCGGACATAATCATCAGAAAATCATAAATAAGAAGCACCCATGCAATTTGTTCTATCCTGAGTTGAAAGTTGAGCGGAAATAACTGAATGCTTTTTTTGGGCATGTAAGAGTACAATGCAAACAAAACTGCGTATATAGCTGCAGATGCGCCAGAAAGTCTGCCGGTTTGATTCGCATACTCACTATAAATCATAAAAAAAACAGCTCCCGAAATAGCGCCAAAAATCAAGAATGTCAGTAAATCATATGTTCTGAAATAACTCAAAAACATTTTACCGACAAAATAGAGCATCAGCATATTGAAAGCAAGATGCATCAGGCTGCCATGAAAAAAGGGATAAGTCAGAATTCCCCATGGTCTTTGAATAAAATAATGAAATCCGGCGGAAGCGGTAAAATAATCATCGATTTTATAGACACTTTTGCCAAAAAACATGAAATTAATAATTACAGAAAGAAAATAAATAGCTGTACAGATAAAAATCAGTTTAACATTTATTTCACCATTTTCGTATTTATATTTCAATTTTTGAATCAGATCGTTCATTTTACCATTGTTTGTTTAAGTTCTTTTTCCACTTCCAAACCAACAAAAAACCGATGATAGCACCGCCTATATGTGCAAAATGCGCAATCGGATTCCAGGCATAATTTTGAAGTCCGAGAAAAAATTCAATTCCAATAATCACAGGAATAAAGTATTTAGCTTTTACCGGTATTGGCAAAAAAATCAGTGCGAGTTTTGCATTCGGATACAGGACTCCAAAAGCAACCAAAACGCCATATACAGCACCCGAAGCGCCAACCATAGGTATAACATAGCTGGCGGCGAGTTGTCTCACCTCAACGGGTGAAGCATACTGTCCCGGCAAATAATATTCAAATTGGTTCGGCGAAACTTTCAGTGTTTGAATCATCGCCTGAATATCTACACCCATTCCCTGAACTACAGTTTTGAGTTGTTCGACCTGTATGAAATTGGTGAAATTATAAAGTACAAAAGAGCCGATACCTGCTGCGAAAAAAAGAGTAATGAATTTTTTGGCTCCAAGCGTCATTTCGACTGTTGACCCAAACATCCAAAGAGCAAACATATTGAAAAGTATGTGTGTCTCATTGGCATGCATAAACATGTGGGTAATTAACTGCCAGGGTTGAAAATTGATTGATTCAGGATAAAAAGCACCCAGTATATTGGTCAGATTGATTCCTCTTTCTTTGAAAACAAATTTTGCCAGAAAAAACAAACCGTTGATTATCAACAGGTTTTTAGTAATTGGCGGAATGGATCGGTTGAACATTAATTTAATTTTTTCGTTATTTCTGACTCACTCAATTGTACAAAAACAGGCTTGCCATAAGCTGTATAATTGGGTTCGTCCAATTTTAACAATTGCTGTGCCAAATGTTTGCACTGTTCGGGTAACATTGGTTCACCCTTTTTGATGGCCGAGTTTTTAGCTATAATTTTCGAGATTTCGGTTTTGAAATCCAATTTGTCATGAAGTTGGAGTTCAGCCATAAAGTCAGCAAAAATTGACGGAACGACTTCGGGCTTGGTATCTGTCGGCAATGCATTTACCTGTATATTTTCAATCAGAAATTCTACATCAAAACCAAAATTAACGAGGTCATTTTCGGCATTTTTCAGCAATTGAATTTCTGATGCACTTGCTTCAATTTCAATCGGGAACAGCAACCTTTGGCTCAGTATGTTTTCGTTTTCTGATTTTTTAAATTTCTCAAACAACACCAGCTGATGAGCTCTGTTTTGATCAATAATCAAAAGATTTTCATCTTTTTTCACAATGATGTATTTATTCATCCACTGAATGACCGTGTCAGCAGCAAATTCAAACTCCTCATTACTCAGCAAAGATGCGGGGCGCTTGTGTTCAATTTCAATTTCTGCTGTTGCCTGATAAATTTCTGTAGTCAACTCCGGGCTGTATGGTTTATGTGCTGTATTGAACGGATTATAATTTCTGTCAACCCTGATTTCGGGCATTTTTATTTTGTCATCTTTTGGTTTCGAAGGTATAAAAGCCCAGTCAGGGTTTTGTTCGAAATCGAGTGATGGCATGACATTGAATTGACCAAGTGAGTGTTTGACAGCAGCTCTCAGCATTGCAAAAATAATGTGGTCGTCTTCAAATTTAATTTCTGTTTTGGTAGGATGAATATTGATGTCGATTTTTGATGGATCAATTTCCAAAAACAAAAAATACGACGGTATATATTGTGTTTGTAACAGATTTTCATAAGCATCCATAACCGCTTTGTGCAGATAACTGCTTCTGATAAAACGATTGTTTACAAAAAAGAACTGCTCACCTCTTTGTTTTTTTGATATTTCGGGTTTACCTGCATAGCCGCTTATTTTCACCAAATCTGTTTCTTCCGCCACAGGCACTAAATTGGAATCTATTTTCCTGCCGAAAACCTGAACAATTCTTTGTTTTCGGTTGCAGTCTTTTAGTACATAAACTTCTGATTCATTGTGAAAAAACTTGAAACTAATTTGTTCATGAGCAAGTGCAATTCTCAGAAATTCATCTTGTATATGTTTGAGTTCTACCTGATTTGATTTCAAAAAATTCCTCCTTGCCGGTACATTATAAAATAAATTTTTGACCGAAACAGAAGTTCCGTTTTGAGCGGCGGCAGCTTGTTGGTCTCTGAAAGTTCCACCTTCGATAATCAACCGGGTTGCTACATCTTCATCTTTCATTTTTGACAAAGCTTCGACTTGCGAAACTGCGGCTATTGAAGGCAAAGCCTCACCTCTGAAACCTTTGGTCTGAATATGAAAAATATCTTCTGTTGTTCTGATTTTTGAAGTAGCGTGTCGTTCAAAAGCCATTCTCAAATCGGTGACACTCATCCCTTTGCCATTGTCAACCACTTGTATCAGACTTCGGCCGGCATCTTTTATAATCAGATCAATTTCTGTTGCACCTGCGTCAACTGCATTTTCAATCAGCTCTTTGACCACCGAAGACGGTCGCTGAACGACTTCACCGGCAGCAATCTGATTGGCAACATGGTCAGGTAACAGTTGTATTATATCGGTTGTGGAAATCATAATCAGCAAAGTTACAAATCACTTTCCGAAATTAGAAACCAATCAAAAATCAATTCGGCAGTTGAAGAGATTAATAGGTTATAAGTGTCAGATATACAGCGTTTAAAGTGTCGCAGTTTTGTTTATATCTTATTTTAAATAAATAGGCTAACTCTTTTTGAAACCACACATCATCACAGCAGTTGCAGCAGCCTCCACACCTTTATTGCCGTATTTACCACCTGAACGGTCAATAGCCTGTTGTTCGTCATTGTCAGTGAGCAAACAGAAAATAACCGGCGTATCATATTTGATATTCAAGTCTTTGATGCCCTGTGTGACACCGGAACAAACGAAATCAAAATGCGGTGTTTCACCTCTGATAACACTGCCTATAACGATGATTGCATCATAGGATTTACTTTTGCACAACTGACTGGCACCGTAAATCAATTCAAAACTGCCCGGTACTTCGCAACATTCTATATTTTCATTTTTAGCACCCAATTCAATCAAGGTCTCTACAGCCCCTTTTTGTAGGTTATGGGTAATATGACTGTTCCATTGAGAAATGACAATGCCGAAACGAAGTGTCTCGGCATTTGGCATATTTGTTTTGTCGTAAACCGACAGATTTTTATCTTTAGTTGACACCTGTTGCGTATTTTAATCTTTCTAAATATTGATCAACTTCACCATTTCCGGCGTTTGGATATTTATCAGCCAAAATTTGAAAATACTTCAAAGCTTCAGCATCTTTTCCTGTTTCAATCAGTAATTTTCCTGCTTTTGTGTAGTACATAGTTTGCAAAACTTCAAAATCTGTTTGCTCTGCAGCTTTGATAAAATAGGGGATAGCCTGTTCAATTTTCTGACCGTCAGCCAATGCATTTCCTATCATTCCGTACTTCTGTGCAGTCAGTACTTCATCATCAGATTTGAATTTCTCAAGAGTAGTAACCGCAGATGAATAATCACCGAGTTTGTAATAGGCAATACCTGCTTTGTACAATGCAAGATTTCCACCTTTTGTCCCGCTAAAATCTTTGATGATTTGCTCATATCCCAAGAAACTTCCCGGCATACCTTTGAGTGCCAAGTTCATAGAGTCTTGTTTGAAATAATCATCTGCCTGAACCATTTCTTTGAAAGCTTTTTCGGATTTTGGTTCGACAACGGTTTTCAGATATACAAAATAACCGATTGCAAGCAGTGCAAGTACACCGAAAGCAGAAATAATTATCTTTGAATTCTTCTCAAAGAAACTCTCGGCTTTATATGCGGTTTCGTTCAGGTTGTCGAGTACCTTTTCGGTAGTATATATTTTCTTTTTAGTCTTCTTTGCCATTTCAGAATGTATTTCAAGTTTGCAAAAGTAAGCTTTTTTGATATTTCGCCCAAAAATAAGATGAAAAATAAAAAAGCTCAATTTATTGACTAATAAATTGAGCTTAAGCATTTTCTGATTTATTCTGTTTTTTAGAAGAAATAACCGACTGTGAAATTCAGCATATTAACTCTGTTTTCGGTTTGGAACTCAGTTCCGCTCACACTTTCAACAAATTTGCTGGTGGTTTTACCCAGTCCGAATTCATATCTCAAATCCAGATTTAGTTTCTTGAAATTCAAACCTGTACCTATTTGCCATCCCAAACTTATATCGTCTTTTTCTTTTGATTTCATATTTCCGGCTCCTTTCAGTTTATCCTCCATATTGATTGAGAAAACAGGTCCGGTCTGAACCTGAACTAATCCGAGTGCAAAAGTTTTTCCAACATTTACAGGAACATCCAAACGGCTTTTTTTAAGTTCAGCATTGCTGTCACCCTCACCTTCGTATTTGAAGGATGTGTACAACAGTTCAGGTTGTAGGTAGAATCCTGCAAATTTTGCTCTCATAGCGACAACACTCTTGTGGTGGAACACGGGATTTTTCTGGGTGTACCAGGCACGGTTTGCTTCTTCATCAATAATTACAGCTGAGATCTTTTTAAGCGGAAGGAAGGTAGCATTCTGGGAGCC
>CAYFWH010000149.1:2166-5737 GCA_964346785.1 uncultured Weeksellaceae bacterium | reverse complement strand
TTCTGATGATTATCCTGTTCAAAAACAGAAACAACTATGTTTTCTGAAGTTTTTGAATAGTCAGAACTATCTGCGCATGGTGTAAAACTCAGCATCAGAATAATCAGTGATAATATGACCGATACAAATTTCATTGATGCAAAGATAAAAAATGTTTTCGACTGACTGAATTCTTTAACAAATCACATTTGATTACAATTTAAAAAACTATTCAGCAGTTGAATAATGTCGTGATATGTAAAGTCCAATGTTAAATAACGGCGTGATATTTAAAGTCTAATGTTAAATAATGGCGTGATATTTAAAGTGAAATGTTAAATAATGGCGTGATTTTTAATATTAAGAAGTATATTTGTATAAAATCAGGTCGATGAAGGCGAGAATTATAACACAGGTATTAAGACAAAAAATCAATCAAAAGACGGGCAGAATACTGGTTCTGACAGGTGCAAGACAGATTGGAAAAACGGTGACTACAGCAAATTGTTTTCCGGATTTTGATTATTTGTCGATTGAAGATCCGGTGAAAAGACCTTCTTTTATGCTTTTGACAGCAGAACAATGGCAGCAAAATTTTCCGAAAGCAATACTCGATGAAGTCCAAAAAGAGCCTCAATTAATAGAAAGCATCAAATCGGTTTATGACCAATATCCTGAACCAAGATATGTTTTGCTTGGTTCAAGTCAGTTTTTGCTGCTCGAAAAAGTCAGGGAAAGTCTTGCTGGCAGATGTATCATTCTGGAAATGTATCCGTTGACCATTCCCGAATTGATGACCGATGATTTTGATGAAACGGTTAAAGAATCTTTTCTGATTCAATACATTAAAGATCAAACAAAACCGGAGACGCTACTCCCCTCATTTAATCTCGACAGTAATTTTGCGAAAAAAATGAAAGCCTATGAGTTTTATATCAGTTTTGGCGGTTATCCTGTTTTGACACACGATGAAATGGATGATGAGTTAAAAAGAGAATGGTTAACGAATTATGTCAAAACATTTTTGGAAAGAGATGTCCGTGATCTGGCTACCTTTCGGGATTTGGAACCCTTTGTAAAACTTCAGAGATATCTTGCCAACATCAGTGGAAAACTCGTCAACTATTCGTCGATTTCAAAAGAAGTTGGGGTGAGTGTTCCGACTGTGAAAAGATATATTCAGTATATGGAAATGAGTTATCAGACGATTACACTGAGCGCCTGGCACGCCAACCCGTTAAAGAAATTAATCAAATCACCAAAAGTCCATTATATGGATTACGGAGTTTTGCAAACGATTGCTCAAAAAACAGGTGAGCCGGCCGAGAATGAATACGAAAGTGCGATTGTAGCCGAGATTTATAAACAAATAAAATCATATCAACTTCCGGTGCACTTTTACCATTTGAGGACACAGGACGGACGCGAAATCGATTTATTAATAGAGACTTCGGATTATTTTATCGCAATTGAAATCAAAAAGAAAAATCATATTCGTGAAACTGATGCGAGAAATATAAGAGGACTTGAAGAAATCCTGAACAAACCGATCAGACATGCTTTTATACTTTCAAACGACCAGCAAGTCAAACATTTTGAAAGCAATATTACGGCTATGCACGCCGCACAGTTTTTGGGTTAAATTCAATAAAAAAAGTCGTCCCGGAATTGAGACGACTTTAGGTGTTTTTACTCAGAACTTTTTATCCGTTATTCTTCATTTCCTCGCCAGCCTTGCTTGCTGCGACAAAAGAAGTCACCATACTGTTGAGCATATCTCCGGCAGCCTGAGGTGAATTTGGCAATAAAATCAGATTTGACTTATTGAGTGAACCCATTGCCTGAAGTGTGTCATAGTGCTGAGTTACCACAATCAGCGCAGAAGCTTCCTGTGAGTTGATTCCAACTTTGTTCAGCACATTTACAGAATCTTCCAAACCTCTCGCGATTTCTCTTCTTTGATCAGCAATACCCTGTCCCTGAAGCCTTTTACTTTCTGCTTCGGCCTTTGCTTTTTCAACAATCAGAATTCGCTGTGCATCACCTTCGTACTGTGCTGCAACTTTCTCTCTTTCAGACGCATTGATTCGGTTCATCGCGTGTTTCACCTGTTCGTCCGGATCAATGTCGGTTACCAGGGTTTTGATGATGTCGTAACCATAATCGTTCATTGCTTCCTGTAGCTCGCTTTTGACAGCCACTGCAATATCATCCTTTTTCTCAAACACATCGTCCAGTCTCAGTTTAGGAACCTCAGCCCTTACGACATCAAATACATAAGATGTTATCTGTGCATAAGGATTGTCAAGTTTATAAAAAGCATCATAAACCTTGTCTTTGATTACCACATACTGAACAGAAACTTTGATTTTTACAAACACATCGTCTTTGGTTTTGGTTTCAACAACCACATCGAGTTGCTGAACTTTGAGTGAAAGCTTTCCGGCTATCCGATCCATTACGGGTACTTTCAATTGAAAACCTGCATGTCGCACACTCTGAAATTTACCAAACCGTTCAACCACATAGGCAGTCTGTTGTTTAACGATAAAGAAAAAACCTGCACCGCTCAGTATAAATACGACAAGAGCAATGTAAATAAGATAATTTAAAATCCCGAAATCCATAGTTTATTAGTTTGTGTTTATTATAAAAATCCTAAATCAAATTTTGCCTCTTCGCTCATCATATCTCTGTCCCAGGGTGGTTCAAAAGTCAGAATCACTTCAGCTTCAGTCACATCATTCACTTCGCTCACTCTTTCCTTCACCTCCATCGGCATACTTTCTGCTACCGGGCAATTGGGCGTTGTCAGCGTCATGGTCACGGTCACTTTGCCGTCTTCATTAATTACCGCATCATAAATCAATCCCAGTTCATAAATATCAACCGGAATTTCGGGGTCATATATCGATTTGAATACATCGACGAGCTCTTCGCCGATTTCATCAATTCTTTGTTGTGTCAATGCCATTATTTAATTATTTAGAATCATGCAAAATTAAGATAAATTATCATAAAGCCTATTATACAGTTAGCCTTATACCGATATTTTTTTTGAAAATAATTAATCAATTGAATAACCACATTCAGTTTTTGATTAAATTTGATTAAAATTCAATGCTTTATCAGATGAAAAGATCAATTCTTTTACCGGTTATATTCAGTCTTATCTGTTTTCCTGTGTTTTCTCAAACATGGGCTGAAACCTCAATCCCAATAGACGGAGCAAGATATGACGACATTTTCTTCCTAAACGAAAATCTGGGGTGGGCAGCGAGTGGATGGGGTTACAAAACCTATAAAACCACAGATGGCGGTGACAATTGGGAATTGATTTTTGAAACTCCAAATGAATACCAGCGAAACATAGAATTTCTAAATGAAAATATTGGCTTTCTGGGAACACTGTCTTCAAATTTCTATAAAACCACTGACGGCGGAAACAGCTGGGAAGCAGTCAGTATTCCCGGTGTAGAAGCGATTTGTGGAATGGATGCTGTGGGCGAACATACGATATACGGATGTGGTGCTTATTTTCAGCCCGCATATATTATCAAATCAACAGACAGTGGTGAGAACTGGGAATTTA
>CAYFWH010000149.1:0-2156 GCA_964346785.1 uncultured Weeksellaceae bacterium | reverse complement strand
GGTTCGGATGTGAACGGAGGTGTTGTGCTGAAAACCACCGATGGCTGACAGAGCTGGACACAACTGTACAATTCAAATATTCCGGGTGAAACCGTTTGGAAACTTCAGGTTTTATTTTCTGATTCTGATGTGATTTTTGGAGCGGTTGAGTCCTTTCCCCCATTGAACGGAAAACTGATCAGAACTACCGACAGAGGTCAGAACTGGGTGTCGAGAGAAGTTCCTGATTCTTTTATACAAGGTGTTGGATTTCTGACTGAAGACCATGGATGGATGGGCGGGCATTACAGCGGATTTCTTGAAACTTTTGACGGAGGACAAACCTGGAATGACACAGATTTTGGTTATTCACTCAACCGTTTTCAGATTTTTAACGGAAACCTTGCTTATTGCTCAGGTGATTCGGTTTACAAATACACAGATAATCTCTCAACCACAGATATTTCAGTCAGAGACATAGAAGATTTGTCAATTCAAGTTTTTCCAAATCCGGTGACCGAAAGTTTTGTAAATATAAAAATCGATTATCCGCGAAATGACCATATGCTGATTACGCTTTATGATGAAACCGGCAAAAAGATTGAACAGTTCTTAAGAGAAACCATCAACGAAGCCGGAATGAAAGAATACAAATTCAATCTACCCGAAAAGCCGGGTATCTATTATCTGAACTTCCATTATGATTTGGGTTACCAATCGGTGAAGGTGATTAAAAAGTAGTTAAATTAAACTGATTTTGAAGTTTCGAAACAGACTTCAAATAAAGATTAGAATTTAAATCGCTTATTTATATAAATATCAATCTGATATTTAAGCTTAACCAATTAGAGAAGTTGCGTATATTTGTGAGTTACAGGCAAGCGTAGGACGACCGCGCTACTCTCAACATTCACGACAAAACAGACAGTTTCGCTACAACTTGACACAGACCGACCCAAAAGGTTTTAAAAAATTTTCCCACCGCACATTTTAAAAAATAATTTCAGCCTACACACATTGGCACATTTGCAAACCGCACCAAGTCCACCCACCACCCAAAGTTTGCAAAAGAGCCAATTTTACCTACCCTACCAACAAATCAAATTCATTTTTTTTTTGTAAAAAACTTGTTGAATTAAAAAGTTTACTTATCTTTGCGAGTGAACACTAACTAACTTGTTTGGTTAGCCAATAAATAATATGGAAAAGTTTAGCGACAGACAAATAGAAATAATGGAAGCTGCAACGGCTCGGATTGATACTTACGGTATTCAAAACCTGACTATCAAAAATCTGGCAGCAGATATTGGCTTATCCGAACCTGCATTGTATCGCCACTTTAAAAGTAAGAATGATATTTTGCTTGGTTTGCTCAATTATTTCATAACAGGAATGAAAAACCGTATCAGTAACATTCCTGTAAACCCTAAAGCAACGGCAGCAGATGAATTGAGAGCTATTTTCAATTCACAACTGCAAACTTTTATCAATAAACCTGCGATTGTCAGTGTCATTTTTGCTGAAAGTATTTTTCATTTTGACAATAGCCTTAGCAATAAAGTTTCCGAAATAATGGACTTAATGCACCAATACATTAAAACGAACATTGAAAAAGGACAAAAAGGAGGAACATACAACAAACTAATAGGTGCATCTACGCTTACCACCATTATACTTGGAGGAATGAGAATGACGGTTTTGAAATGGAAAATTTCGGGGCATAAGTCTGACTTGATGAAAGACGGCACAGCAGTTTTAGAGGGAATTTTAAAAATGATTGAAAAAAAGTAATCAGATTATGAAAAAAGTAATTGTATTCGGAGTGGGCATTTTGTTATTGTGGAGTTGTAATAATTCTACTGAAAAATCAACAGCACATCAGGAAACAGAAAACCACGCAGAACATCATCACGATGAAAATTCAGAAACTATTGAACTCAACAATGGCGAAAAATGGCTTGTGAATGAAGAAATGAAACCCTTTGTATTGAAAGGTGAAGAATTGGTTAATACCTATATTCAGGACGGAAAGACGGATTATAAAACTCTTGCCGAACAACTAAAAGACCAAAACAGCCAACTCATAAAAAGTTGTACAATGGACGGAAAAAGCCACGATGAACTGCACAAATGGCTGCACCCGCACCTTGAAATAGTTAAGGCGTTAGAAAATGAAA
>CAYFWH010000148.1:4510-5752 GCA_964346785.1 uncultured Weeksellaceae bacterium | reverse complement strand
TCATTCTTGCAGTATCACCCGGAAAAAAAGAAAAAAACAAAAACACTATAGTTACCACACCCAAAAGGGTTAAAAAACCATAAAAAATTTTATTGATGAAGTAACTTAGCATTTGACTATTTTTAATCTTTTAAAATTTCAGCTGATGACGGCAGCGGATTGTTGTGATATTTGTTTACCACAGTTCCCTTTTTGAGTACTACTATCCCCGGATTACTTCTGATAACCGTTTTTAGTGTGGTTTGATCTACAAAACATATCGGGAAAATAGAATTGTCTATTTCTGAACTTGTCAAACCAACAGCCTGGACACCTGCTTCCTGAAGTTCTTTGAAAAGTTGATTTAACTGATTGACTTCATCAGCTTTCAACCTTTCGGCAAATGGAGTAATAAAGAAAACAATCTTTTCTGCTTCCAAATATTCATCTGTCATATCACCATCTTCACAATCAAGCATAAAGTCATGAACCGGTGGCTCATATCCGTTTGATATTTTTTTGGATTCGGTCAGGTCAGTTAATAATTCCCATTGAGTTCCTTCATCATACCATTTTGAATCAGCCAGATATTCCTGATCAGTAATTTTCACAATTTCGCCTGTCTCTTTATTCTTCATTGTGTAAGTAACTTGGAATTGCGGTGGTAATTTCCCGACTTCTTCAGCAGACTTCATACCTTCGGGTATATTTTTCCCGATTGCATAAGCTCTGAAATCAACCAGCGGGAGTTTCTGAATCCCTGTGTATGAAATCCATCCACAAATAATGAGCGAAATTGCGATAAGAGCATTGTTGATTTTATTGTTTTTTAACAATGGTTTGATATGTTTAATTCCAAAGAAAATAACCAATATCAATACCAGAAGAAATAAATCTTTTCTGAATGACTGCCACGGTTCCAGGTGAAGCGCATCACCAAAACAACCACAATCGGTAACTTTATTGAAATAAGCAGAATAGAAGGTTAAAAATGTAAAGAACACAATCAGTAGCAACAATGACCATGCAGTAAATTTCCTGAAAATTCCAAGGATGAGCAATACACCCAGAATGATTTCGAAAATGCTAAAAAAAGTGGCCTGAGGCAATGCTAAATCATGCAGAAATGCGATGTTAAAAACATCGGGAGCAAAATATTCTTCGAGTTTGTAACCAAATCCAATTGGGTCAACTGCCTTAACAAATCCTGAAATTATAAAAATAATTCCAACTAAAAATCTGCTTATATTAACGATGTATTTC
>CAYFWH010000148.1:0-4488 GCA_964346785.1 uncultured Weeksellaceae bacterium | reverse complement strand
TAATCTTCAAGGTTTTGGAGATCATCCTTTCTCATTGTCTTTTTCGGTATGATGATTCTCTTGTCAGCAGATAAAATAATTATCTGCTCTTTCAGATTTTGTATGCTTTTGATTTCATTTAATCTGATTTTTCTTGCGCCAATTCCAAATTTCTTTATGGTTGAATTTTCTATCTGAATTTGGGCATTGATCAAATTTTCAAAAGCAACCCAGCCTAAGAAAATACCAAAAATAATTTCAAGACCAACTATCCACAGATCCATTCCGTTGTTGTAAAAATACCATGAAAGAAAAAGAAACATAGCTGAGTTGAAAAATCTCAGGATAAGCGCTCCGTTTGAATATCTGTATTTCATTTAATTTCTGATTAATATGAGTGCGAAAATCGAATAATTGATAATATCGAGATAGTTTGCATCCAACCCTTCTGAAACCAGGGTCTTGCCTTTGTTGTCTTCAATCTGTTTGATTCTCAATAATTTCTGAAGAATTAAATCGGTAATAGAACTAACTCTCAACTCACGCCAGGCTTCACCATAATCATGATTTTTTGCCAACAACAATTCAATTGCATTTTCTGATTGTTTATCAAATTCCTCCAATGCTTTTTCAACTGAAAAATCAGGACTATCCGCTACACCAAACTCAAGTTGAATCAGTGCCATAATCGAATAATTAATGATTCCGATAAACTCACTTTCCTGACCTTCATTTACTTTCTGCTCGCTCAGTTCCTGTAAACTTCTGATTCTTGCGGCTTTGATATAAATCTGGTCCGTAAGTGACGGAAGCCTTAAAATTCGCCATGCAGCACCATAGTCAAACAGCTTTTTTTCATAAAGCAATCTGCATTCTTTAAAAATTTCCTGAAATTGATTTAAAGTTTTTTCCATACATTCGTTTCGGTTTCAAAAATAACAATAATAAGCTGAATAAAAATGCGAATTAACTGTAAAGGAAAATTGATTGATCTGACAACCCCCAAAGTTATGGGAATTCTGAACGCAACTCCGGATTCTTTTTATGAAGGCAGCCGGATTGGTAATGTTCAGGATGCGTTGAGAAAAGCTGAACAAATGCTTTCTGAGGGTGCTGATTTTCTGGATATAGGCGGAATGTCAACCAGATCGGGTGCTGAAATTTTATCAGAAGGTGAAGAATTAAAAAGAGTGATTCCGGTTATAGAGAGTGTTTTGAAAAACTTTCCTGATACGATAATTTCGATTGATACTTACAGAAGCAAAGTAGCTAAAGAAGCGATAAATAGCGGTGCTGCAATTGTCAATGATATTTCTGCAGGAAGTCTTGATTCCGGATTATTCAAAACAGTTTCAGAATTACAAGTTCCCTATATTCTGATGCATATGCAGGGAAATCCACAAAATATGCAAATCAATCCCGTATATGAAAATGTAGTGGTAGAAGTAAATCAGTTTTTTGCTTCGAAAATTACAGAATTAAGAAATTTTGGTGTGAATGATATAATTATTGACCCCGGATTTGGTTTTGGAAAGACACTTGAACACAATTATATTTTATTGAAGAATCTGGATTTAATCGGCTATGGCGAATTTCCGGTATTGTCGGGCATGTCCAGAAAGTCGATGATTAAGAACTTATTGAATGTTAATGAAGAAGATGCATTAAGCGGAACTATTGCTTTAAACATGTATGCACTGCAAAAAGGAGCGAAAATACTCAGAGTTCATGATGTTAAAGCGGCAAAACAAACCATAAAAATATATCAAAAACTCAATAGTTTGAGCTAATAATAAAAATTAAAGAGGCATGGCAGAATTTGATTTAAATGATTTAGTAGAAATATCTAAAAGCGGTGAAATAATTGATTTACTGGTTGAAAAAGGTATTATTAAAGAAAAGGCTTTTTTGAAGCAACTCAAATATGAAAGAGAGTTGGATAAACTTCAGTATGAATTGCTGAAAATGCAGGAGCATGTGATTACCAACAAATTAAGATTAATGGTGATTTATGAAGGAAGAGATGCAGCCGGAAAAGGAGGAACAATCAGCAGAACGATTGCCAAGTTAAATCCAAAACATTACAGAGTAGTGGCATTGCCCAAACCAACTGAAAATGAAGCCAGACAATGGTATTTTCAACGGTACATAAAAAATCTTCCTCAAAAGGGTGAAATCGTATTTTTCGACAGAAGTTGGTACAACAGAGCGGTAGTTGAGCCGGTTTTTGGTTTTTGCACTGAAGAACAACATGAATCGTTTATGAAACAAGTAAATCCATTTGAGCATTTATTGATTGAAGATGGAATTATTTTGATAAAAATCTTTTTAACCTGAGTTCGATTGAAAAACCAACGTTCAAATTGAATTAAAACGCTGTTAGACAAGGCGTTTATTTGAAAATGTAGCGGGCTACATTGAAAAGAAACAACGAAGTATAACCGCTTTTTATTCAAAGCTTATCGTTAGCTCGCTGATAAACAGCAATCTGCTTCATTAAATAATTTCGATGTATCTCGATACACCTAAATTATTTAATCTTGTATCTTACTGTTTCTAAGCGATTTGAACGCAATTTTAATAATCGAACTCAGGTTTTTAGATATTTCAAAAAATGAACAGGCCAAAAGACTCGAAAGCAGAAGAAACAATAAAATGAAACAATATAAACTTGGTGGTTTGGATCAGCAGGCAATAGAAAAATGGGATGACTATAGTTTTTATATTGAAAAAATGTTAAAAGAAACTTCAACAGGTCTTTCACCATGGGCTGTGGTGACAACGGACAGCAAAAAGAAAGCAAGACTTGAATCTATGAAACACATCTTAAAAAATGTTGGAAATTTTAAATCTCAGCTTAATCTTGAGAATGATGCTGAAGTTTTGAAAATCAGAAAATAATTAAAGCTTATAAATTTGACCGTCTCAATTTCTTTATTACATTTGAAAACATGAAAAATATGATATATGTCATAAAATAAATGACTGAAATTAGAAACAGAAAATTAATCAATTTAAAACAAATAAAAATTAAATAATATGGCAAAGAAAATTGGAATTTTGTTTGGAATGGAAGACACATTTCCATGGGCGTTTATAGATAAAGTCAATGAACTCGGAAAAGGTAAATTCACTGCTGAAGCTGTTAGAATAGACAAACTGGAGCAAGGAGCTGACTATGGATATGCAGTAATTATCGACAGGATTTCTCAGGATGTCCCGTTTTACAGAGCTTACCTGAAAAATGCTGCACTAATGGGGACTTATGTGATTAACAACCCTTTTTGGTGGAGTGCTGATGAGAAATTTTTCAACAACTGCCTGATGACTCAAATCGGGATTCCGGTTCCAAAAACAATCTTGCTGCCATCGAGCGAAAGACCAGAAGACACCAGTGAAACATCTTTCAGAAATCTGGCTTTTCCGCTGGATTGGGATTATATTTTTAATTATGTGGGATTTCCAGCTTATATGAAACCACACGATGGCGGTGGCTGGAAAAGTGTCTTCAGAGTGGATAGCCCCGAAGATATGTGGACAAAATTGAAAGAAACCGATCAACTGGTTATGATGCTTCAGGAAGAAATTGTATTTGATGACTACTACAGAGTTTATTGTTTGGGCAAGAAATATGTTCATATAATGCCGTATGCGCCAACCAACCCACATCATTTGAGATATGCTGCGACGCCTAAAACACAAGGGAAGGAGCTTGAAAAATTACTGAAGACAATTAAGGAATATACAATTAAAATGAATGAAGCACTGGGATATGATTTCAACACGGTAGAATTTGCTGTCAGAGATGGTATTCCGATTGCAATAGATTTCTGTAATCCTGCTCCTGATGCAGATAAAAACTCTGTTGGTGATGAAAATTTCGAGTGGCTTCTAGAACATTCGGCCAAGCTGGCAATTAAAAAAGAGAAAGAATATAAATCTGGTAAATTAAATATTCACTGGGGTGGTTTTGTGAAAGAGAATCAATAATTTTTTAAATTATTTAAGATGGAAAATAAACATATTTTCACACTTGGTGTTGAAGAAGAATTTCAGATTATTGACGCAAAATCGAGAGATTTGGTTTCACATGTATCTAAAATTATAGAGGGCGGTAAGGCTACATTAAATGAAAGTCTCAAACATGAAATGCATGAATCAGTGGTTGAAATGGAGACGGGTATTTGTAACAATATCAGTGAAGTAAGAGAAGAATTGACAAGTCTAAGAAAAAGATTGGTAAGAGTTGCACATGATAACGGGCTGAGAGTAGTAGGCGGTGGAACCCATCCTTTTTCAGACTGGCAACACAGCAAGATCACAGCCAAGGAAAGATACGATAAAATCGTTAGCGACATGGGCGATGTAGCTCGCGGAAATTTGATTTTTGGACTTCATGTCCATGTTGGAATACCTGACAGGGAAGAAGGAATCAGAATTCATAATGTGATTCGTTATTTTCTGCCGCATATTTATGCTTTATCAACCAACTCTCCTTTTTGGATTGGC
>CAYFWH010000147.1:3188-5801 GCA_964346785.1 uncultured Weeksellaceae bacterium | reverse complement strand
CGCCCACATCCTGCAAATCAAAAACAATTACATCTAAATCTTTGATTTGTTCAGCCGTTGGCTTTTTATTTTTTCCGTAAAGTGAAATTATCGGTAAACCGGTTTTTGAATCTTTACCTGATTTTACTGTTGCTCCGGCATCTTCAGTACCTCTGAAACCGTGTTCAGGTGAGAATATTTTAACTACATCCAACCCATTTCCAATCATAAAATCAATGACGCTTACTTTTGCTTGTTCGGTAATATCATGGTAATTACTTGAAACAGAAATTTCGTCAATTACGATTCCGGTCTGATTGGTGACAACTCCTATTCTTTTGGATTTGAGCAATTCCAAATAAATTTCGGGTTGTTCTGCTCCGCACACAATTGAGGTTGGATCTATTTTATTTATACTTAAGTAATTTTGTCCGTAACAATAAAAACTAAAGAATAATCCAATTAATGTATATTTGAAAAGTTTTTGAAACATTTAATTAAAATATAAAATTTTGAATTTCAGCTGGTGGTTTGCTAAAAAAATTGGTTTCGGTAAAAGTAATAAAAAAAATCTTTCTACCACAATTATCAGAATTGGCCAAATTGCAGTTGCCATAGGGATTCTGGTAGCTTTGGTTACAGTTTCGACCGGTATCGGTGCCAGAAAAGGAATCAAGCAAAAGTTAGCGGATTTTAACGGCCATATTACCATCAGACCATACAACAGTAATTTATCTTTTAATTCTGACTCGGTTTCTATTCACCAGGATTTTTATCCTGAATTCAAAGAAGTTCCTGAGGTTACACATATTCAGGCAATTGCAACCAAAAGCGGAATTATAAGAACAGCTGATAATTTTAGTGGCGTAGTATTAAAAGGCGTTGGTACTGATTTTGATTTAAAAAAATTTGAACCTTATATAAACAAAGGCAAATTCCCTAAAATCAATGATAAAGAACTTTCAACTGAAGTATTAGTTTCAGACAAAATAGCAAATGAAATGCATTTTGATGTTGACAGCAGTTTTGTTACTTATTTTATTTCGGATTCGGGAAAACCTGTTTACAGAAGGTTCAGTATCAGTGGAATTTTCAAAACCGATATCAAAGATTTTGACGACATCTATATCATTGGTGATATCAAACAGGTACAACGGCTCAACCAATGGAACAATGAAACAGTTGGCGGTTTTGAGCTTTTCACTAAGGATATTGAAAAATTGGATGAAGTCAGTGAGAAAGTTAATGACAACATTGATTTTAAACTTTATGCGCAATCTGCAACGGCATCTTTCAGTCAAATCAATGATTGGATAGAAATTTTTGACACCAATATATTTGTGGTTCTACTGATTATGATGATTGTAGTTGCCATCAATATGATTATGGTTTTGCTGATATTGATTTTGGAAAGAACCCACTCAATTGGTTTACTCAAGACGATGGGTGCAACCAATTGGAAAGTCAGACAGATTTTTATTTACTATGCTGTTTTCATCATGATTCCGGGATTGGTAGCCGGAAATTTAATCGGACTTGGTCTTTTGTTTATCCAAAAGATTTTTAAAGTAATTAAACTGCCAGCCGAAAATTATTATCTTTCCTATGCACCGGTTTATCTTGATTTCTGGCAAATAGCATTGTTGAATTTAGCTGCAATACTAATCTCGGCACTTGTAATGATTATACCATCTTACATGATTTCTAAAATCACTCCCAATCAGGCAATGAAAATAAAGGAATAAATAAAGGCGGTATTTCTACCGCCTTCAATTTTAAGTTAATTCACTACAATTATAGAAACTCCTTGATTTCAGCAAGAAACTGAACATCTTTTTTGTAACCAAGAATTCTCTTTTTTACTTTTCCGTTTCCGTCAATAATCAAAACCAAAGGATGAGCAGTAACCTGATATTTTTTTGCGAAATTAATCCCCTCACCTTTTTCAGCATCTATATCTAAACTGATAAAATTAGAATTGACTGCGTCTGCAACCTTTTTTGAAGTGAAAGTATTTTGTTTCAATAATTTACATGGGCCACACCAAACTGCATACACATTGACAAACAGTAGTTTATTTTCTTTTTTTGCTTTCTGAAGTGCGTTCTGAAAACTAATGTTTTGGAATTTGATTCCGTCTGCTTCAATCTTTTCAGGAGCATTCATAAATGATTTTAAAAAAAAAAAAACAAGCATTGTAAGTATACTTAAAGATTTCATTTTGTTTTATTTTCCATCAAAGTTACAATAAACAAAATATTTCAGTATTATTTTACTTAAATTGTTTTATTCTGGTGATAAAATAAATTTTAAAAAAAATCGTCTATTATTTAATTTTAATCACTTAATAGTTTTTATATTTGTAACACTCTGAACTAAAAACTTGTACATCATCCCATTTAATTTGCTGTACAATGATACTGTCCCGACACGCAAGGACAGCTGCCTTTGAAATTTGAACTAAGATTTAACAGCAATTGAAAACTCAAAAAAATGCCTCAGCTACAGAATCCTGCAATTGATTTATTGCTTGATATTGATTTTGACTCAAAAAGAATCGATAAAAAACATTATGACAACCTGATTAAGGCGGTTGAAAAATTTGACCATACCAAAGGCTTTAAGTTTAGTACT
>CAYFWH010000147.1:0-3178 GCA_964346785.1 uncultured Weeksellaceae bacterium | reverse complement strand
GGTTGAAAAATCAAGGATCACAAAATCGAGTACCCAAACGGTATTGAGCCGGAAAGTGGAATTAAAAAACCGAAAGCTACCGTCAGGGATCGAGAAACTGAAGACCTCCGATCCGGAAATCAAACCTCAGTTTGAAATTGAAAGAACAGAAAGCTTTCCGGTAAGACCTGAAAAAAATTCAATCTTTGATCTCAATCAGAAATTTGTGATTGCTGATCAGGTAATCGGTCCCTTTCCGGTAATCGGAGGACCGGATATCATTTTCAATCTTTACAAATATTATGATGATTTCAAGGTATTTTTTAGCGGCGAAAGTCAGGCTGCCTTTATAATTCCTGTCAAAATTCTGAGGATTGTCCTTCCGGGTGGCGGTTCGAGGGACACACTGACACTTATAAAAGGAAGTGTATGGATTAGGGCTGATTTGCTCGACCAGACTGCGCCAAAGAAAAGTTATACCGGCCTCAGAATCAATTCCGGAAGTTTGAAATTCAGCAGTGAAATTGAAATTCATAATGATACTGTAACAGTTCCGAAATCAACCCGTTTTGAATTAAATCTAAAGCTTGACAATTCCTACGGAAGCGGTTTGAATTCAGCCATCGGTCCGGATGGTACAAAAACAAGGTTCGCACCACCCGATGAACTGAACCTCAAAACCCAAGTGACACGCAGATTGTCGAGACTCACGCCGGACGGTACCCATATATTTAAATCCGCAACCATGGGCTGGGAATCCGAATACGGTACTGCCGCAACTCCTTTGTTTAAATGGAACAATGATTCAAAAAACATTTTGCTCAGTCTGAAACCTTCCGGCAGATCAGCTCCGTCTTTTCTGGTCCGCAAATCAGAATCAGACCTTTATGACCTGACCGGAAGAGCAAAAATCTCAGATGCAGCATGGGTACTTGGCTGTCGCGAATTACCCGGAAATCAGTCGATTGAAGTCGCCTTTAACGGACAGTTACGGCTCGGTCTTGAAGAGGGTTTACAGCTTCAGTGGGATGGTATCAGGAATCCGGAAACCTTTGTTAAGGTTAACGACTGCAAACTGTTTTTATTAAATGGTATTTTTGGTCTTGTTGCACAAAATTCAGATTTCGGTTTACTGCATGAACAGATGAAATTGTGGCAGAATTCAGAAGAAAGTGATCACTTTAAAGCAGATTTTAATTTTAGTAATTCAAAAGAGCTGATTATTGCTTCGGTTTCAGATACAAGCGATATTGTTTTTTGTCTTACTGACACAGAACTTGATATCGATAAACCAATTTGTGCGGACAACCGTCCTGTGCGGCCGAGGTTTAAGAATTGCAGTTACGGTAAAGTTCACGACAAAGATGGCAAACAAATCATTCTGACCGGCGTCAATCCCGATTACATCAATTCGGAGGATTATCAGTTTGCATTACAAAATGCATATTTCACAACCACAAAAGAAATATACCTGGGAATGGCAGCATCCTATGATGCTTCAAATATTGCCCAAAAGGGAGAGATAAACTGCTGGTACGGAATTTATCTGATGTTTCCGACCCTGCCTCATCCCTATGCTACTAACCGGCTGAATCAACGGATGATCAGACCCAAGACACCACAGGGAGTTTTTAAATCAGTAACCAACTGGTCACAAAGCGGAGATCTAATAACTGCTGAAGTTAACTTCAGTATGAATCAGGTTCTTACAAATCAGTCAGAAGAAATTGATATCAAATCAGCCAGAACCGAGGCAAGATTAGTAAATCCGAAACAATTCAATTTTGTTCTGTTTGATGTAAGTACCGAATCGGATCACTGGGGAATAGGTTTTTCCGGTATATTCAGAAGACTCAAAAAAGGAAATATAAGAGAGCGGGAAGAACTGATTGATGAAACTGAAGAGGGTGTGGTTACCATCAACAGAAATTATATTCAAACGCCTCATGATTTCCTGATTGGCATGACCCTGCCACAAGTAAGCTGGGAGCCGGTTTACAATATTTCACCGCCTGATCCTGAAGACAATCCCGATCCAAAGGAAGGATTGCTGAACCAGGTCAACAATACAATGCCCACAATATTTTTTCAGAACGATGGTTCACAGACAAAAATTCATCCAAAAGATTATATCAGTAAATTCAAAAACAATCTGAGGGATGAAAACGATAAGGGTAATGAAAATCTTCAAACAAAGGTTCTGTTTACACTTCCAAACGGAATCTGCTCGGTAGTTTCGCTTTTCCCATACAAACCCGATAAAAAATATTACAACAATGATCATCTGAATTTCATTGAGCCCGGTTTCAAACAATCGGGTGAAGATCTGAAAGGAGGAATTCAGTTCAGAATTGCGGCCACCGATGACAATCCGGAAGGTTCTGAACCTATGAACCCGCCGAGACTCAGAGGTGCAAGCATTCAGTTTCCAACTTTAAAAGATTGGCCGGGAATCAGCATGCTCGGCCAGTCGGTGACCACCATCTTCAACGGTGTGTTTTACGACGAAAACAACAGCGACTGGGGACAAGTGGAGGTCGGTGTTCCTGTAACCCATCTTGATTTTTCCGGCTATGGTGCAAGTACATTCAGCGACTGGAGAAATCCGCTGGTTAAATTTGCATCGATTTCTCAGGCCAAATTTGACATAGCCAAAGGCAGGACAGCCAATGAACTGGTACAGGCTGTAAGCGTTATCTATCCCTGGGGAATAGGTGTTACCCGCACCGTTACCTTTAACCGAAATAACAATTCAGTTCTTTACCGTGAAGACTCCGGCTGGGTAGCTCAGAGCGAAGGTCTGTTTGATTTCAGTTTCAAATGGAGTGATGATTTCAACAATTTGAAAACATTCGATAGCCCCTTTGAAATTTATCCCGGAATTACGGAAGGTTTGTTTAACATCAGAAATATAAAAGAGGATTATAATGATCTGATTGACGGTATAAGTTATATACCGGTGACAGGTGATTATTACTGGTATAAACAAACCAATAAGATTTATAAAATCGGTGACGGGCCACATCCGCTGATTCCTGAGTTAAAAGTAATATTTGTTGCCGTTTATTTTGATGCAGATGTCAAATTCGACAATATGGACAATATGGTGGCAGGCAGGAGATTCAAGGGTTATCTTCAACTCAGTCCCAACGGTGTACCCATTCCGGACAGGATTCTCAAAAAGGTAATGGAGGAGAAC
>CAYFWH010000146.1:2002-5809 GCA_964346785.1 uncultured Weeksellaceae bacterium | reverse complement strand
TTATAATATAAAGAAAGCTCAATTAGTTAATGATAATGAGCTTTTCAAAAAACTAAATGAATTTATTTGGGAGTTTAGAACTTTATATAACAATAATACATACCGGCTTTTTTCATTTTGGGACAAAACAGAAACTAAAGAAACATTAGTTATAGCAACACATGGAATTCTGAAAAAGACTCAAAAAACGCCTTTAAAAGAAATTAGAAAAGCAGAAGAAATTAGAAGACAATATTTAGAATATAAATTAAAAAAGAAACCAAATGGAAACAAATAAATTTAAAACCGTTCCGCTTGACACAATGATTGACAAACATATCGGAAAGCGCGGATCAGAAAAAAGAGAAGTATTTGAAAATGAATTGAGACTTGATTTACTGGGAGAAGCAATTAAACAAGCTCGTAAAGAGAAACATTTGACTCAAGAACAACTTGGTGAACTTGTAGGTGTACAAAAAGCCCAAATTTCAAAAATAGAAAACAGTGTGAAAAATGCCAGATTTGAAACAATTCTGAAAGTGTTTGAAGCTTTAGGCGCAAAAGTTCATTTTAATGTTGAGCTAAACAATCAAAAATTAGCAATTTAAAAACGTTAAATAATTTTGAACCAATTCACATTAGTATTTGGTGCTGCAATATCAAAAACCGCTTTAGATAAATAATTTATTCAAAATAAAGTTTTCAGTTTTGCATATTAATTGTACATTTGCACCCGCATACATAAAAATCATTAAAAAAATATTGGCATGTATTTAACAACAGAAAAAAAACAGGAAATTTTTGCAAAACACGGTAAGTCTACTGCAGACACCGGTTCTGCCGAAGGGCAAGTAGCTCTTTTCACATTCAGAATCAAGCATTTGACAGAACATTTGAAAGCTAATAAAAAAGATTTCAATACTGAAAAAGCGTTGGTAAGACTGGTTGGTAAAAGAAAGAAAATGCTGGATTATCTGAAAGCAAAAGACATTGAAAGATATCGTGCGATTATCGCCGAGCTTGGTCTTCGTAAATAAGATATTTCGTGAACAATTTAAAAAAGGCAAACTCTTATGGTTGCCTTTTTTTGCTTTTTAACTGTTGGAATCGAAAGCGAACACTCAACACAGTGCAGCTTTGACAGCCAGCCTGATAGCTGGCTCAAAAAATGAATTATAGAAAGACTATAAATATATTAAAGGTGAAACAAACGGTTTCACCGTGACGAATTAAAATTTTAGACGAATGATTCCACAAGCAATCACAGAAAAAATCACACTGGCAGACGGCCGTGAGATTACCATTGAGACCGGGAAGCTTGCAAAACAGGCAAACGGCTCAGTAGTTGTCCGAATGGGCGACACCATGCTTCTGGTAACTGTTGTAGCCAATCAGGAAGCAAACGAAGGAGTTGATTTCCTTCCTTTAACAGTAGATTACAGAGAGAAATTTTATGCCGGCGGTAGAATCCCCGGAAATTTTTTCAGAAGAGAAGCCAGACCATCCGACGATGAAATTCTGACCATGCGTTTGGTTGACAGAGTGTTGAGACCTTTGTTCCCCGATGACTTCCATGCCGAAGTTCAGGTGATGATTTCACTGATTTCGTATGACAAAGATGTAATGCCCGAAGCGCTTGCCGGGTTGGCCGCCTCTGCTGCAATCGCAATTACAGATATTCCTTTTAACGGTCCAATGTCTGAAACCAGAGTAATCAGACTCAATGGCGAATTGATGGTTAATCCAAGCTATGAGCAGTTGCTTCAGGCTGATTTGGATATAATGGTCGGTGCAACAAAATCTTCAATCGTAATGGTTGAAGGTGAGATGAGTGAAATCTCTGAAAAAGAAATGCTGGAAGCAATTTCTTTTGCACACCAGGAAATTAAAAAACAAATTGAAGCTCAGGAAAGATTGGCCGAAAAAGTCGGTAAATCTTTTCCAAAAAGAGAATATAGCCACGAAGTTCATGATGAGGAAATTCGTGAAAAAGTATGGAAAGAATGCTATGATAAAGTTTATGATGTTGCAAAACATCCATCTTCAAAAGAAGAAAGAGCAGAGAAATTCCATGCAGTTCTGGAAGAATTTTTAGGACAGTACGCAGACAATGAAGAAGAACTTGAAAGAGTAACTCCATTTGCGAAAACCTATTACCACGATGTTGAAAAAGAAGCGATGAGACAGATGATTCTGAACGAACAGCTTCGTTTGGACGGTCGTAGCCCAAAACAAATCAGACCGATCTGGTGTGAAGTGGATTACCTGCCCGGCGCACATGGTTCGGCTGTTTTTACCAGAGGTGAAACTCAGTCGCTGTCTGCACTGACACTTGGTTCTTCTAAAGACGCAAATATGATTGACAGTGTAATTACTCAGCATGATGAGAAATTCTTTTTACACTATAACTTCCCGCCATTCTCAACCGGTGAAGCAAGACCGCTCAGAGGTACTTCGAGAAGAGAAGTCGGACACGGAAACCTTGCTCAGAGAGCGCTGACATGGACACTTCCGGATGACTATCCATATACTGTTCGTCTGGTTTCAGATGTACTTGAATCAAACGGTTCATCATCAATGGCAACGGTTTGTGCCGGTTGTCTTGCGCTGATGGACGGTGGCGTTCAAATCAAAAAACCGGTTTCGGGTATTGCAATGGGTCTGATTACCGATGAAAAGAGTGGAAAATGGACTGTGCTGTCAGATATCCTTGGCGATGAAGACCATCTTGGAGATATGGACTTTAAAGTGACCGGAACCAAAGATGGTATCACTGCCTGTCAGATGGATATCAAAATCCAGGGACTGACAATGGATATTCTTGAGCAGGCTTTGGAGCAGGCAAAAGAAGGAAGACTTCATATTTTGGGTGAAATGATGAATACATTGTCTGAACCAAGACCTCAGCTGAAACCAAATGCTCCGAAATTGATTACAATTACAATTCCGAAAGATTTTATCGGTGCGGTTATCGGACCGGGCGGAAAAATCATTCAGGAACTTCAGAAAGAAACAGATACCGTTATTGCAATTGAAGAACATGATGAAGTGCGTGTGGTTGAAATTTCGGGTGTTGATCAGGAAGGAATTGATGCTGCCATTGCGAGAATCAAAGAAATCGCTTTTGTACCTGAGGTTGGTGAAACTTACAACGCAGTTGTAAAATCAATCAAACCGTTTGGTGCTTTTGTTGAAATTGCAAGAGGAACCGAAGGTCTGGTACATATTTCAGAAATCGAACACAGAAGATTGAATACGGTTGAAGAAGTATTGAAACTCGGAGATAAAATTCAGGTTAAACTTATGGGTTATGACGACAAAGGGAAAATGAAACTTTCCAGAAAAGTATTGTTGCCAAAACCTGAAAGAAATAAACCTGACCAAGATTAAGCCGACTGAATATTTCAGTTGTTATACTGCAAAAAACGCTTCCTTCGGGAGGCGTTTTTTCTTGGATGGCATTTGGAGACTAGGAACTGGAGACTAGGGACTAGGGACTAGAAATCAGGGACTAGGGACTAGGGACTCGAGACTAGGTAACTTTGACAAAGTTTTCAATTCTATTCAAAATCAGTTTGGTGTGTTTTACTTTCAGGGATTTTCAAAAAAGTCGTACCCAACTTTGTCAAAGTTTTTTTTCCGAAATTTCTAGTTTGCTCTGACTTACTTTGTCAAAGTTTTCCGTTTTCAATTGTCAATTCTCAATCGGGTAACGGGGAACGGGAAATAGGTAGTGCAATGTATTAAGTAATTAGTTATTAGTGATTAGTAATTAGGGACTAGGGACTCGAGACTAGGTAACTTTGACAAAGTTTTCAATTCTATTCA
>CAYFWH010000146.1:0-1902 GCA_964346785.1 uncultured Weeksellaceae bacterium | reverse complement strand
TTTCTAGTTTGCTCTGACTTACTTTGTCAAAGTTTTCCGTTTTCAATTGTCAATTTTCAATTTTGTATTAATAATACGGATTGCTTCTCCAGTAATTTCTTCCTTGAATAATTCTGTCAAGGTCGATGGTCAGTCCAAAGTGGTTGGTATTTGAACCCTGGTAATAATTGGCGTGTGCAAAATCAAATCTAAAATAGCTGATTCTAAGTCCGAAGCCGTAAGTAAGTCCGGCAAAAGTACGGTTGTCCTCAATCTTTAACTCACTTCCCCTCTTGAAGTTATAACCTAATCTCAGGTTAAAACCCTGACCCGGAAAAAGTTCTGCACCCATCGAAACATGGTCAATTACTTTTCTTCCGAATTTGGTTTTTTGTCCGTTGTCATCAAACGGAACTGAAATATCAAATTTTTGTAAATCATGAAGTGTTACACTCAGCTCCAAAGGCACATGCTCGAGTCGGTGCGACATACCAAGGTTGACCTGAACAGGCATTTTCTCTTTGGTTCCGGCATAAGTTTCTATCTGAAAACCAAGATTTCTTACAGCCAATGAAACATTGGTGTTGTAATCCGGATCGTGGTAAACTATTCCAAAATCAGCAGCTACCGCATGTGAAGAATAGGTTTCGATTCTCGAATTAATGTATTTGATTGCAGCACCAACCGAGAAAAAATCGGACAGTAACCTGGCGTATCCAAAAGAAACCGCTATATCTCTGGCTGTAAAATCGGCAGTCGGATTGTCGAATTCATCAAAACCTCTGAAATCACCATAATCAACATACTGACCGTGAAGTGAGAAAAATTCATCATCGTCATATTGATAAACCGCCGACAGTGTTCCGAAATTAACATCAGCCAGATAATTGATATAATTCAGGGAGAGCATACCATGTGAATATTCACTCGCAAGTGCCGGATTCCAGTAAGACATATTCGGGTCATTGTCCCAACCGGATTGTGCATTTCCACCCAGTGCAGCCTGTCTCGGCGAAGTTGTAATATTAACAAATTCATAAACACGCGTGCCATCCTGAGCGAAACACAACAGCCCGGAAACCATAAACAACAAGACCCAAAATTTAGTCATTTGGCAAAAGTAGTAATAATACAGATAACGGAAGCAGTCGTTTTTTCTTGTATTGTGATTTGATTTTTTGTAAAACACCTAGTACTATGTACTATGTATTAAGTACAAAGTAACTAGTAATTAGTTATTAGAGACCAGGGACTGGAGATCAGAGACTAGGGGCGAATAACTTTGACAAAGTTTTTTATTTCTATCCAAAACAGTTCCGGATATTTTTACTTTCGGGGATTTTATAAAAAAGCTTTGCTCAACTTTGTCAAAGTTTTCCGTTTTCAATTTTCAATTTTCAATTTTCATTCGGGTGATGGGGAGCAGGAAGCAGGAAGCAGGTATCAGGAAGCAGGAAGTGATTTATTAAGTAACTAGTGATTAGTAATTAGTTATTAGAGACTAGGGACTGGAGACCAGAGACTAGGGGTCAAAGTTTCTAATTTTTCAATCGTGTGATGGGGAGCAGGATACAGGAAGCAGGAAGTGCTATGTACAATGTATTAAGTGATAGGCAACGGGTAACGGGTAACGAGTAGTCTTCGGTCATAATCTGATTTACTTTGACAAAGTTTTGGTTTCTGTTCAAAAAAGTTCTGGATATTTTTACTTTTTCAGGATTTTAAAAAAGCTTTGCACAACTTTGTCAAAGTTTCTAATTTTTCAATCGTGTGATGGGGAGCAGGATACAGGAAGCATTAGGCACATAGTAATAAGAGGCTGTTGCAGAAATCAGAATTAGGCAAAATCCAGCTTCCCTGATTCCTAGTCCCTGATTCCTAGTCCCTGATTCCTAGTCCCTGATTCCTAGTCCCTGATTCCTA
>CAYFWH010000145.1:0-5810 GCA_964346785.1 uncultured Weeksellaceae bacterium | reverse complement strand
AGGAATCAATTCGCTTTCATATTCACCTTTTACGACTTTTCCGTTTTTGTTGACCACCGGTTGCAACTGTACCGTCCAGCCTTCGTCCAAAAGCAGATAGGCATCGTCGCGCATCCCTTCATTCCACAAATCCATCAGATGCTGATACACCGAATAGGCGTCCAACAAACGGAGTGATTGATATTCTTTCAGCAATTTTTCAGCAATTCCTGCAATCAGTTCTTTGGGTCTGGTGTCTTCGTCAATTGCTCGCAATGCCGGACGGACTTCGTTTTTCCATGCTTGATAATGACTTTCCAATTGCTCTTTGAAAGCCTGAAACTCAGCATGTTCAAAAATAAAATCTTTGATATTTTCCTTT
Source organism: uncultured Weeksellaceae bacterium (assembly GCA_964346785.1). GTDB lineage: Bacteria > Bacteroidota > Bacteroidia > Flavobacteriales > Weeksellaceae > Moheibacter. The sequence goes on along the minus strand of CAYFWH010000145.1, from coordinate 5,449 downwards.
TCTATTTTTAAGATACTGTAACCCAAACTTCCGGCAAAAGGTTTGAAAATATCGTTTTTCATCCCCGAATATACCGACCAGTAATTTTTCAATTCGTCTATATCCCGATTGGGAATCCCGCCATAGATATGGGCTTTCAAATCCTGAATATCTTCTTCCTCCTGGGTGTCGATATACCTCGGAATGTTTAGGTTGTATTCGTTTTGTGCCACTTCCTCCATCGGTACACTTCTCGAATATTTTTCAATCTCCGTCCGTTTGTTGAACACATCCACGATTTTATGAATATCCTGTTCGCGCAAACGGTTTTTATTGCCATCTTTAATAAATCCCTGTCCGGCATCTATCATAAAAATCTCCTTTCGGTTGGCAGTGTTTTCCTTGTCCAACACAATGATACAAGCCGGAATTCCAGTCCCATAAAACAGGTTAGCCGGCAGTCCGATGATGCCCTTAATCAATCCTCTTTTGATAATTTCCTCCCGGATCCTGCCTTCTGCATTTCCCCGGAACAAAACGCCATGCGGCAAAATAATCGCCGCCTTTCCGGTGCTTTTCATCGACTTAATCATGTGAAGCAAAAAAGCATAATCTCCATTTTTCTCAGGTGGAATGCCAAAGCCATCAAAGCGATGGTAATGGTCGTTGTTTGGGTCAAAGCCATTGCTCCATGATTTGGTGGAAAAAGGCGGATTGGCGACACAGAAGTCAAAGCGTTTCAAATCTTGTCCGTCTTTGTGCTCAGGTGAAGAAAGCGTATCGCCTTGCAAAATATCCTGAACCGCTGTCGGACTGTTGTGGAGCACTAAATTCATTTTAGCGAGTGCCACCGTTGCATTGTCTTTCTCCTGACCGTAAATTGTTAGGCCATTGGGTGCTTCATCATATATTTTCAGCAACAGAGATGCCGACCCACATGCCATGTCATAAGCGGTTTGATCTTGTGCGGTATGTTCATTGATGCCCAGAATTTTCGCCATAATCCGCGATACTTCCGCCGGCGTATAAAACTGTCCTTTGCTTTTTCCGGATTCCTGTGCAAATTTCATCATCAGGTATTCGTAAGCATCGCCCAATAAATCATCATCCTCAGCCCGGTTATTGCTAAAATCGAGATTCGGATTGTCAAAAATCCCGATGAGTTTACTCAATCGGTCGGTCAGTTCTTTTCCCTTTCCGAGATTGTCCTCATCATTGAAATCCGCCATTTTGGTCAGCATATTGAAGCCATTTTCCTCGTCAATCGCTGCCAAAGCTTTATTAATCGCTTCACCGATTTCCGCCTTCCCGCGCATCGCCACCAAATCCCGGAAAGAAGCACCTTCGGGAATATAAATCAAGGCATCCTCCCGACCGGCGTATTTGTCGGATACATATTTCAGGAATAAAAGCGGAAGGATATAATCCTTGTATTGAGAAGCATCCATCCCGCCGCGGAGTTCATCGCAACTCGCCCAGATGGAGCTGTAAAGTTCAGATTTTTTGACTGCCATTCTTTTTGTTAATTAAGCGGTCTAATTTAGGGATTCGGGGGGAATAATGGAAATTTTGTGGGGGTTGATTTATTGCGTATTGGAAATTGAGTTTTTCGATAAATTTCGTGGTATAAAAACATCTATATATTTCTGTAACTACCTATGTATTTGAGAGATTTATCCGATATTTTTTGTGATAAGATTTTGAAATGTTAAAATTTTTATGTTAAATTTGGGGGAACTCTATTACTAACTCTCTAAAATTATGTGTCATGAAAGTCTCAAGAATAATCCCAATTGTATTAATATTTGTATTTACATGTAGCTGTAGTAGCAATAGATTAAGAGGATTAGCATCTACTGAGAGTGCTACAGAGCCACTAGTTCAAATTAATTATTATTCAAACAAAGCAAAAACAGATAAATTTGAAGTCTTTTATCCGCCAACTGTTGAACCCGGCAAAATGAAATTATTTAATCGTAATTCAAAGATAGAAATTCAGCTTAATGATATTGATTCAGATCAAGTGAGAATTAGTCTTGGGGTTTCTGAAAGTCCAAATAGTGAGATATCTCCTTTTTAATTGATGATGTATAGAAAATATCATTTTCAGAAAGTTCAAGTTTAATTGATGTGTTTTCAGCTATCCCGGTAATTTTAATCCCGAGAATGCCTGAATGATCACCTGTAAAATCAATATTTACAGGGAAGTGCCGATAATTAGTTTGACTTGAATTCGCAGTTGCAATAATGTATGAAGGAAAAATATTGTTATCCATCTCAACAATTGGGTCCCAGCTAAATGCACTTGCGTTAATAAAAAATAAAATCAGAGCAGAGGTTAGTATATTTTTTTTAAGCATAATATGATAATCTTTTATAATCAGTTGATTAAAATTTATCTGCAATTTTAAAGATAAGTTCCATTTTTTGTTGTGATTTTCTATAAAATTACATCTCAAATATATTGTATTTTTTTTGAATTAATCGTTTGAATTTATAGTTATACAAATATGTGAAAATAATTTCCACTTTGTTTTACTTACTATTGCATCCAAATATATTATGGATTTAAAGCATTTTCTAAAGGTAACTTTTTCAAAATCATCAGGGACTTTTGTAGATTTGTTTTGAAGCCTATATTTTTTTCCAAGAAATTCAATTCTAAGAAAAAAAAACTATTTAAAATTTAAAATAATTATGACTAGCCGGGAACAAATTCAATTTTTCAAATCGAGCCACATCAGTCATACTTCAAATTTGATATTTATGTTTTTGAATCAATTTTCATTTTTTGAATGATTCTGTCAAGAATTACTTTATACAACGGTAAAAAGAATAAACCACTGATCAGCATTTTGAAAATATAATCCACCGTTCCGATTTCCACTAAATTTTCCGAAAGGTAAGCATCTGAAGTTTTGTAAAAAGCAATAAAAAAGAACGCTGCAGTATCGATTAGATTTCCAAAAATCCCGGATGCTACCGGTGCATGCCACCATTGTTTATGTTGTCTGAGTTTATTGAATACAAAAACATCGAGCAATTGGCCTATGACATAAGCCGAAAAACTTGCAAATGCAATTCTGAAAACAAAGAGATTGAAAGAAAAAATCTGTTCGATTCCCTGCCAGATACCCGATCTGAAACCGGTGGTAATGACATAAGAGATAATCAGTGCCGGAATCATCGCAAGCATAATCACTCTCCTACCCGACTTTGCGCCAAGTATTCTGACTGTCAAATCTGTGGCAAGAAAAATAAACGGAAAAACAAATGCACCCCAGGTGGTTTTGAAACCAAAGACAGAAACCGGAAACTGTACTGTATAATTGCTCGCTGCAACTACAAGAATATGAAAAGAAGCAAGCAGAAGCTCGGTTCTGTGTTTTTGAATAATTTTTTTCATTTGTTCTTTAGTTTTTTTTCGTGGGAAGATTTCGAACCACGGTCAAAAGACGGTGCAAAGTTAAGCTGAATTATTTTGGATTGACTATGGTTTTGATTTTGTAATTATAATAAAAGACATATAACTTAATTCTTTTTAACTTCGCAGTCTAAAAAATTCAAAGTGTCTAATTTCGTTGATTACATCAAAATATATTGCAAAAGTGGTCATGGTGGTGCAGGCTCATCTCATCTTCATCGTGAAAAATTCGTACCAAAAGGTGGTCCGGATGGAGGTGATGGCGGTCGTGGCGGTCATATTATCATAAAAGGCAATTTTCATATGTGGACCTTACTCCCGTTGCGTTATACCCGGCATCTGAAAGCCGAAAATGGTGGTAATGGCGGTCATTCAAGATCTACAGGAGCAGACGGAAAAGATGTTATCATAGAAGTTCCAATCGGTACGCTGGCAAAAGATGAGGACGGAAATTTGTTGGGTGAAATTATGGAGGACGGACAGGAAATAATTTTACTCGAAGGCGGAAAGGGCGGTTTAGGAAACTGGCACTTCAGGTCGTCAACCAATCAAACACCAAGGTATGCACAACCGGGTTTGCCTGGCATTGAACTTCCGATTATTATGGAATTAAAAATTCTTGCAGATGTTGGTTTGGTTGGTTTTCCAAATGCCGGAAAATCAACGCTGCTTTCGGTTGTTTCTGCTGCAAAGCCCAAAATTGCAGATTATGCATTTACTACTTTAACGCCAAATCTCGGTATCGTTGAATATAGAAATCATCAGTCATTTGTGATGGCAGATATTCCGGGAATCATTGAAGGCGCATCTGAAGGAAAAGGCTTGGGACATCGTTTTTTGAGACATATCGAACGAAATTCGGTTTTGTTGTTTTTAATTCCGGCTGATTCAGATGACCACGCAGGTGAATATCAGATTTTGATTAATGAATTAAAAAAATATAATCCTGAGTTACTTGACAAAGGTCGTGTACTCGCTATTTCCAAAAGTGATATGCTTGATGATGAGCTCAAAGCTGAGATTTCTGAAGTATTGCCAAAAGATATTCCGCATGTTTATTTTTCATCTGTTGCACAACAAGGTTTAACAGAATTAAAAGATTTGTTGTGGAAAAAAATTAATGAATAATTGAATTTAAAAAAATCATATAACAAATAAAGACTTCAATTAACTGAAGCCTTTATTGTTTTAAAATTCAAATCAATTTATTACTCTTTCGGTAAAAACACTTCTGCAATCATACATCTTGCACTTCCGCCTCCAAGTGTTTCAATCGTATTGATATCCACTGAAATAATCGGGTTGTATTTTTCAATCGCAGCAATTTGCTCTGTGGTCAGTGAATCATAAGCATTCTGAGACATTACCAGATATTTGGAATCACCCAAACCACCAACCTGCAACATATTTCCGGCATACCGGTTCATTTGCTCTTCGGTAATATCGATGATTTCTTTTCCTGAATCTTTAAGCGCTGTTGTCACCGCTTTCAAATCTTCTTTTTCATCAAGTGTTGACAAACAAATTACAGCATATTCATCAGCTACACACATCATTACATTGGTATGATAAATCGGTTTTCTTTCGTTATCTACCGTCTGATAAGCAGTAAAAACAACCGGAGTGTATTCAAAATCTTCACAAAATTCTATAAATAATTCCTCATCGGTTCTCGGTGAAATTGCTGCATAGGCGATTTTATTGACATGGTCCAAAATAATACTGCCGGTTCCTTCCAAAAAAATCTCTTCATCTTCAGCAGATGTATAATCCATGATTTCATCTGCTTCAAAACCTTTTTCATCAAGTAACTCAAGCACGGCATCTTCCCGTCTCTCCTCTCTTCTATTTTTTGCAAACATCGGATAAAGTGCAATCGTTTTGTTTTCATGAAAAGAAATCCAGTTGTTTGGGAAAATAGAATCGGGTGTATGCGGACTTAGTGTATCCTGCATCACAATCACCTTGACTCCTTTTTCTCTGAGTCTTTTCACCATTTCTCTGAATTCCTTCAGAGCAGTAGCCTGAACAGACTCTGCACTATCA
>CAYFWH010000144.1:2904-5816 GCA_964346785.1 uncultured Weeksellaceae bacterium | reverse complement strand
TGTTATCATCAAAGCAACGCATTTCAAGCATCATGCGTTCTTCAATTTCAAAATCATCATTCAATAATTTAGAGATCATATTTGGTATTTGATCTGGCTCAAAAAAAAATAAAAAACCGATGCCGATTGCAATTCTTAAAAAAATTATTACTGCCTTTTGATACATGGTTTTATAAAAAAAGGATTGTCTCAGAATTCAAATCTTTTCCCGCATTCTTACTACCCTTTATTTCGTTCAGAGTTTAGGATTCTGAGACAATCCTGGTTTATTTTACTGCTCCAAAGAAGCATTAAGTGTGATTTCGCAATTCATCACTTTACTTATCGGACAGTTTTCTTTAGCGTTATTGGCTATTTCCTGAAATTTTTCATTGGTAATTCCGGGAACTTTAGCCTTTAATGTCAAATGCGAACTTTCAATTGTCAGAGTTTCGGGATTCATCGTAACCTCTGCATTTGCGTCAAGCGTTTCGGGTGTAAAACCTGCCTGACCCAACATCAGACTGGTTGCCATCGCAAAACAACCTGCATGAGAAGCAGCTAATAATTCATCCGGATTTGTTCCGGCTGCATCACCAAAACGGGTTGCAAATGAATAATTACTGTTATCCAAAATTTTACTTTTGGTAGAAATCTTTCCGTTACCTTCTTTAATTGAACCGCTCCAAACGGCACTTGCATTATGCTTTTTCATTTTTGATAAATTTATAAATTATTTTTTAATTGAAGTTTTAGTTCTAAATCTATTTAGACAGAAATCCACTTCGCTATTTAGAACGATTCAAAATTAATGAAAATAACTTATTTATGAAATGATTTTTTGATTTATTTTAATAAAACCGGAAATCATTTACTGACTAAAAAAAATGTCATAATTTCGAAAGGTGATTAAAAAACTGACACCCATCATTCAATCTTTGCCCAACAAACCGGGTGTTTACCGTTATTACGACAAAAACGGAAAGGTGATTTATGTCGGAAAAGCAAAGAGTCTGAAGAAAAGAGTTTCTTCTTATTTCAGAAAAAATCTCGATTCGGGAAAGACCAGAATGTTAGTCAGTAAAATCGCTGACATCAAAACAATTGTGGTTGACAATCAGTACGAAGCACTTTTACTCGAAAATACGCTGATTAAAAAATACCAGCCAAAATACAATGTAATGCTCAGGGACGACAAGACTTATCCCTGGATTTGTATTAAAAAAGAACCTTTTCCAAGAGTTTTTAAAACAAGAAAAATCATCAATGATGGTTCAGAATATTTTGGTCCTTATGCTTCGGTTGGAATCCTGAATGCGCTCCTCGATTTTATCAGAGAAGTTTATCCGTTGAGAACTTGTAATTATGATTTGAATCAAAAAAATATCAAAGCCGGAAAATTCAAAGTCTGTTTGGAATATCATCTCGGCAACTGTCTGGCACCTTGTGTCGGTTATCAAACTGCCGAAGATTATGACAAAAATATTCAGTCGATTCGGCAGATTTTGAAAGGAAATTATGGTGAAGTCATTCAATATATGACCACCGATATGAAGGCTTATGCGAATACGCTTGATTTTGAATCAGCTCAGAAAATGAAAGAGAAAATTGAGGCAATCAAAAATTATCAATCTAAATCGTTGGTTGCCAATCCTGCCATTGGTAATGTAGATGTTTTCAGTATAATTTCTGATGAATCTTATGCTTATGTGAATTTCTTCAGAGTCAACAACGGTTCTATTGTTCAATCACTTACTCAGGAAATCAAAAAGAAACTCGATGAACCCGATGATGAAATTCTCGAAGAAACAATTATAGAAATCTACAACCGTTTTGGTTCTTCTTCAAAAGAAATTTTATTGCCGTTTGAACTCGAACTCGAAATTCCCGACATCAAAATTATCGTTCCCAAAATTGGTGATAAGAGAAAATTGGTGGAATTGTCAGAGAGAAACGCAAAACATTACAGAATAGAACAACTGAAACAAATTAAAATCGTTGACCCCGAAAGACACACCAAACGGATTATGGCACAAATGAAAAAAGATTTGAGAATGCCGGTTGAGCCGAGATATATTGAAGGTTTTGACAATTCGAACATTCAGGGAACCAATCCTGTATCGGCGTGTGTGGTTTTCAAAGACGGTAAACCGAGCAAAAAAGATTACCGGATTTTCAATGTGAAAACAGTTGAGGGACCGGATGATTTCAAAACGATGGAAGAAGTGATTTACCGTCGTTTCAAAAGACTTTTGGATGAAGAACAGGAATTGCCGCAATTGGTTCTGATTGATGGCGGAAAAGGTCAGTTGAGTTCTGCTTTGAAAAGTATTGACAAATTAGGGCTCAGAGGAAAAATTACTGTGATATCGATTGCTGAAAAATTAGAAGAAATTTATTTTCCGGGTGATCCGATTCCGCTTTATTTAGACAAAACATCTGAAACACTCAAAGTGCTTCAACATGTCAGGGATGAATCACACCGTTTTGGCATCACCAAACACAGAAACAAAAGAAGCAAAGCAAGTTACCATTCTGAATTGGAAGGAATTCCTGGTGTGGGTGAAAAAACAATTTTGGATTTGATCAGAAAATTTAAATCTGTAAAAAGAGTAAAAACTGCTACGCTCGATGAATTGAGTGAAGTGATAGGGAAATCAAGAGCTGAGAAGGTTTTTGACTATTTTAATCCATCCCGTCAAAAAGAAGAATAAAAAAGTGTTGTATCAATTCTGTTTATAATCATTTCTATTGGAAATTATAATGATTACTTTTGTAGAATGAATCCAAATAAAGAAATTACAACCATTAATATAGAAAAAATCAGAGCTGATAATGTGAATCACCATATAAAATCTAGCCTTGGGGAATTATTTTGGGATTGGGGAATTCCAACTGCATTGTGCATAATCTTGGTGTCAAGGGTCATAAGC
>CAYFWH010000144.1:0-2894 GCA_964346785.1 uncultured Weeksellaceae bacterium | reverse complement strand
TTTTCCGATACTTAACAGAGAAGTCAATGGTAATCCGCTGGTTTATTTCGACAATGCAGCTTCGTCTCAGAAACCAAAAATTGTATTGGATGCAATTCAGGAATATTATACAAAATTCAATGCAAATGTTCACCGGGGCATCCATACGCTAAGTCAGGAAGCGACTCAAATGATGGAAGATTCGAGAGAAAAAATCAGAAATTTCATCAACGCCAAAGAAGCTTATCAGGTGATTTTCACCCGCGGCACAACCGAGAGTATCAACCTCGTTGCCTATGCAATGACAGGGTTGCTGAAACCGACAGACGAAATCATTATTACCGAAATCGAACACCATTCCAACATCGTTCCGTGGCAGTTGCTTTGTCAGCGAACCGGTTCGAAACTAAAATTCATTCCGCTGAAAGAAGACGGTACACTCGAAATTGAAAAATTAGATGAATTACTAACAGAAAATACAAAATTAATCGCTGTTAACCAGGTTTCAAACGCACTTGGTGTCATCAATCCGATTGACGAAATTATTAAAAAAGCACATAAAGTTGGCGCAAGAGTTTTGATTGACGCCGCACAATCTGCGCCTCATCTTGGGATTGATGTTCAAAAAATGGATTGTGATTATTTAGTTTTTTCGGGTCACAAAATGTTCGCTCCCACCGGTGTCGGTATTCTGTACGGAAAAGAAGATGCGCTCAATGAATTAAATCCTTTTCACGGTGGCGGTGAAATGATTAAAGAAGTTTGGATGGATCATTCGACTTATGAAAAACTGCCTTTTAAATTCGAAGCCGGGACACCCAACATTGAAGCAAATATCGTGATGGGTACTGCGATTGACTATATTCATTCGATCGGAATCGATGAAATCCACAGACACGAACACCAACTTCTGGAATACACCCGTAAGAAATTATTGGAACTCGACGAAGTGATTGTGTATGCAAAAGACGCAGAACTTTCGGGTGCCATTTCATTCAACCTCAATTTGTCCGGTGTTCACCCTTCGGATGTCGGGATGATACTCGACAAAAAAGGAATTGCGGTAAGAACCGGTCACCATTGTACACAGCCGATTATGAGAAAACTCGGTATAAAAGGTACGGTCAGAGCGTCTTTCAGTGTTTTTAATACAGAAGAAGAAGTTGACCGGTTAATTAATGGTGTAAAGTTGGCCATCAGAATGCTCGGATGAAATAAATCAGTTTTTGAAAATTCAAATTGGTATGAGTCTTGAAAATTGTAAATTCATCAAAAATTCATTAACTTTAAAAGAATTTAAGAAAGATTTAAAATGAGATTAGGATTATTTTTACTGTCAGTTTTATTTTTGGGTTTTAATTTTTCAAAAGCCCAAACTTCAACCACCAATCGTGTGAGTCCATTGGATTCAGTACAAATTCAGATTGATAATTTAGAAATGGAAATTATTTACAGCAGACCATTTTTGAAAGGACGGAAATTCGGAAAAGATATTGTTCCTTTCGGAAAAGTCTGGAGAACCGGAGCCAACGAGGCTACTATTTTTGAAATCAGTGAAGATGTAGTGATTGAAGGCGAAATGCTTCCAAAAGGAAAATACAGTTTATACACCATTCCGGATGAGGAAATGACGACCATAATATTTAACAAAGACTGGAATCAGTGGGGAACTGTTTACAATGAGGGCAATGATGCACTAAGAATTAGTGTACCTACATTTGACTCAGAATACTCGACTGAACAATTTACAATCAGTTTGGAAAACAGCGGAGAAGTCTGTTTAAGTTGGGGTGAAAAGACATTTATTTTTCATGTAGTTTGTGAGGCTGACTGAAAAATTGAATTTTAAAAAATTTATATAAGGGAGTGAAATTATTATTTTAGATTGATTTTCACTCCCTTTTTTTATTGTTCAATTCATAATTTGTAACTTTGAATGTTTTAAAAATCAAGTATAAAAATGATAACTTACGTATTGGAAAAATTAGGTTTAGAAGAAATAAATAATCGAACTGCAACAGTCACAAACTTGTTTTCAAATGGTGAGATTTTGGATTCTTATTCACCTGCTGACGGTAGTTTGATTGGAAAAGTAAAAGCATCTGACAAGGGTGATTATGAAAAAGTAATTTCAAAAGCTCAGGAAGCATTCAAAGTATGGAGAGCTATGCCTGCACCAAAAAGAGGTGAAATTGTAAGACAATTCGGAAATAAATTAAGAGCATACAAAGCCGATTTGGGAAAACTCGTTTCATATGAAATGGGTAAATCTTATCAGGAAGGTTTGGGTGAAGTTCAGGAAATGATTGACATCTGCGATTTTGCGGTAGGACAGTCAAGACAGCTTTATGGTTTCACAATGCAATCCGAAAGACCGGGACACAGAATGTACGACCAGTATCATCCCCTGGGAGTGGTTGGTGTGATTTCTGCATTTAATTTTCCGGTGGCAGTTTGGTCATGGAATGCTGCATTGGCTTGGATTTGCGGAAATGTAGTTGTATGGAAACCGAGCGAGAAAGTTCCGCTTTGCGGAGTTGCCTGTCAGAAAATCATTCAGGAAGTTTTGGAAGAAAACAATTTGCCGGAAGGAATTTCATGTCTGATTAACGGTGATTATAAAATTGGAGAACTGATGACTCAGGATTCAAGAGTTGCACTGGTTTCAGCAACCGGATCAACGAGAATGGGTAAAATCGTTGCACAAACTGTTGCATCAAGACTGGGTAAGACAATTTTGGAACTTGGCGGAAACAATGCAATTATCGTTACGCCTGATGCAGACATTAAAATGACTGTTATCGGTGCGGTATTCGGAGCAGTAGGTACTGCAGGACAGAGATGCACTTCTACCCGTCGTTTGATTATTCATGATTCAATCTATGACAAAGTAAAAGACGCGCTGGTTAAAGCTT
>CAYFWH010000143.1:3741-5828 GCA_964346785.1 uncultured Weeksellaceae bacterium | reverse complement strand
GTCTCTGTCATATTCTTCTTTCAGGAAATCATAAGCTTGTTCAAATGCCCAGTGAGCCTCAAGAGCTCCGTCATTTTTATTTGCTGAAAATTCTGCTGTTGTCCAGTTATTGTCTGTATCTGAATAGATTTCAGCCATATCAACTATATCTTCGGGTGTGCTTCCGAATGCGAGAAACAGAGCGACAAGAAGATAATCCTGGTTCCCGAAATTGACGGTGTTTACATGTTTGGCGTCATCTCTCAGTACATATTTGCTTCCGTCAAATTCTGTGTTGATGCTTCTGGTTCCGCTATAACGGGTATCAGCATTTCCGACATCAAAAGTTAATTTATCAAAACTTCTTCCGGCAAGAGATTTTTGCCTGATGTTGTCGATATATTCAGACTGTTCTTTAGTCATCACGGTTTCCTTGACACTGTGTTTGATCAGGATGCTTTCTTTTTTCAGAATATCACCGTTTACTGCATCAATAAATACTTTCTCAACATTTCCGGGATTAGAAGAAACCAAAACAAATACATATGCAAATCGGTCATTTTGGATTTCAGACATTTTTTTAGGCAGAACCATCAATTCGGATTTTGGAAGCAATGACTGAAATTCTTCGGGCAGCGCATAATTTGTTCCCAATTTAGAAAGTCCGATTTGGTAGATTTGCTCCGGAGTTTTTAATTCATTCAATCCGGTTTGAATATTTACCGGGCTGTATAGGCCATTGGCAGAAGTGATTACGCCATTTGTAGAATGTGTTCTAAAACTGCTGTAAGCTACCTTTATGCCTTTGTAATACTGATCGTATGTCTCATGGGTTGAACCAAAAACATCAGTTTCGGTTTTTCTTAACTCAAATGAATTGTTTCCGTCGGTTTGAAGTGCTTCATTCAGTAATGCTTTTGAGTTTGTAAGTGAGATGTTTGCATTTTTGTTGAAAGAAACAAATTTCAAAACACCCTGCTCATCTGTTCTTTTTACTTTGATATTGTCTGTTCTCATATAATTCTGAGAAAAAACAATAGAACCAGCCAAAAGCAGACATCCTAAAATTAAATTTTTCTTCATTTTTAATGTTTTATGTAAATTAACTGATAATTGTCAACAATTATACGATAATTTTGATGAAAATAACCCGGTTAGACTTATGAAATTAATTATTTACAATAGACAGACATTGATTCTTAGTTAGTTGAATTAAGTCAGTGTTGCACTTTAAGTTTTAAGTAGAGATTTCGGTTCATCTTTTGGATTTAAAAAATTCAATCAACAAATCACCACATTCTTTTTCCATTAAACCAAACTCAGTTTTAGTTTTTGGATGAAGGCTTACAGCCGATTGCCGGTAACCTCTTTTGGGGTCAGAAGCACCCACGACAATTCTGCTTATTTGACTCCAGTATAATGCACCGGCACACATCACGCAGGGTTCGAGTGTGACATAAAGCGTGCAGCCTGTCAGGTATTTTCCGCCGAGATAGGAAGAAGCTGATGTAATGGCTTGCATTTCGGCATGGGCCGTGGCATCGTTCAGTGTTTCGGTCAGATTATGAGCTTTAGCAATGATTTTATTATTTGAAACAATAAGGGCTCCGACCGGCACTTCACCTTTTTTATATGCGATTTCTGCCTGATCGATTGCTTTTATCATAAAGTACTCGTCTGAAAATAATTCTGTCATTTTTTCGGTAAAACTATATTATAATTGAAGAATTAATTGATTCAAAATTTAATTCATAAAAAAATGCGAAACACTGAGTATTTCGCATTTAAATATAAGGTTTTTATTTTTAAGCTTCTGCTCCACCTTCTTCGGCTGCTTCTGCTGCAGGAGTTTCTCCTCCTTCTGCTGCTGCCTCTTCTTCTTCATCGTCATCATCAGCAACTGCAACTCTTGAAGTTCTTACGGCTACGATAACTGCATTGTCCGGATGAAGAATAGTGTAGTCATCTGTACGGATGGCTTCTACATATTTTTTGTGACCGATTCTCATAGAAGAAATATCGATTACGATTTCATCAGGAAGATTTGCTGGAATAGCTTTAACTCTCAATTTACGCATAGTTTGTCTGAGAACACCACCGGCAACAAC
>CAYFWH010000143.1:0-3731 GCA_964346785.1 uncultured Weeksellaceae bacterium | reverse complement strand
TGCTGACAGCTTTGTCATCATGTAACTGGAAAAAGTCAGCATGGATGATTCTGTCGGTAACCGGATGAAATTGAATGTCCTGCAGAATAGCAGAAATTTTGGTTCCGTCAGCCAACTCTAAGTTCACTGTGTGTGCCTCTGGTGTGTATACGAGCGGTTTAAAGCTTTTTTCGTCAGCCGAAAAATGCAATGGCTCATTTCCACCATAAACAACACAAGGTACTTGGTCAGCATTGCGTAAGGCACGAGTAGCTTTCTTGCCCACGCTTTCTCTTTTTACACCTTGGATTGTAATAGATTTCATAAAAAAATATTTATTTAAATTAAATTATAAATTTCGAACTTATTGATTTACTGTTATGTACCTTTTGCATAACATCAGCAAAAAGTGGGGCGCAAGATAATACTTTTATTTTAGATACCGAATTATTTTTTAATGGTATACTATCTGTTACAGCAACTTCTGTCAGATGTGAGTTTTCAATTCGCTCATAAGCACTGCCAGAGAAGATTGCGTGGCTTGCGATTGCCCGGACACTTTTTGCACCTCTTTCCATAATTATATCTGCAGCTTTGGTTAGCGTGCCGGCGGTATCAATCATATCATCGAGCAAAATGACATTTCTGTCTTTCACTTCACCAATCAATGTCATATTGTGGACCTGGTTTGCCTGTCTTCTTTCTTTGTAGCAAATCACAATATCTGAGTTCAGAAAACGGGCATAACTGTTGGCTCTTTTTGCTCCGCCCATATCAGGTGACGCAATGGTGATATTGTCCAGTCCCAGATTTTGGATATAATCAATAAAGATAGTGGAAGCATAAAGATGGTCAACCGGGATTTCAAAAAATCCCTGAATCTGGTCTGCATGTAAATCCATTGTCATAACCCGGGTTGCTCCGGCCACAGTGAGCATTTTGGCGGCCAGTTTGGCGCCAATCGGAACTCTTGGTGCGTCTTTCCTGTCCTGGCGAGCGTAGCCAAGATATGGTATTACCACAGTGATTTTGTCTGCTGATGCGCTTTTTGCAGCATCGCACATCATCAGTAATTCCATCAAATTGTCACTCGGTTGCTGAGTTGAACCAATTAAAAATACGCGTGTTCCTCTTACCGATTCTTTGAATGCAGGCTGGAACTCACCGTCGCTAAATTGTAAAACTTCTGATTGTCCCAGTTCCTGACCGTAATGTTCTGCAATTTTAGCAGCAAGTTCAATACTGCCTCTTGTTGAGAATAATAATGCTTTTTGTTGCATGTTTTTGATTATAAATTGATGTGTGATTTCTAAGTTGTGCAAAATTAATTATAAACTGTGCTAAATTCAAATCGGATACAGCTATTTTTTAACTTTTATTTTTTTTTGGTTTTGATTTCTGATCAATTCTTCTTTGCATTTCAGATTGACTCAATTTACTTTCAAGATTTTCTGTAACTGTTTTCATAATTGAACGGAATTTATCAGGATTCAGACTGTAGTATTTATAGTTTTTCTTAAAATCATCTACACTCATTCCATGACTTTCTATAATCTGTGCTTCAACCTCTGCCACAGATGTATTCATTTCAGCATATTCTTTTATGTAATGACTTTGCTGATAGATGTAAATTTCTGTTATAACCACAGCCATTTTACTTTCATCGTAAAGTGTTTCGGGTTCTTTGATGTTGTCTGCGCAATGTGTCAGCAGCAACAGGCTGGTTACAATGATAATAAACCGTTTCATAATCGACCAAATATACTCAGAATTCTTAATCTTAAAACACCAAAAACAGCTTCGCCCATTATACCCGGGTTTATTTTTGACTTCCCTGCAACCCGGTTTGTAAAAACAATAGGTACTTCTTTGATTTTAAATTTTTTCTTCCAGGTTCTGTATTTCATTTCAATTTGAAAACCATAGCCCTTAAATTTTATTTTATTTAAATCGATGGCTTCGAGAACTTCTCTTTTGTAACCGACAAAGCCGGCAGTAGCATCTTTGACTGGTAATCCTGTAATTAGTTTTGCATATTTTGATGCGGTAAAAGATAGCAGTACTCTGGACAAAGGCCAGTTTACAACATTTACACCATGTGAGTAACGAGAGCCGACAGCCATATCGCATTCATTGTGAAGAGCTTCTAACAATCTTGGTAAATCTTCCGGATTGTGTGATAAATCAGCGTCCATTTCAAAAATATACTTGTAGTTTTTTTGGAGTGCCCATTTGAAACCATGAGTATATGCTTTTCCAAGACCTTTTTTCTGTTCTCTGACTTCCAAAAACAAACCGCTGAACTCTTTTTGTAATCTGATTACTTCTTGTCCGGTTTCGTCCGGAGAGCTGTCGTCAACAACAAGAACATCAAAAGATGTGCTGAGTCCGAAGACCTTTCTGAGTACATTTTCGATGTTCTCGATTTCATTGTATGTAGGTATGATTACCAGATTTTCAGACATAGTCTTAAATATGGCGCTAATATAATTCATATCTACGGACTGCTTTTGTATTTTTGCAAAGAATTATGAAAACCGTATTGACAGCTTTTTTTCAGTTACGACCTTATGAAGACCTTGACTGGGTGCTTTATATACTGGTTATTTCTATGGTTTTAATCGTTTTGGGGAAATTTTTGTTTTCAAATAATTTTGAATCACTCAGGTCTCTTGACCGCTTTATGACGGTCAATGACAACCAGAATCTTTTTGGCTTACTTTTTCAGACTGTATATGTTCTCTTGATTGCATTACTTGTTTATCAGTTTTTGCCGGTTGACTATGATTTTGTTTTTTATTCACCGGTATTTAAAATTGTTGTGGCTGCCGCACTTATACTTCTGTTTTTTAGTGTTCGTACACTATTGTCTGCAACCGGGACTTATGCATTTGGTATTTCACCGGATGCTGATTTGAAACTCAGAATTTTTAGTTATTACAGGGTTTTTGGTGTTGCAATACTTTGGACAGGTGTGCTTTTATTTTATTTTACAGCCATTAACCCGTATATACTTCTGGTCATTATAGGGTTTATGCTGTTATCTGTAAGGGTTATAAGTTATTCAGTGTATTTTAAAAACAGACCGAATAAAGAAACAAAATTTTGGTATTATTATATTTTGTATCTTTGCACACTGGAAATTTTACCGTTATTGGTGCTTCTTAAGTTCTTAATTGATTGATAATTAACATGTTAAAATGAAAGTGAAGTCTATTCTTGTATCACAGCCACAGCCTGCAAATGAAAATTCTCCCTATCTTGAATTAAGTAAACGAAATAAGATAAAAATAGATTTTCGTTCATTTATCCATGTTGAGGGCGTTGAAGCTAAAGATGTTAGACAGCAGAAGATTGATTTTTCTAAATTTACTGCTGTAATTTTCACAAGCAGAAATGTTATCGACAATTATTTCAGACTGGCTCAGGAAATGAGATTTCAGGTTCCTGATGACATGAAATATTTTTGTCAGTCAGAAGCAATAGCTTTTTATCTTCAAAAATATATTGTTTACAGAAAGCGGAAAACTTATGTGGGTGAGAAAGGGATTGAAGATCTCGAATCTTATTTTAAAAAACATAAGGATGAAAAATATTTGCTTCCGTCTTCAGATGTTCTGAATCCGGCAGTTCCTAAATTCCTTGACAAAATGGGGATTGCCTGGGAGAGAGGTATGCTCTGTCGTCCTGTTTCTAGTGCTTTATCCTATTTGGAAGATGTTAAATATGATATTTTGGTCTTTTTCACACCA
>CAYFWH010000142.1:3973-5869 GCA_964346785.1 uncultured Weeksellaceae bacterium | reverse complement strand
CATCACAACCGCTCAGGATCATTCCAGCCACTGCCAATAACATTATTAGTTTTGAACTGATTAATTTCATTTTTATAGATTTTATTGATTATTATTTTGAAAATGTATAATTGATTCCAATGATGCTGCCTTCAAATCTGATATCTTGTCTCAACACCAAATAATCTGCAGTACTCGTTACGATTTTCATTCGGTAGCCATCCATTACATTTTTTGGTTTCTCACCTTCATAAACTTTTTTGAAGTTGAAATAACGGGCTCCTCCTTCGTCGGTGACAAACCATTTTATTTTTGTCATACCTGAAGGACAATTCCCTGAACCCTGTAGATTGTAGTTTCCTGAATTATTGTTCTGAACCAAATGCCACTGACTCCCGATATAGCATTTTGGATCTGCTTCGTCAAAAACTACCGCATTGACATGTGATGCATCTACGCCGTCAAATGACACATTTGTAACTGTCCAGTCACCTCTCATAATTTTTTCGCTGTCAATTACAACTTTTGATTCATTGCAGGCAGACAACATGAATACCGAAATGATTCCCATTAAAAAAATCTTGTTCATAATTTATAAATTTAAGTTCGTTTTGTTAAAAAAAAGGCTTGTTTAAATCGTTTTTAAGAGACTTTCTCAAAAAAGTCAATTCATATATTACCACCGACAAAGTTAATGAAATTAAGCGTTTAATATTCATTTTTCTTTAAAATATATATTACAGAAGAGTAATTTTTGTTTTTCATTCCATACAGATTAGATATAAACCCGATTATCGGTGCTCTCAATATTCTCAATTTTGATTTCTTATATTTTTCAGAAATAAAACTGATATAAAAACTGTCAAACCACAAAGGATATTTATTGACTACTTCAAGTCCAAATTTATACGACAGGTTTTGAAAACTGTCGTTAGAAAAATGCCATAAGTGTCTTGGCACATCCCAGGCAGCCCAAAAATTTTTATAATATTTTGAGTCAAAAGAATCATGATTTGGAACAGCAATAATAATTTTTCCATCGGCTTTGAGTTTGTTTTTTAACTCAATTATTAATTCCTCAAGATTTGGAATGTGTTCCAAAACATGCCAAAGTGTGATGTAGTCGAATTGCTGATTCAGATTTTTCAGCTCTGTATTTTTGACCAAATCATTCCCTATTTTTTGCTGCGCTAATTTTAATGCATTTTGATTGGGTTCAATTCCAAGAACGGTCAATCCTTTATTTTGTGCATATTTCAAAAAATCACCGGTACCGCATCCGTAATCCAACAAAGATTTGTTGCCGGATTCAACTTTAAGTTTTGAAAATTTATAACTGATATTGTATTTTTTTATCAATTGATAAATTTTGTCAAACCAACTCTTTTTTGAATCAGAGTGCGATATATACTCATCGCTTTTGTAATAATCAGGCAAGTTATTTAATGGAACAGGTCGGGTTTCTAAAAAACCATATTCCGGGTTCCTATACAAACCAAATTTTTCTCCGGTTAAGAAATAATCTCTGGTTTCTAAAATTAAATCAAGTTCAATGTCTTTCAAATCAGTAAATTATAAAAGTGTTCCCCGTGAAACATTATTTATCTTCCCATATAAATCAATAAAATGCTAATGTCAGCAGGTGATACACCACTGATTCTTGATGCATGAGCAATTGTTTCAGGTCTTAATTTTTCAAGTTTTTGCCTGGCTTCAATCGTTATAGATTTAAGTTTAGAATAATCAAAATTTTTGGGTATTCTCAGATTTTCAAGCCTTTTTAATTTATCAGCATTTTCATTTTCTTTTTTGATATAGCCTTCGTATTTGATCTGAATTTCTACTTGTTCGAGTTCTTCGTTGTTCAACTGATTTTGTTCAGTACATTCTTTGACTCTATCAATTGCTCAAAAATCT
>CAYFWH010000142.1:0-3963 GCA_964346785.1 uncultured Weeksellaceae bacterium | reverse complement strand
TCTAGTTTAAAATAAATAAGAGCATCTTTCAGAATATCAATTTCTAAAAAATCTGTCAGATGAACTTCAGGTCTTTTCAAAACTGTATCCATTATGAAACTTTGTTTCAGTGGAGTTCCATTTCTCGTTTCAATCACCGGGTTGATTTCTTCGGGTTGAATTGAATTTTCTCTGAAAAATGAAACCATTTCAGTTGCTTTTTTGTGCTTAGTTTCCATTGTTTTCATTCTTTCATCAGATGCAAGACCGATTTCATGAGACAAAGCGGTTAGCCTTTCGTCTGCATTGTCCTGTCTTAAAAGGATTCTGTATTCAGCTCTTGAAGTAAACATTCTGTAAGGCTCTTCGGTTCCTTTTGTAATCAAATCATCGATTAAAACGCCTATATACGCTTCATTTCTCTTCAGTATAAATTCAGGCTTTTCATTAATTTTTAAATGTGCATTAATACCTGCCATCAATCCCTGGCAACCCGCTTCTTCATATCCGGTCGTACCGTTGATTTGACCTGCAAAATATAGGTTTTCAATCAGCTTTGTTTCAAGTGTATGTTTAATTTGGGTTGGCGGGAAATAATCGTATTCAATAGCATATCCCGGTCTGAAAAACTTCACATTTTCAAATCCCGGAACTGTTCTCAACGCTTTGAATTGAATATCTTCTGGCAAAGAAGTTGAAAAACCGTTTACATAGTATTCTATTGTATTCCAGCCTTCGGGTTCAGCAAAAATCTGATGTCTTTCTCTGCTGGCAAAACGGTTAATTTTATCTTCGATAGACGGACAGTATCTCGGTCCGGTACTTTTTATTGCGCCGTTAAACATCGGTGAGCGGTCAAAACCTTCTCTTAATTTATCGTGGACTTCAGGGTTGGTATAGGTCACCCAGCAGCTTCTTTGTTTGGTGAGTTTTGGTGTGTCTGTAAAAGAGAACTTTTGTGGATTTTCATCTCCGCCCTGCTCTTCCATCTTTGAATAATCTAACGATCTTCCGTCAACTCTTGGTGGTGTCCCGGTTTTCATTCTACCGGATTCAAAACCTAAATCAACCAATTGTTCAGTAATTCCGGTTGATGATTTTTCGCCCATTCTGCCACCTCCAAAATTCTTTTCTCCAATATGAATTAAGCCATTTAAAAAAGTGCCATTGGTCAATATAACCGATTTTGATTTAAACTCCAGACCGATCCCTGTTTTCACACCTTTAACCTTGTTTCCGTCTACCAAAATTCTGGTAACCATATCCTGATAAAAATCTACATTTGGATTTGCTTCGAGTGCAAGTCTCCATTCTTCAGCAAATCTCATTCGGTCTGATTGTGCTCTCGGGCTCCACATGGCAGGACCTTTTGACAAATTCAACATTCTGAATTGAATCATAGTTTTATCGGTGATTATGCCCGACATTCCACCCAAAGCGTCAATTTCTCTTATGATTTGACCCTTAGCGATTCCACCCATTGCCGGATTACATGACATTTGGGCAATGACTTGTAAATTCATAGTGATTAGCAATACTTTTGAGCCCATTTTTGCTGCAGCATGTGCAGCTTCTGCGCCGGCATGACCACCACCAACGACTATTACATCATATTCTTTTGAAAACATTCTTTGTTGTTTTTACAATATGTTCCACGTGGAACAATTAATTTATTTCTTTGAAAAAAGCAAGATGCCTGTTCTCTGCCCTTCTCATTTTTTCTTGTTCTTCTGCTGTCTTATCTCCATAATTCATAAAATGAAGCACTCCGTGAATCATAACTCTTGCCAGCTCTTTTTCAAAAGTCGCTTCATTATTTACAGCATTTTCTTTTACACGATCTATGCTGATAAAAATATCACCGGATAATTTATTTCCTTTAGAATATTGAAAGCCAATAACATCTGTGTAATAATCATGCTCGAGATATTCCAAATTAATCTGAAGTAAATAATCATCATCGCAAAAGATGTAATTGAGTTTTTCGGTTTCAAATCCTTCTTTCTTCACAGCTTCTTCAAGCCATTCTTTCCAATTATCTTCCTGATAAATAATGTAATCGGTTTCGCTGAAAAACAATATCATGCTGCAAATTTAAAACCAAAATCCGAGAGATACATTGAATAATCCCTTTTTTGTGTTGGGTGAGTAGGTCCACAAACCAATAATAGGGCCAAGCGGGCTGTCATAACCATAACCAATCCCCATCCCGCTGTATTCATACTTCAACAGTTTCAATTCTTCCATGTTGTCGCTGAGATTGGCAAAATTCATAAAAGCAGATAGATAATGATTTTTTATCAGTTTTGCCTGAAGACCGCCACCTAATAAAAGCAGGTTCTCGCCACCGGCCGAAAAAAATGGAAGACCATAAAATCGGGAATAATTCATAAAATTTTGTTCAACATAACCGCCAAGCGCAAATTGATGTGCAAGCGGCGGATGTTTGCTGAAAAAAGTGCCGAATTCACCAAATAAATTGATATTCAGCCATTTATTCATTGATTTGTAGAGTTTGAAATTAGCTGAAATCATTGGAGTTTCATTGAATTCGTTTGCATTTGATTTTAAGAAATATTTGAATAATCCATTGATTTTCATTCCGTTCATTGGAAAATTCGGGTTGTCTAAGTTATCTGCTTTAAAAAACCCATAAAGACTAACAAAATAACTGTTTTCAATTTTTCTTCCCGGATGTTGAAGCGGAAGGTTATCTGTGTTTAAACTTAGATATTGATGTTCAATTCCGCCACCAACAGCGTATTTATCTACAAAAGTAGATTGCAGATAAAAACGGTTCAGGAATTCTCTGAAAAGGTAATCATATCTGATTTCTGAATTGTCTTCATTGAAGATTTTTGAACTGATTTTTGAATTGAATCTTCTGTAATTCGAAAAAATACCGATACTCGGATATATCCCGTTGTCAATAAAATAGTTGATTTCATATCTCGGAAAGTCTCCCAAAATCAAGTCAGCTGAAAAAATAGAATTATCAAAAATAACATGTTTACTACTGAAATTCAACAACAAACCCGTTTTGAATAAATCATCGTAATGCAAACCAAATTTAATGGATTGGCGGGTTGGATTTTCACTGACATTAACCCTCAACGATTTATGGCCTTCTTCATTGTCGACAATTCTGTAAAAAACTTTGTTGAAGTTACCTGATGAATACAGAGATTTGATTCCATTTTTAATGTTCTCATACGAAATCAGGTGTGGCGGGATAACACCGAGTTTCCCTTTGATATATGACTTGTTAAATGTTTCCAGCCCTCTGATTTCAATATCTGTTATCAGAGCATATTCAAAGCCTTCATATTTTTTATAATTGATATTTGGATGACCTTGTAGTTCGGCTATTTCTCTGAGTTGATCTATCTTTTTGTATGCAGCTTCTTCACCTGCAAGGATAATATCATCTTTATTGTCAAAACTGGTTACTGTAAATCCTTTCAACTCAGGTTTGATACTCAGGTCAACCAATTTTGATTGTTCTTCTGATTTTTCAGCTATATTGTAAGTAATGATTTGTTCGATTACTTTGGCGGCAGAATTTAATTGACTGTCGTCGAGTAAACCTTCCTGTAAATCAACTCCAATAATTATATCTGCACCCATTTCGATTACTTCTTTAACCGGATAATTATTTCTCACACCACCGTCAATATAGAGCTCCCCGTTTATTCGGACAGGTTCGAGCAGCGTAGGATATGCACCGCTCGCCAGCACAATCTGTGGCAAATATCCTTCATGAAAAACGACTGCTTCACCATCGCTGAGTTTGGTTGCGATACATAAAAAAGGAATTGGTAAATCATTGAAGTTATTGATGTCATGAACATGCCTAAACAGATAAGTCAGTTCATCTGCCGTTCCCTGCCCGCTCGATATAGCGTTTGGAAATCTTAATCTAAAATCGTCAAATGGTAATTCAAGTATATATTTTTCACGATAAGTTTTATCAAAGAAAGGCAA
>CAYFWH010000141.1:0-5871 GCA_964346785.1 uncultured Weeksellaceae bacterium | reverse complement strand
AGTGGTACAGAGAATGGGTAGTACTATACTTTAATAAGCTCACTTTTCTTGTTTTCTTCATATTCAAACATACGCAATGCTGCCCTCACAACTTCACTAGCTGATGAAAACTTCCCAGACTGAACTTGCTTTTTAATGAAACTATCAAAATAATCCCCCAATAATATTGATGTGTTTTTTGCCATAATCTTTCTTTTAATCTAAGATGCCAAATCCTGGTATTTTCTACAGTCTTATTTATGTAAATCCATTATCCATTTTGGGGTTATTTGTTTCTCAAATTTACAAAAACTTCATTACAAAGCGATTAAACCACCTGACGGAAAATGACTTGTCTGACGGCTTCCGGTTATTTATTTCGTTTAATTTTTGTTGGGTTTTGTCTCGTGTCAAATACATCAGTGATTCTAACTTGTAGTTCTTCCTTATTTACTGTATAAATTAACTTATAATTTGATTCCACAATGTAACGATAATCAAGTTTTCGATTTGAGAGTGCAGACTCGCGTTGCCCAATTTCAGGACTATATTTCAAGCTATCCGGTGCATTTAAAATTCTTGATACAATCTGATTAGCGATGTTTAAGCTTTTAGTTTTATTATGATAAAATTTATGAATATCATCAATTTGTTTTTCCGCAAAATCCGACCAAACTACTTCGTATTTCACAAATCGAATTTTTTGAGCATTTCAGAAGTCGTTTTATATCGTCCGTTTTCAAAATCTCTTTCGGATTCGTCAATCCGCTGGTTTAATTCTTCAGTGGTGAGTGGTTTCAGTTCTCTTTTATTCTCTGCTTGTATAATTTTCAATAGTTCTTCAAACCGCAAAAGCATATCTTCATTCTTGATACTCAGAAATTTTTGCACAAATTTTATTTTTCGAGCTTGGATATCCATTTTATTTAGTTTAATAATCAAAGATAGTTATTTTCTAACTTTTTGACCTTGGTTTTATTGGCTAAAACCTTTTCTTACTGTCAGACAAACTCTCAAATATAAACAACTTCTCCAATAAGTCAAACCATAATACCTGATTGATACTTATATAAATAAATGATTTATAACTGTTTATATTCCATACTATACATATCAAAACCTTCTGCCCAATAATCTTTTATTATTTCAATCAGTTCAAAACCTTGTTTTTCGTAAAATTTGTAAGCAACCTGCGAAGTTCTGACCGTTATTTTTTGGATGCTGTCAATTGAGCGAAGTTTTTCAATTCGATGTTTCAATAATTTTGTTCCCAAAGAATTACCCTGATAGTCAGGATGAAATATGTCCCAGCTGATTTTACCAATTGTTTTGTCATCCGAAAAGTTAATTCCGCCACATCCAACGATTTTTTCGTCATACAGTAATACATAATAGAGTTCTCTTTCGGTCTCTAAATACTTTTTTAAGTCTTCTTCTTCATCAACTGCAAAAAATTTCGGTGTATTCAACCTGATCAAATTTATTACATCGGTTTTGTCGTCCGGTTCGTATGCTCTTATCGTAATTAAACTTGTCATCTTTTCACACTTAATTTTTGAATGTTTTTATTTCAGATTTATAATTACTGAAAATTCTGAATTAACATTTACATTACCAACAGTAGCCGGCTTCCATTTATTTTGCTTGATTAAATTAAAGGCTAAATTCTTAATTGATTCATGATATGATTTGTTGTAATTTTTTTTATTGGCTTTAGTATCAAAGTATGTTATGTAATAATCTTTGATGGCTGAATTCCCGAATTTATCTACATAAACATCTACTCTAATTTGAGCTACTCCAAACCCGTTTTCTTTATTTGTTATTATATATTTTTCATCGTATTTAAACAATTCATCAAATTTTTCTTGTAATCCGGTGTGATATTCTGAATTATAAAATTTATCACCGGGGAATAAAGCAGGTTTGTACCACTTACCGTTTATACTACCTCTTGAAAAAATTAAATCCGGGTTTTTTCGTACCCAAATGCTATCTGAAATAAAGTGTATAGAATCTATAAATTTGCTTCCATATCTTTCTTCAAAAACCAAATTCATTAATTCACAATAACAATTTTGACGCTTATTTTTATAAACAACATCAGAATAATGAGCATTTTTGATTTCAATGCTTTTAGATTTTAGTATACTATCGAATTCTTTGGCATGTCTTTCTTCTTCAAAATTTAATAGCATTCCATAACTTTTACAATAGATATCTCTTCCTTTTTTTAAATCGTTCTTTGCTGTTTTTATAGCATTTAAACAATTTGTATCATCCGGATGAATTTCATCAGTGAATTTTTGTATTGTGTTACCTCTCTCACAAGACACTGTTAACATTAAAAATACAAGAAAAATTATTTGTCTCATTTTTGTGGAAATTACATACAACCGGTTTGACACTTTACGAAGGCTACACTATTATCACTAAATGCCAATCAAAGAACTAAATATAGCAGAAAGTTCAATCGAAGAACTATACTGCCGCTCTTGCAAATCTACTTGTTACCTATCGGCATTTTTTTCATCTATCAGTGCAAATTTAGTCTTCTTATTTGCAGTCATTACACCTGTTGATTCAAAACTCATAATTCCGTCATAATTTATCCAGCGTCCATTGTCAACGGAAAACTCGGCAATACCCTGATGGCTATATTTCATCGTAGCCTCTTCCACTTCACCACTGTTACCGAAAAATGAAGGGACGGCGTAGCTTCCTTTTACATATTCGACAATGTTATATTCAAGAACTGCTATTGTTTCTCCGTTTACTTCCTTAATTTCTGTCAGCGTTACTTCATTTATTTTAGATGAACTATCACAATCAAAACTTTGGTCGTTTGCAATCAGATTTACATCAAGAGACCACTTGTCACCAACTTTTACCGGCTTTTTCGGTAATTCAAAAAATAAAGCAATCAGATTTTTTTGACTACTCTTCACCCAAAAACTATGAATCCCTCCGGTTTCATAAACAGAACCACGAAGCATTACACCCTGTGAGATTAATTGCATCTTTTTCAAAAAATCATCATCATTACTGTCATTTTTTTCTTCATTATCGGCCTCTTTAGGTTTTGTCGTCATTACTATGTCAATGACACCATTATTTTTATTTGTCAGTGTCGTTACAAAGTCTTGATCTTCGAAACTATCATTAATTTTTTTGAACAGATCTTTAGTAGTTTTATTAAATGTGCTGTCCGAAAAAGCTTCGAAAAATACACCAAAATCCATTTCAAATGAAGATTCATCAATTTCACTCATAACAGTGTAATAATTGAGTTTTTCATTCTCTCCAATTTTCCATTTCAGATCAACTGTTTGGTTTTTCTGCCCGAATGTTGTCAATGTAATGACTGTAAATAATATTGTTAATTTTTGTTTCATATTGTCGTGTCGTTGTTTATAATCTCTATGGTTAGTCAATGTTTTGTGCAATTTTTATTCATAATATTCTACTTTCAACATTTTTTTATCGGTGAAGTATACCATATAACCATATTCATCTTTATTCGTTTTAAATTTTAAGAAGTAGAAATTTTCTCCATAGTCATCAGTAATAATCTCAGACAAATGAAAAATGTGTGATTCTATATTTTCTGTATCAATATTCAAATAATCGTCTTTGAAATATTTTATATAATCAAAATCTAATTTTTTAAGCTTATCAATATTTTTTTTATCATATTTTAAAATAGCGCCATACGATTTCAGTATATCTACCACTTCCTGTGTATTGATGTAGTTAAAATAATCTTCTTTTTCATCATATCCACCATAAATACCATCGTCATTAAAATCCATATATAATTTGATCGGATGAATATTGTTTTGGACTTTCGAGTTTTTTAGTAACTCATTTTCTAACTGTGTCACAAAATTTTCATCGAAATTATTGTTGTTTTTCGATTGACAAGATAAAAGTGAAATAATAATTAAAAAATAAATGCTTTTTTTCATTTGGGCAAAATTACATACAACGGTTTGGGCTTTATGTTCGGACGGGAAAACTTCACAGGAACTTTCACACTTGTATATCAGACTTCCCGGCACTAAATTCATGTATACCTTATGCTTATTTCTTTAATTTTTTCATTGTCAAAAGTCCAAGAAGTCCAAAATTAAAAATAATTGATACGATTAACCAGGTTGTCAATGGATTTTTAGTTTTGGTTGGTTCCACCATTTGATTTTGTCCGATTGGTTCTTGCTCTTTTTTCACGCCTGTGGTCTGTGTTATTTGTTTAGAAACTAAATCAAAATATGGAAGTGTCAAGTCGTTGTTGGTTAACGTTTCAGATGTGTCACCAAAGTTGAATGTTACAGCTTTAAAGTTGTTAAAAGTCAAAGTTGCGGTTATTTCGTTCTTAATTGTTTCTACATTTTTTGGTTGTTCTTTTGTCGTAATTATAACTGTATCGTCCTGAAAATTCAAGTTGTATGTCCAATTGTATAGATCAGGCTTTTTGTCTTTTAGTCTTGAAATAAATTTTTGAACTAATTGTTCGTTTTCCGAACCAAATAAATCTTCATACGCTTCAACTGCCAGATATTTGTATTTTGATTGTTCAAGAATGTCTGTTCGTGTCCAAGGTCCTTGTATGTATTCGGTTTCAAAATACACATGGTAAGTTAACCATTCTGTCGCAAAGGAATTAAAGCTAATTGTCAAAGTCAAAATGGTCAATAATATTTTCATGGTTGTCTGTCTTGTTGTTTAATATCGTTTTTTTTATGGCTTGTCTAAATAGTAATTTTCAAGATTCATTTCTGCAATTTTAGGAAATTCACTTTTGATTATTAAATAATCGTTTTGATTTAAGGTGAATTCATAACCTAAATTAACATATTCTCTTTGCATGAGGATGATTTCATTTTCGTATTGTCCTCCATTTTTTATGGGTAAGTAAATGAAGATTGAATAGGGTAAGTTTTTAAAACTAAATTCTGCTTGTATATATTTTGCGTTTTCACCTCGATTTAGGGTCGAATTAAATGTTTTTACTGACTTAAAATTTGATTTTTTAAGTTCCGAAAAAATTGTTTCAATTATTGGTGAAATCCCGGATTCTTTAAGTGTATTTAAGTCTCCCTGAATTGCAAAATAGCCAATTTCATTTTTGAATTTTCTTTTTCTGTCAATTCCTTCATCATAATAAATTCTGAAATTTGAGATGTCAGTAACATTAAAATCAAATTTTTCAATTTGTTTGATAGTTGGTTTAACATTTCCGGAAGAAAGTGGGTTTGTATTTAGGTGTACTCCAATAATTTTATCAGTTCCATATTTTTTCAAAAAACTAAAAGTCAAGATTTTTCGTTCGTTATTGATCGGCTTAAAATTATACATAATAGTATTTACAAATATTGTGTCGTTTCCATCAAAAGCCATCTTCAACGACGGTAGAATATTCTCATTTCCGGTCGGAACACCTTCCATTTTGAATTGTTCATTTATTAGGTCAACAATCTGAATAATTTGCTGTTCGGAAATGTTTTTAGCAACATCATCAACAATTAGTTGTTTAAATTCTGCGTAATTTTTGTTCTGAATAAATATAACTGCTTTATCAGTTGTAACACGCATTTCTTCTTCCGGAAGAATTTCACTTTGATAGTTACTAACATCAATTTTGTCTATGTTTTTTTTGTTTTCTTTGATTTGTCCTTCTAAAGAATAAAAAGAAAAACTCAAAATAAGAAAGAAGATTAGTTTTTGCATAGCGTTCTGATAAAGTTGATGCCAACGGTTCGGCACTTTGCGTTCAGGCGGATTTTAACTTAAATTTTGAACTGAAGCACCAAACCTCAAATATATGAAAAACTTTAAATCGAAGACGTTTCTGCCACTCTTGCCAATTTTTTTGTTGTGCGTTCGTAATGT
>CAYFWH010000140.1:0-6012 GCA_964346785.1 uncultured Weeksellaceae bacterium | reverse complement strand
AATGAAGTTGATTTTATTATAGAACATCAACAAAACCTGTATCCGTTAGAAGTGAAAGCGGAGGAAAATCTACAATCAAAATCGTTAAAAAGTTACCATCAGCATTTTGAACCAAAAATGAGTATTCGAACCTCTTTGGCTCATTTCAGAAATGATGATTGGTTAATCAACATTCCGTTGTATGCCATTCGAGAAATTCGGTCGATAATCGAGGGGAAGGGATGAGAAAATTATGGAGGTATTGAGGAATATACTTTTTAAGAAAAGCTCTACAGCCTAATTTTTATTTGGTGAGGGTGGCTAAATCTCATAACTATTACATATCAGTTTAATAATTTCCACAAAACCATCACCCTAAATTCTCACTACAAAAATATTCATTTATCTTTGCACAAATCATTTCATTATGCCGATAGTTGCCCCTTCCGTTCTTGCTGCCGATTTTGCAAATCTTGCCAGAGATATAGAAATGCTCAACCAAAGTGATGCTGAATGGATTCACCTCGATGTGATGGATGGAGTTTTTGTGCCAAATATCTCTTACGGAATGCCGGTGATTAAAGCCATCGACGGTTTGACCGATAAAGTACTCGACACCCATTTGATGATTGTTCAGCCAGAACGATATATCAAAGAGTTTAAGGAAATCGGTGCCGATATTCTAACTGTCCACTACGAGGCGTGTACCCACTTACACAGAACGGTTCAGGAAATTAAAAACGAAGGTATGAAAGCAGGTGTTGCACTCAATCCGCATACTTCAGTCGATTTATTGGAAGATATTATCAACGACATTGATTTATTGCTGATTATGAGTGTCAATCCGGGTTTTGGCGGACAACAGTTCATCAGAAATACCTATCAGAAAATCGTAAAAGCAGTTGAATTAATCGACAGAAAAAATGCAAGCGTACTGATTGAAGTGGACGGCGGTGTAGGTCCCGGAAATGCTGAACAACTTGCTCAACTCGGCGCTGATGTACTGGTAGCCGGTAGTTCTGTTTTTTCAGCTTACAATCCGCTTGAAGTAATTACAGAATTAAAAAATTCGTAAGCTCTGATTTCTGAGTAATTGAATATTGAATTTTTTAACGGAAAGGCACAATGACCACCATATTTTGGTGTTTCAAGGAAGACTGTTTCACTATCAGCAACTACTTTTGACGGATAACTGTCGTCTCCAAGAAATGGGTCATTTAATGCATTCAGAATTAGGACCGGAGTTTCTATATTTTCAAGTACAAATCCGGGTGATGCTTTTCGGTAATAATCTTCTTTATTTTCAAAACCATGCAACGGTGCTGTAAAATACTCATCGATTTCATCAAAGCTTTTTACAGTCTTCAATTTCTCCCAATCCAGTAATTCAGGAAATTGTTTTGCCTTTGCGTTTAATTTTTTGGAAATCGAGATCAAAAAATTCTTCAAATAAATTTTATTAAAACCATTTTTCAAAATTTCGGCTGTCGTTTTCAGATAAATCGGCGCCGAAACAGCGACTGCTGCTTTCACTACTGAATTTATTTCTTTTTTTCCAAAGTAATTCAGGATTTGAACGCCACCCATCGAAAAACCTAACAGGTAAATTTCTTCAAATCCTTTGGCTGTTACAAACTTCACCACACTGTCCAGGTCATTAATAGCCGCATGATGATAGAGTTTTGGCAAACGGTTCATTTCTCCGCTGCAACTCCGGTTATTCCATGCAAAAACCGAAAAATCTTTTGAATCAAAATAAGCAGCTGCGGTATTGTTGTAATTTCTGACTGAGTTCCCTTCCAGACCATGACAAAGCACAACGGCTTTTGCAGTTGAATTCATCATAAAATCAATATCCAGAAAATCTCCGTCGGCCAATTCAATTCTTTCCCTGCCATAATCCGGTGGGCTCGTTTTCCTGATTTTATTGATATAGATTGTGGAAATATGCGGGTTTTTAAAAATATAAGAAGGGTCTTTATATTTTGAAGATTCAATCTGTGGCATTACAAAAATTTAATTTCAGTCAAATAATCTTTTTTCAATTCAGAGTTGATATGGTCTTTGATTTTTGATTTACCCATCATCAGCTCATTCTTTAATTCAGGTGAATCAATTTTAATCAGCAGTTCTTTATTTTTTATCTGAAAACTTTTGATGTAACCCATGATATAACTGCCCATCATTTTCTCAAATGCCTGTTCTGCCTGAGCGCACAAAATCTGTTCTTCAATCCCCAACTCTTTAATCATATGCCTGATAGCTTCTCCGATTGTTTGCTCATTTTTTCTTTTCATAGCTCAAATATCTTACTTTCTGAATTAATTTTTTTTAAGATCGCAGCAGTTCTTTCGGGATGAGTATCAGAAATAAAAATCTGACCGAATCTGTCTTCATTAACCAATTTAATCAGTTGTTCTACTCTTGACTCATCTAATTTGTCAAAAATATCGTCAAGCAACAAAACCGGTGTGATGCCGAGTTTTGACTTAATTAATTCCAGCTGTGTGAGTTTCAGTGCAATCAGATAAGATTTTTGCTGTCCCTGCGAACCAAATTTCTTAATCGGATAACCTTTGATTTTAAATTCAAGGTCATCTTTGTGAATTCCCTGTGTTGTGTATTGTGTCTGACGGTCTTTTGAAATTGAAGTTTTGATCAATTCTCCAAAATCGGTTTCATCCAAAGCTGATTGATAGGAAATCTCAACCGTCTCGCTCTGATTGGAAATCAGTTGATAGTAATCACTGAAGACCGGTGAAAAATCTCTGATGAATTCTTTTCTTTTTTGATGAATAAAATTTCCGAGCTCAATCAGTTCGTTGTCATAAAATTCAAGTGAAACCGGATCAAAAACAGCGTTTTGAAAGAAATACTTCAACAATGAATTTCTTTGAGACAAAACACGGTTGTAGCGCATCAAACTGTTCAGGTATTCCTTGTCGGACTGAGAAATGATGTTGTCTGTAAACTTTCTCCTTACCTCACTTCCTTCCTTGATTAAATCCAAATCATAAGGTGAAATCATCACCAGCGGATAGAGTCCGATATGTTCAGAAATTCTGTCATATAGTTTTGAATTTCGTTTGAGTTGTTTCCCTTTTTCTTTCTGAACAGACATGAAAATCACATCTTCATCTTCGTCTTTGATAAAATTTCCTTCGAGCGTGAAAAACTCCTGACCGAAATTTATGTTTTGTATATCTGAATAATTCAGATAACTTTTGGTCAAAGCCAAACAATGAATTGCATCCAGAACATTGGTCTTTCCGATTCCGTTTTTTCCTACAAATGCATTTAACTTGGGTGAAAACTCAAAATCAGATTCATTGAAATTCTTAAAATTCCTTAATTTAATTTCTTTTAGAAA
Organism: uncultured Weeksellaceae bacterium; assembly: GCA_964346785.1. Classification (GTDB taxonomy): domain Bacteria; phylum Bacteroidota; class Bacteroidia; order Flavobacteriales; family Weeksellaceae; genus Moheibacter. The sequence continues at coordinate 2,663 of CAYFWH010000140.1, read as the reverse complement.
CATCTTTCAAAATTACAAAATTGTAAGTGCTAACCAATAAAAAAAGGGCAGCAATGCTACCCTTTTGATAATTAGATAAAATAAATAATTACTTATTCAAAACCGGGTTTAAAGAAATTCTCGATATCAAAACCGAGTACCGCAGTAAATCCGTCATTTCCTTCGTATTTCATATCACTCAAACCAATGTTGTAACCAAATGCCAGATTCATTCTGTTGATTTTGGCACCAATCATCGGTGAAATACTCAATGCCTGAGATTCTCCGTCAAAGAAGTCCATTCTGTAATTTGCACCCAACCAGACTGCATTGTCTTTGAATTTGGTGGTAGCTCTCAGATTGGCATCCAAACGGCTGTCTTTGTCAAAATTTGAGCGATAGGCAACCATCGGCTCAAGTTCAATCTGTGAAGTCAGATTAATTTTTTTGGCAAGCATACCGTAATAGAATGTCGGACTTGGTTCATATTGATTCACAATCGGGCTGTTGTAGCTCAATGGAATATCGAGTGCCGAAATTCCGATCATCCATCCGTCATAAGTTGCTGAAGCACCAAAATTAATGTATGGAATATATACTCTGGTTTCGGTGTCGTTATAAACCGGGTCATTCGGCAATTCGGTTTCACCCATAAAGTGCATTCCTGCAAAACTGAGTGAAGTACCAAATGAGAACTGACCCATTTGTCTGTTTTTCTTATCGCCAATCGGGATATGGTAAGCCGCTGACAGATTGAAACTGTTTGTTTTGGTATTTCCGTTATGGTCGTTCATAAAGTACATACCAAACCCTACCCTGTCCACAATATTTGCGTGCGCACTTGCTATTGTAGTCACTGGTCCGTCGGGCATAGTGTCCCAGTGTCTTCTGTGTGATGTTCTGAAAATAATATCGTCTTCAGCTCCTGTAAAAGATGGATTCACCAGGAATTTATCCATGATAAAATATTGTTCATCAAATGGCAGACTGGACTGTGCAAAGCTTTTCATACTGATGAAACTCAAAGCTGCTATTAAGAGTAAATTTAGTTTTTTCATTTTAGGAGTATTGTGTTAATCTTCTAAAGAATATTTTTTAATTAAGGTCCGGGCTTGTCACCCGGACCCCAATGGTTAATTTTTCTCGCCCCGGCTTTTCACAGTTACATGTCCTGTAAATTTACGCCCGTCAGTCAAATTGATAATATACCAGTAATCCTGAGTCGGTGCCTTCTGTCCGTTCATGTAATATCCGTCCCAAATTGTGTTTGAATTCAATTCAGCCTGATAAACAAGTCTTCCGTTTCTGTCATAAATCACGACTGTAGAGCCGGGATATACATTCAGATTTGGAATGTTCCATGTATCATTGATACCATCACCATTAGGTGTAAACATAGTCGGTATTTTGAATACTGCAATTTCCTGAGTTGTAATACAACCTTCAGCAGATTTCACATAAATTGTGTATTTACCGGGTTGCAGATAGTCAAAACGATTGCTGTCCTGCCATACAACTCCTGTGATTGAGTATTTGTACGGTTGTGCACCGCCTTCTGCTTCAACCAAAATATAATCTGGTCCGTAAGTTACTCCTGTGATGACAGGTTCTTCACCCGGAGATACAACGATAGTTGCAGTTCCCACACAACCCCATGATGAAGTTACAGTTACTGAATAAGTTCCTGTTTGGTTTATAATTATAGTCTGAGACTCTTCACCTGTTATAATACTGCCATTTCTCTTCCACTCAAAAGTTACGCCCTCAAATCCTGTGAAGTTTCCGGTAGCGGTAATTTCAAATTCACCTTCACACATCGAGAAGTCGTCACCCAAATCTACATCGAGTTCTCCCAAGCTAATAACTACTGTATCACTTCCTGTACAACCAACATCATTGGTTACAATTACAGTATATGTTCCTGTCTCGGTTACAGTATAGGTTTGAGAATCAGCACCCGGAATTACAACACCGTCTTTTTCCCAAACAAAAGATACATTTTCTCCAAAACCACCGGTAGCAGTCAGAACAGCATCTCCGTCGCACATTGTAAAGTCATCTCCCAAATCAACCGGCAGATCACCCAGTTCAATTGTAATATGTACCACTACAAAACATCCTTCAGAATTTTCAATTCTCACATAAATGATGGCATCGCCTGTCATGTATGCAGTTGGATTCGCAATTGCATTGGTTCCGTTGATTGCATCTTGTTCAGTCGTATAATATGTAATATCATAAATTACTCCCGGAGGTGCATCTACTACACTGATTGCTGTCAGGTCGATAACTTCGACTCCGTCACCACCTATATCACAAGTTGTGAATTCAGCATTGTGGTGTCCCTGAACGCCTTCTTTCAAATCCAGTATGACTGTCCATACTTTGACAATTTCACCGCTTGCATCTTTGACCTGTGCATAGATTGTTACAGGTGCATCGTTCTCACTAATTGTAAATGGTCCGGTAGGAATTACATTATTTTCGGTATCATCGGCTGCATCCTCCTCGGTAGAATAAAACTTAGCTACCAAGTTTGGATTTCCATCTGTCAAATCAGTGGCGATAGCTGCCAAATCTAAAGTTACCTGACCATTTAGGTCATTGGCACATTGTGTATAGGTTTTTTTTCCTGTAACAAAAGAACAGTCAAAAGTACCGGTAGAGTTTTCTGAATCAAACTT
>CAYFWH010000139.1:0-6017 GCA_964346785.1 uncultured Weeksellaceae bacterium | reverse complement strand
ATAGGGCGATACAGGATATTTTGTGCCAAATTTTAAAAACTTTCGGATGAATGTGTCAAAATAGATGATTTGATAAGTCTTGATTCATTGTCAGAAAAATTGAAAACCATTTATTGCATCGATTGTTTCGCTTCATTCAGAATTTGAATTTGTTTTTCAAATGACGCTGAAGGATTTTCACGATTGGCTTTAACTTTCAGATTAATTGCATTATCAGTCAGATTTTTCAGCACCACACCAAGTTGAGGATTCGTCTTGGCATAATAATCATAAACCTGGCTGTAGGTTTTTGCTATCTTTTGAGTCGAAGTCAAATCATCTGTACTCAACATCCAGTTAAACCCTCTTTCGAGCTTGGCTCCGAGTGTCGGATTTTCAAACTGAGTAAAGAAATAGAAAGCGACAACATCAGCAATAACACTGAATTTTGAAGTATCATTTTTTGAAATCCAGTCGTCGATTAATTCTCCAATCAGCCCCTCACTTGACTTCAACACTTCGTCATCCAGGGTCGAAAATTCTTTTGCTCTCTCCGGGCTGATTCTGACAATTCCGCTTGCTGAAGCTGCCTGCACACTAAACGACTCACTTTTCAAACCGGGTTCAAAAACAGAAATATCATTTTCTCCCATTTCATTTAACTTCGCAAGTGCTGCCGCTCTCACCAAAGTTTTTGAATCAGAAGTTGCCAGTTTTTTCAGAATCGGAGTGGTTTTGGTTTTTACTTTTGAATTTTTGGCATCCAAAAAATTAATTGCCCGTATTCTGATTCCCTCAAAAGAATCATTCAATCCGTCAGCAAGTGTATTCAATGCAATTTCGCTTGTTGACTGTGAATCTGATAGTTTTTTTAATGACAAAATCCGGGTAATTACATTGTCTTTCCCATATTTGTATTGTGCTGCAAAAGCCTCTGCCGGTTTGGTTTCATTAATTTCACAAAGAATAACCTGATCTGAATTCGGGATGACAACTTCGGGTGCTTTTCCGGCGTCAAAATCAAAATTATTTGTTTTCTTTTTAGAAACCCAAACATAATTTCGTTCTGATTTTCCGTCCACAACTAAATCGATTGCAAAAGGAAATTCGAAATAATTGCTTTGAGTCTGAACCAGAGTAACCCTCACTTTTTTTGAAGCCGAATCATATCTGTAATCAAAATTTATTTTGGGATGACCGCTTGAGAAAAACCATTGGTCAAAAAACCAGTTCAAATCTCTTCCGCTCACTGCTTCCAAAGCCAGTCTAAGCTGAGCTGCCTCGCCGGTTCCGTATTCGTTGTCATGAAGATATTTACTCAATCCCTCAAAAAAAGCTTCGTTGCCAAGAAAGTTTCTGAGCATATGCAAAACTCCCTTTCCTCCTTTTTCATAAGAAACTCTGTCAAACAAATCTCCTTTGTCGTGGTAATGATAGCGAATCAGTTTTTTATGGAAATTAGAATTATCATCTGTATAATAGCCTAAATCATCAAAACGGTCATCTTCTGCTTTGTCTTTTCCGTATTTATATTCATTCCACAGATATTCAGAATAATTTGCAAAAGATTCATTCATCGAAATATTTGACGGACTTTCCATGGTCACCAAATCACCAAACCAATGATGAAAAAGTTCATGTGCAATTGTTCCTTCCCAGATATTTTCATCGATCAGCTGTCCCGGCTTTTGCTGTGCGCTTTCCAAATGCAGAACCGCAGTTGTATTTTCCATAGCTCCGCTGATGTAGTCTCTGCCGACCATCTGAGCATATTTATTCCAAGGATATTCATATTTCAGTAAATCAGAAAAAAACTGAATCATCTCTGGAGTATTTCCAAAAATTTGTCTGGCATATGGTTCATATTCGTGTTCTACATAATAACTCACTTCTTTTCCTTTCCAGCTGTCTTTGACAATTGCGAAATCACCTATCCCAAAGAAAAACAGATAGGGCGCATGTTTTTGATCTAACTTCCAGTAATCGGTTCTGGTGCCATCCTGATTTTTGGTTTGTTTTTTCAGTTCACCATTTGACAGTGTTACAAATTTATCAGGAACTGTCAAATAAATTTCCTGAGTGGTTTTCTGATTGGGTTCATCAATTGTCGGAAACCATACCGAGTTAGAATCGGGTTCGCCCTGAGTCCAGATTTGAGTCGGTTTATCAGCTTCCTCACCTCTCGGATTGATAAAATAAACACCTTTTGCAGAAGATATAGCTGCACTTCCTTTGGCTTTCACTTCATTTGGACGGGCGGTATATTTGATATAAACCGTATATTCCTGATTTCTTTTATAAGTTTTATCTAATTTGATATTTAATTTAAAATCATCATTTGTAAAATTCAACTTCTTTTTTGAATTTCCCTGAACCAGTTCCACATCGTGAACCAACATCGCTTTGGCATCGAGTATCAATTCGTTGGTATCATAAAAATGAGGTTTCAGCGTCAGCCATACTTCACCATAAACTTCTTCTTTTTCAAAACTGAATTTTAAATCCAGTTTGGTGTGAATCAAACTGTTGATTCTTTCCGGCTCAGCCCTGAAAATATCATTTGATGACTGATTTTCCTGATAAGACGGTGGCAATGTTTCTGAAATCTGTCCAAATACAATCGAAAAAAACAGTAAAAGAACTGAACTTAAAATATATTTTTTCATTTGATGAATTTTAATCTTTTATTAATTATAGCAAACAAAGTTATTTGTTTAAAACTGTTTTACAATTTTTTTGATGAATTCATTTAAAAATTACAGAACTAATCAAAAAATAAAAGAATTATTTAACAATTCTGATTTTGGCAAGAAGTTTGTCTAATATCATGCTGTTAATTAAAATCAATGAAAATGAAAAAAGTTTTTTCAGCAGGACTTATGAGCCTGATGTTACTGACAGGAATTCAGTTTGCAAACGCACAAAGTTACAACAATTCACTTGGGCTTGGGATTGACCTTGGAAACGGATCTACTTTGGTAGGGCCACAGTTTAAACATTTTTTCGATTCTGAAAATGCGGTTAATGCTCAGGTACTGTTTGGCGACAATCTCACAACAGTAGGACTTGATTATTCTTATAATCAAAAGTTTGCCGGAAGCAGTCTCGGATGGTATGTGGGTGTTGGCCCTCAGCTTTCATTTACAGATAATAAGTTCGGAGACAACAAAACTTTTGTTGCAATTCGTCCGGCTGTGGGTTTGGAATATAAAATTCCTACAGTTCCGTTAGGATTTCACTTTGACTGGAAACCCTGGTGGAATCTGACAGATGAATCTGATTTTGAAGCCGGCAGATTTAGCATGGGCTTTAAATATATTTTGAATTAAACTCAAAATAAAACAGAAAATAAGTAGAGTCGGTAATTTTTTTACCGGCTTTTTTTATTAATTTTAACCTTTTAACTATCAAGTTTCTAAGCCATGAAAAATATAATCGTTTCATTAATTCTTTTATTTTCGGTTTCAGTCTATTCTCAGGAAGACGAATATGGTCTGCAGGAAACCGTCTATCAAACTGCTTTGGGAGCAATGATTGAAAATGGAAACGGAGTTTCACTCTACGGACCTCAAATCAAACAATTTTTAGGAGATTTTGGAGCAGTCAACGGTCAAATTCTGTTTGGTAAACATCTTTTTAATATAGGTGCCGATTTTACATTAAACTATCAATTGCTTTGGTTTAGAGATTTAAGCTGGTATTTTGGCGGCGGTGCACAGCTTTCTTTTATGAAAAACGAAGACGCAGCTTCATTTGCATTAAGACCTTTAGCCGGAATTGAATACAAACCAAAAAAATATCCGATTGTCGTCAATGCCGAAATTAAACCCTGGTGGTCTTTTGGTGAATACAAAGAATTTGAACTGATGAGATTTGGTTTTGGCGTCAAATATGTACTAAACCGGGACATCTGGTAATTATACCGCAACTATGCCTTTGATGTGTGGATGCGGATCATAATTTTCGAGTTCAAAATCATCAAATTTAAAATCAAAAATATCTTTGACATCGGGATTAATTTTCATCACCGGAAGTTTTCTCGGCTCGCGACTCAATTGGAGTTTAATCTGTTCAAAATGATTTGTGTAAATATGTGCATCACCAAAAGTGTGTACAAAATCGCCTTCTTTCAGACCGCAAACCTGAGCCATCATTTTGAGCAATAAGGCGTATGAAGCAATATTGAAAGGAACACCCAAAAATATATCTGCACTTCTCTGATAGAGTTGAAGCGATAATTTTCCGTCAGCAACATAAAATTGAAAAAATGCATGACAGGGTGCAAGTGCCATCCGGTCAAGTTCTCCTACATTCCAGGCTGAAACAATTATTCTTCTTGAGTCAGGATTGTTTTTAATCTGGTCAATTGCCACTTTAATCTGATCGATGGTACTGCCGTCGGGTTTTCCCCAACTTCTCCACTGATGACCATAAACCGGTCCGAGTTCACCATTTTCATCTGCCCATTCATTCCAGATTCTCACACCGTTATCCTGAAGATATTTAACATTGGTATCTCCATTTAAAAACCAAAGCAGTTCATAGACAATTGACTTCAAATGAAGTTTTTTGGTAGTCACCATCGGAAAACCATCTTCCATATTGAATCTCATCTGGTAGCCAAAAACACTTTGTGTTCCTGTTCCGGTTCTGTCACTCTTCATGGTACCATTGTCCATAACATGTTTAGCCAAATCTAAATACTGCTTCATTTTTCAAATTTATGCTACAAATTTCGGAGAAAATTAAAGACTTTCCTAATTAAGATATTCACAAACTCTTCATAGATGACTCAAAACAAAGGTTTGAATTTCGTTCAGAAAGAAACAAAATAGGAAGATAATTTTTATTCAATATCAGATGCCATTCACCAATTAAAAAACAATTTGAATGAAATTCTATTCATCGGGAGATTATAAAATCATCTACCCTGTTTAGGGTATTGCGCTGCTTAACTATCACAATTACTTTTGTTAAAAATTTAAATCATGAAAAAATTTTGCACACATTTTTCACTACTCTTGTTGTTTTTTGCAAGCTTCACATTAATTTCTTGCTCATCAGACGATGACGGCGCTGAACTGCCAACTGATTCTGGTATTTCAGAGAAAATATTTGTCGCAGGTGCGGAAGGAAATGGTAGCTCTTTAAGAGCAGTAGTTTGGAATAACGGAAACACCATCTATGTAACCGATGGTTTTACAATTTCCGGCGCTTATGATGTCATTAAAGATAACGGAAAGCTTTATGTCACAGGATTTGAAAGAAACTCAAGCGATGTCAATGTCGCAAAATATTGGGTTGACGGTGTTCCAAATTCTCTTACTAACGGTGTCAATGACGCAAATGCTTTAAAAATTCAAAAAAACGGAAATGACATCTATGTACTTGTACGGGAAAATCAGGGTGCGTATGAAAGAACAATTATCTTTAAAAATGGTAGCGAGTTCTTTACTACTCCATCCGGTATATCTTTTAAACCCATTGATTTTGCTTTCAATGGATTTGATGTTTATATTTTGGGAGTAGATCAGTTTGCCAATTACTACTACTTAAAAGTTACAAACAATTCTTTCGACTACTTCGACTTAATTGATTTTGACTCAGCAACAGGTATAAAATTCTCAGGTAACGATATGTACATATATGGAAACAAAAATGGAAAGCCCCGTTATATGATAAATAATACTATTCAAAATCTTGAAGATGACCCCTCTGCCAACAGCACTTTGGCGTCAATGATTATAGATTCCGGAAAAACTTATGCTACCGGAGGAACATTAAAAGGGGGTCTTAAACAACAAACTGCTGTTTGGGCAAACAATCAGGTTACTATTCTGACAGATGGTTTAAAAAACGCAATCGGTTTTGATATAGACAGATGGCAAAATAAAACTTATGTAATTGGAAACGATGGCGCAAAAGCTACTTTATGGAAAGATGAAGAGCCTTTCGTTCTGGCTAATTCAGGAATTGCATTGTCTATTTTTATAGACAAATAAATAACCACCCTTTTGTAAAACCTATTTGTCCGGTTA
>CAYFWH010000138.1:0-6098 GCA_964346785.1 uncultured Weeksellaceae bacterium | reverse complement strand
ATTAGTGATGTCGCAAATCAGTTCAATATTCCAGGATAAATTAAAAAATAAGTCTAAAAAATTACTTTTCTTATCCAAAATGATACTGAGCCTTAATTCCGGTTTGCTGAAATCCTGATCAAATTCAAACAAATCAAAGAACGGCTGAGCTATCTCAAAATCAAACTCATGTCTTCCCAAATTCAATCCTGAAAAGGAAATATCATAATTCTTTAACTTTTCCATAACTCAAAACGGGTGGCAAAGATAATACATCTGACTGAAAAACAATAAGATTTTTGTTTTTTTCTTTTTAATTGTCTCTGTCAGCAGATAATTTATGTGTCTTCAGTACATTAGCAGTCAGCTCTTTGTATTCAACTCTGGTTTTGAATATGTCAATAGCTGTGTAAATTGCTTCTGTGAATGAAGACGGATCTGCAATTCCTTTTCCGGCTATGTCATAAGCTACACCATGGTCAGGTGAAGTTCTTACAAAGGGAAGCGATGCGGTATAATTCACGCCTTCATCAAAACATAATGTCTTAAACGGAATCAAAACCTGGTCATGGTACATGCCAAGTACGGCATCAAAAGCTTCAATGTTTTCGGGGTTGAAAAAACTGTCTGCTGCATAGGGTCCGTAAACCAGCATTCCTTTTTCAAACAAATCCTGAATGGCAGGAATAATGATTTCCTGTTCTTCTTTTCCAATCAGTCCGTTGTCTACAGCATGAGGAGTCAGACCGAGTACCGCTATTTTTGGTTTTTGAATTCTGTAATCTTGTTTAAGTGAATCATGTATCTGATTAATTTTCTGAGTAATGTTCTCTTTGCTGATTTGAGACGCAACATCTTTCAATGGAATATGCTGAGTTACCAAACTGACTTTCAGTTTTTCAGAAACCAAAAACATCAGCGGATTTCCACCCCATACTTCACCGAGATATTCGGTGTGTCCAGGAAAATTAAATTTTTCTGATTGAATGTTTTGTTTGTTAATCGGCGCAGTAACCAATACATCGCAATGACCGTTCATAACTGCTTCTGCTGATGCTTTCAGTGAATCATAAGCACATTGACCTGCTGATTCGTCAGAAACGCCAAAATTCATCTGAGGTGCATCTTTCCATAAATTGATGACATTGATTTTATTTTCAATTATTTTAGTGACATCATTTGCGCCAAAAAACTGTATGTTTTTGTCATTCAGAAGATTTTTATAAAAATTCAGATGTTTGGTTGAACCAAAAATAACCGGTGTGAAAAAATCGAGTATGTCTTTGCTTGCCAAAGCTTTTACGATGATTTCATAACCAATGCCGTTGATATCTCCGACCGATATGGCTACTACCGGCTTTCTGTCATGATTACTCATTTGTCTAATTGTAAGGTTGCAAAGTTAGTAATCTGAAACGGATTATGAAACTTTGGCAGACATCAGTTTTCGAAAGAATCACCATCTTCTTCCGCCACCGCCACCAAATCCTCCACCTGAGAAACCACCGCCTGATCTTCTTCCGCTACTACTGCTTCTGTATGATGATCTCGATGGCGAACTGATATTCCTTGAGACAGTCCGGGTTTGACTTTTAAATGTTGAAACCGGTGTAGAAGGCGGTACTCCTTTCAGCATTTTATTAGCCAAAATCATGCTTTGTGAAAAAGATCTGTTGAAATTTCTGAAATCTCTGCTACCGGTTGTTTTATACCAATCCGGTGAAGATTCTATGATTGGCTCAAACTTAGCTGACCATTTATTCAGCATGCCAAATGCAAGTGCATAGGGCATCGTTTTTTCAAAATAGAGCGGATCATTTTTCAGTAATTCTTTAATTCTTTCAATATCAGCGAGTTTTATGAATTTTTTGAAACCGATTAGTTCGCTGTAAACTTTGTTTCCTTCAGCATTTCTAACTCTTATGTTTGCGGTTAAGAAAATTAAAATTAAATAAAACAGGGCACAAATAAAAGTAGCTGTCCAGCCATAAAAATAGAAAAATGCTGCAGGAGATATCAATCCTGCAATTACTACCCCGACAATAATCAATTCGGTTTTCTCTTCATATTTGCTGTCAAAAAATTCGCCTCCGATAATTTTTAGCTGAGATTTGGCAAGATTCATTGTAGGATAGATTCTTTTCCTCAAAGCACTCAGCGTAATTGTAGGCTCTTTTTTGATGTTTGGAAAAAGTCCGGCCATAAATACTTTTTTGTAACCGGGCGGATTTTTTTCGAGCTCGCCGAGATAAGTAAGCTCGAGGTCTTTCTTGCCGTTAATTAATTTTTCTTCAATTTTTATTCTGCCCTCAATTGCCCATTGCGGAATAAGCGCTATCAAGTCTGAATTGTCTTCCTGACTGTTTATCAGATATCCTGCCAGTGCCGGATCTACTGCAACCGGCGGATAATATGAAGTCGTGGCGAACACTTTATTTTTATCCTTAAATTTCTTGTACACAAAAAGCCAGAATAAAAAACCTGTAATAAACAGAATTCCAATCCACTGATATCTTCTGAAATAAACGGTTGTCAAATCATTGCCGGAAATATAATGTTTCGGTACAAAAACCAAAGTAGTAATCAGATTAAACTGATTAAAAGACTTGCCGGATATGCTTTTTGCAGTGTAAATATTTTCATTATAACTGTATTCAAAATCCTCTGAATTTTCTGTGTTTCCATAACCGCCTGAATAAGTATAAGAGTCATTTTCAGTTACAGCCAGACCTTCGGGTACATGAACTCTGTATTCGACTGAATTAAATGGGCAATCCCATTCTTCTGATTTAACATTCCAGTAAAAAGCAGTTTCATCTTCCATAATCAGCATTGCGTTTCTGACCGTATAACTGATTTGATAATTTACTTTGCCCTGAACCAATTTATTTTTATCACCGATTTTTATTTCCAGAATCGAACTGTCCATCAGTTTATAATCACTTGTTCTTGAAAATTTGGCTCCTTTTACATCTATATTAGAAAAATACAGCGTTCTTTTTTGGGGTTTTAATTTTTCTTCATAAACTGTTTTCCTGATTATAAAAGCCCTGATGATTCCGTGAGAAGCTTCATTGAATTGAACTTCGTAATTTTCGGTTACATCAACTGAACCATCTTTATTCAAATAAAAATCAGCTGTGAATTTCTCGACTTCATACGGAGGCTTTTCCTGAGCAAATAAAGTCAGTGATATCAATAAAATTAATAGAGTAAAGAGGTTTTTCATTTGTAATTACAATTCATTTGAACTGCAAATTACAATTTAATTTGGAAAATATTAAAACTGACCTTCAATCCATTTCATGAAATCAGTATAATTCTCCTGGTTTAAACCATGTCCCTGATAGTATTCATGGTATTCGTTTTTGATGTTCAAAGAATCGAGCAAAGGTTTTCCTTTTCTTGCCCATTCAACCGGAATTACCGGGTCAGCTGTTCCGTGTGAAATAAAAAAATCGAGTTTTGAATAATCTTTTGACGGATTGATTTCACCAATAAACTGATCTTCAGGATAACCGCTCAGAATACCGGTATGTCTGATTTTTTCAGGGAAATTTAATGAGATAGAATAACTCAGAATTGCACCCTGACTGAAACCACAAATCCAGATATCATCCTTGTCAAGATTTTCTTTTTCGACAATTTCATCTATAAATTTCACCAAACGGTCTCTGGATTCAATTCCCTGCGGAATATTGTTGAATTTTCCGGCATCCAAAAAATTAATTTCGTACCAGGCATACGAACCCGGAGCGAGTGTGTGTAATGCACGGACGCTCACAACAAAAAAATCTTCGGGCATGGCATCTGCAAAACTGAATAAATCTTCTTCATTACTGCCATAACCATGAATCAGAAGCATCAGTTTTGGTTTTTCAACTTTTGATTTTCGCTCTAAGTATTTTATTCCGTTTAATTCTTTCAACATTATTTTTGTCTTTCTTTTAATGCCATTACAAACAAAACCGCAATCGGAACCAACATTCCGAGAATATATATTTTATTTTGATGATAGATATCGGGGTAGATTAGAATCGGTGCGATCAGACCAATTATAGCACCACCCAAATGTGCTTCATGACCGATGTTCCCAAGTTGTTTCTTCATTCCGTAAACCGAATAACCGAGATAGATAATTGCAAAAATCCAGCCTTTGATTGGCAAAATAAAAAATAGGAGTAATTCCACATTGGGTTCAATCACAATCGATGCAAATAAGATTCCGGAAACACCGCCCGATGCTCCTACCGCAGCATAATTGTAGTTGTTCTTTTGAAAAAATAACGCCAAAAGATTTCCACCTATTATTGCAGCCAGATACACCACTGCAAAAGCGACAACACCGTTTGCTTTGCCACCTGTGTGTATGCTGAAAAAGCGAATAACAAACCAAGCGAAAAAATAAAAAGTAATCATGTTGAACAAGAGGTGTGTGGTGTTCACATGCAGAAAACCAGAGGTCAGTAACCTGTCGTATTGCTTGTACCTTAAAATCGGACCGGGTTGAAATTTGAACCGGTCAAAAAAATTGTAATCACCAAAGCCTTTGTAACTGACTAAAACAGTGATTGCAATGATGATAAGTGTAATAGGATCTGACATACTTATTCCTCTTTGGTTGATTGTTCTTCATTATTTTGTTCAAAATCAAACAGCGAAGCCTGCTCGCCGGTTAACGGTTCATTTTCATCTGACTCAAAATGAGTTTCTTCCGATTCTTCCTCTTCTTCTTCTTCTTCAACCGGCGGATGAAGATTAATTTGTTTGATTTTATGTGTTGTCAACTGATTCCCTTGTGCTTTGATTCCTTTTACAGCAATAAAATCTTCAAGCTGAATGGTTTCGGTTTCTCTTTCAACTCCTTTCACCTTAGAGAAAATTAAATCTATAACAGGTTGCTTTTGAGTGCTTACCAATTCTATAAATGAGTTTTGATTTTCTGAGAAATAAAAAGGCTGCGGACTTAAATTGTCTTCTGCCAAAAATCTTTTGACAAAATAGCGGTCTTTGTCTGCATCGTAGTAAATACAGCTGATTGGTTTTTCAGGTTTCCATTTTTCAATCACCAGCAATTCTTCATCATACCGGTTGCTCAAATCAAAACTGGTCAGTTTCACTTCGCCTTTGTCGTTGATGGTCAGTATTTTGTCATTTCCTCTAAATGCGCCTAACAATTCACCTCTTCCGTCAGCATTCAGTCGTTTGACAATGTAATCAAACCAGATTTTTCTTGGTGCAAGTTCAGAGAAATCGAGGTCAAATTTTAATCTTTTCAATCGCTGTGATGGTTTCAGAAGTATTTGAACCAATTCTGCTTCACCATTTGGATTAGCTGAAAAATACAAGACTTCTGATCCTTTGCTTCCGTTTGTCAAATCATATTCCCGGTCTCTTGTAATCGAAGTTACGGCAAATCTTTTCTGATAAGACGGGCCATTTTTTCCGTCTCTGTAAATCATGTTGTAAATCGTTCGCTTGTCATTTTTATTCCAGACTGCAACATGAATAATTTCTTTTCCTACAAAAGTTTTTGAGTCAACTTTGGTTACCATCATCACACCATCTTTTCTAAATACAATGATGTCATCTATATCTGAACATTCAAACAGGAATTCATCTTTTCTGAGAGAAGTTCCAATAAAGCCTTCTTTGAAATCAGCATAGAATTTCACATTGGCTGCTGCAACTTTGGTAGCATCGATGTTGTCAAAAATTCGGATTTCGGTTTTTCTTTCTCTGCCTTTTCCGTATTTCTTTTTAAGATTCAGGTAGTAATCAATCGCATATTCAATCAAATGTTCGAGATGTCGTTTTACCTGCGCAATTTTATCTTCGAGTGATTCCAGATATTGTTGTGCTTTGTCCAAATCAAATTTAGAAATTCTCTTAATTCTGATTTCGGTCAGTCTCACAATATCATCTTCTGTGACTGCTCTGAGTAGGTGTGCGGTATGTGGCTTCAGACCCTTGTCGATTGCAGAGATTACGCCTTCCCAGGTTTCTTCTTCCTCAATGTCATGATAAATTCTATTTTCAATAAAAATTCTTTCGAGTGAAGAAAAATGCCATTGTTCCTGTAATTCGTTGAGTTCTATTTCTAATTCTTGTTTCAGTAA
>CAYFWH010000137.1:0-6153 GCA_964346785.1 uncultured Weeksellaceae bacterium | reverse complement strand
GCTTTAGCCAACGGAATAAATTAAAAATCAAAAACCGGCTTTAGCCACATTTAATGGACTTATACTAGAACTTTTAAGTTTAATTGAATTAAAACTGTTATCTGTATTCATTTTTCTGTCAAAATTTATAACTTTAAAGTCCAAAAAAATAAAGATGACACCAAAACAAAAAGTAGCCTCGTTGAGAGAGGAAATGACCAAAAATAATATCGATGCATTTGTTGTTTTTTCAGCAGATCCGCACATGAGTGAATACCTGCCTGAAGAGTGGAAAGAACGCTCATGGCTTTCCGGTTTTACCGGATCGGCTGGTTTTGTGGTAATTCTGCAAAACAAAGCCGGACTGTGGACAGACGGAAGATATTTTACTCAGGCACCCATTGAACTTGAAGGTTCAGGCATTGATTTGTTCAAAGACGGAATTGATGGCACACCCAATTATATCGACTGGATTATTTCTGAAACCAAAGAAGGTGCAACTGTTGCTGTCAACGGAATTGCAACTTCTCATGCCAACTGGCAGACTATGAAGTCTAAACTTGACAAATCAGCCAGAAAATTAGTCGATTTGCCTCTTTTGAAAAATATATGGACTAACAGGTCAGATGATTCAACCAAAAATCCGGTATTTGTTCATCCGGTTGAAAGAGCCGGAAAATCTGTAAGCGATAAACTTAACGATATCCGACAGAAAATGAGTGAGGAAGGAGCAACACTCCACATTGTTTCAAGCCTGGATGATGTAGCGTGGACGCTTAATTTGAGAGGAAGTGATGTGGAATGCAATCCGGTCTTTCTGGCATATTTGACGATTGGTCAGCAAGACGCTTCTTTGTTTGTTGATTTGGATAAATTAAATGACGAAGCCAAAAAATTAATGAATGATTCAGGCGTTCAAATCAAAGATTACAATTCGTTTTTTGATGAAATGAATCAATTAAACAATCAAAAAATCCTGATTTCATCCAATACCAATCAATCTGTGTTTGACGCCATTCAGTCAAAAAATTCGCTGATTGAAAAACCGGTTCCCGGAAATCTGATGAAAGCGGTTAAAAACGAAGCTGAACTCGAAGGTTTCAGAACGGTGATGGTTCGTGATGGTGTGGCAATGGTCAAATTTCTTTATTGGCTGACCCACAATGCCGGAAAGGAAGAAATGGATGAATATGGAATAGGAGTGAAGCTTCAGGAATTTAGGGCTGCAGGTAAGAATTTTGTCGGTCCCAGCTTTGGAAGTATCATTGGTTTTAAAGGAAATGGTGCAATTATCCACTATTCGGCACCAAAAAACGGAAGTGCCAAAGTGACCAACCACGGAAGTATTCTGGTGGATTCAGGCGGACAGTATCTGGAAGGAACAACCGATATTACAAGGACTTTTCCGCTTGGAGAAGTTACTGATGAATTCAAAAGAGATTCGACATTGGTTTTGAAAGGAATGATTGGGTTATCGATGGTGAAATTTCCAAAAGGAACCCGAGGCGTTCATCTCGATGCTTTTGCGAGAATGCCGCTCTGGATGGAAGGAAAAGACTACAACCACGGAACCGGTCATGGTGTCGGCAGTTTTATGAATGTTCATGAAGGTCCGCAGAATATCAGAAAAGATTTGAATCCTGTAGAATTGCAGCCGGGCATGGTGTTGTCGAATGAACCCGGATATTATCTTGAAGGAAAATACGGAATCAGACATGAAAATCTGGTGGTAGTCAAAGAATGGAAAAAAACACAATGGAATTCTTTTTATGAGTTTGAAACTTTGACTTTCTGTCCGTTTTTTAAAAGTACAATTGTCAAAGAATTGCTTTCAGCAGAAGAAATTAACTGGCTGAATAATTACCACAAACAATGCGAAGAAAAAATCGGACCACATCTGGAGGGTGAGGTTAAAGAATGGTTTTTGGAAATTGTGAAACCGATTTAGTGACTAAAACAGAGATATTTTTTAGCCGTTGACTATGCCAACGGCTAAAATAAATCACTTTGATTTAAGCTATATTTAATTTATACTTTATTTTAAGTATTATTCAATTGCATCAAGTTTATTGAGAACTTGGTCAATGTCTTCATGAATTCTCTCCAGCTCCGGGTAATAACGGTTGGTGTCCTCTGAAATGGATTTTTTAAATAATTTAAAAGCTTTAATTCTCAATTCTGAGTATTCAACAAGTAACTGATTTTTTAATTCAGTATCCTGATTTCCGGATTCTTCTTTTATAATGTTGTTTATAATCTCTTTATTTTCTTCCCATTTAGGAATAATAATATCAAGTTCATTTAATAATTCCTGTTCTGATTTGGTGTTCAAATGACTATAGAATTCCAAAGTTTCTTCTTCATTTTCCATAAATTTAGACATTCCATTGTCAAAAAGTAAATTCTGAGACATAAAGAAAAATACACCCATTAAAACAAACGGTAGAACAGACAAGACGCCAACACCAATTATATTTCCGACTGAATAAAAAGCATTTCCTTTATTCTTATGTTCATTAAGAATTTTTCCGAAGTATTTTTCGGAAAAGCCAAAAGCAACGCCACCCATTAATGCAGGGAATAAATAATTCGGAATCCTGTCAATAAAATTTTCAGGCAGAAGAAATAAAGAGCCAAAAAATAAAACAATGAAAATCGGGACCAAAATAAGAACAAGATTTGCTTTTCTGTTATTTCCCAGTTCTTTGAAATTTTTCCACATCATATAACCAAAAGCAAGCGGACCAGCAAAAAAAGTAGTGGCATAAATCGCTTTTGTAGAATAAAATTTCAGGTTGATGGTCTTGTTTATTTCTTCCAAATTTTCATTTTCCATCATGTGATTTTTTTTAATTATCTGATAATCTCCATTTCGTCAAGCAAATAACCTGCATTTGCATATTTGTCGATTACAAAAAGGATATATCTTGCATCTACCATGATATTTCTACAGATTTCAGGATCATAATTCAAATCGCTCATCGTTCCTTCCCAGACTCTGTCGAAATTCAAACCGATTAAATTTCCGTCTTTGTCCAGAACAGGACTTCCCGAATTTCCGCCTGTGGTATGATTCGTAGCAATGAAGTTAACCGGCATTTTTGCTTTCTTGCCTTTTCCGACACCATAGCTTCCGAAATCTTTTTTCTCCTGTAAATCCATTAATTTTTTGGGCAAATCAAATTCATAATCTCCCGGAATATATTTGTCCATTGCTTCTTCCAGATAGGTGAAAGGCTCATATCTTTCCGGTTTGTCGCTTGGCTGATAGCCGTCAATTTTTCCGTAAGTTACTCTCAGCGTAGAATTGGCATCAGGGAAGAAGGTGACTTCAGGAAACATTTCAAGTTGGGCTTTCATATATTTTCTCTGAAGATTGTTCAGCTCATTTTGTAATCCTGTGTAAACCGGTGAAACTTTTTCGCCGTAAACTTCTTCAATTCTTGAAATCTGCTGTACCAACGGATCTTTTTCAAGTGCATTCAGTAATTCAATGTCGTTTGCAAACGCAGTTTCGGTATCTTCGATAATGCTCACACCATTGATTTTTGTTTTTCCGGTTACAAATGAATTTTCAAAAGAAGAAACATCGATGTCAATTCCGCCAAATGGTAAAAATTCAGACGGCATTTCTTTTTTGTAAAGTTCGATTAATGCCATAGAAACTTCCTGATCCAGGTCAGCATCATAATCTTTGTACAAACCTTTCAGATAATTGACATATCTCTCTTTGAGCGAAGCATAATTGGTTGAACCATAAGATTTGAAAAGATTGTTCATCAGCAATGCAATTCTGAAAGTTTCAGAATTTCCATAAATCGCTTCATTGAAATAATTTTCTGCTCTTTCGTACTTATTGCTTTCTTTATACAATTCGTCAAAATGGCTGAGAAGATTTCCGTATTCAGCCTGCCATGCAGGATTCTGACTAAGTCTGTTAGTAAACTCCTGTTCAAAATCTTTCTTTTTCTGAACTGCATTTGATTTTCTGAGTCCAAGACTTTCACCGGTCCATTTTTTATGATAGTTAGATATTCTCGCATATTTTGATGCATATTTAATTCGGGTTGCATCATCAACTTTCATTTTATTCATCAGTATTTTCAGCGCAACATCTCTAATGCCGATTCTCGAAGGATTGGTCACATCGAGGATTTGTTCAATGGCAGAAGACGGAAGATATTCATTGGTAGTTCCCGGGAAACCAAACACAAAAGTAAAGTCTCCTTCTTTGATTCCTGATGCATTTACTGGAAGATAATGTTTTGGAATATAAGGAACATTGTCCTCTGAATATTCAGCAGGTTTGTTGTTCAAATCTGCATAAATTCTGAACAGTGCGAAATCTCCGACATGTCTCGGCCATGACCAGTTGTCTGTGTCCATACCAAAATTACCAATTGCACTTGGCGGAGCACCGACCAACCTCACATCACGATAAGTCTCTGTAATGAACTGATAGTATTTGTTGCCTTTGTAAAAAGCTCTGATGAAAGTGTCCTGATAGGGTTCTTTAACCGTATTTGCAGAAACAATGTCGATATTGTCTTTGATTACTTCCTGTCTTGCAACTTCGGTCATGGTGTCATCAGTTCCCTGAAGAATCTTATCGGTTACATCTATGATGTCAACAATGAAAGTTGCAGTCAGTCCCGGGTTTGGAAGTTCTTCTGAATTATTTTTCGCCCAGAAACCGTCTTTTATATAATCATTTTCAAGACTTGAATGTTTTTGAATTTGACCAAATCCGCAATGGTGGTTGGTCAGCAAGAGTCCCTGTGGAGAAATTACTTCTGAAGTACAACCGCCGCCAAAATGTGCAACAGCATCTTTGATACTCGGTGTATTTGGGTCAAAAATATCTTTGGCAGAAATTTTCATTCCCATTTGTTTCATTTCAACTTCGTTCAATTCGGTAGGAATCCACATTCCACCGCTTTTCTGTGCAAACAAAAAACCTGATGTCAAGATTAATGCCAGTGCCGATAATTTCAGTTTCTTCATTTTATTTATTGTTATTAAATTCAATTCCGCCAAATTACGGAAAATTACCGAAACAGAAATTGATAAAAACTTCTTTGGATTTTAACTGTTAAACAGTTTTTGGAAATATTTTATGAATTTGATTATTTCTCTCTTTCCATCACATAATTTACCATGGTTGAAAGTGAATTTCTGAATTCATTATCTGGAAAGTCATTTAAGATTTCGAGTGCGTCTGAGCTGTATTTGTGCATGATTTTTTGTGAATATTCCAAACCGCCGTTTGTTTTTACAAAATCAATGACCTCTCGAACTCTTTTTTTGTCTTTGTTGTGTTTTTTAACTGAATTAATCAGCCAGTCACGGTCTTTTTTTGAAACTTTATTCAATACATGAATCAGCGGGAGCGTCATTTTTTGTTCTTTGATGTCAATACCCACCGGTTTTCCAATTGCATTTGAATTGGTGTAATCAAATAAATCGTCTTTGATTTGAAAAGCCATTCCGACCAGTTCACCAAACCGGTTCATTTTTTTGCAGGTTTCTTCATCCGCATTTACAGAGCGTGCGCCGGCTTCGCAACAAGCAGCAATCAGTGTAGCAGTTTTCTGTCTGATAATTTCGTAATAAACCTCTTCGGTAATATCGAGTTTTCTTGCTTTTTCAATTTGAAGCAATTCGCCTTCAGACATTTCTCTGATTGCAACCGAAACGACTTTTAAAGTGTCGAAATCTTCATTTTCGGTTGCCAAAATCAATGTTTTTGACAAAAGATAATCTCCGACAAGAACTGCAATTTTGTTTTTCCAAAGTGCATTGAGCGAAAAGAATCCGCGTCTCATATCGCTGTCGTCCACCACATCGTCGTGGACAAGTGTAGCGGTGTGAATCAGTTCAATCAAAGCGGCAGCCCGATAAGATTTTTCATTGAATTCTCCACAGAGCTTAGCGGTTAAAAAAACAAACATCGGACGCATTTGTTTTCCTTTTCTTCTGACTATATAATGTGTAATTCTGTCGAGCAAAGGTACGCTGCTCTTCATCGACTCATAAAATTTAGTCTCAAAGAGTTTCATCTCTTCGGCAATTGGCGCCTTGATTCTTTCTACTGCTTTTTCATCTTTTATTGAGCTAATGAATTAATGCATTGAATACTTTGTTTGACATGAAATCCTTTGTGTTTGAATTCTT
>CAYFWH010000136.1:0-6200 GCA_964346785.1 uncultured Weeksellaceae bacterium | reverse complement strand
GAGCAAGTATGGATTTGGATGGTTTTGTCAAAATTCTTGCAGATGAAGAAACCGATGAAATACTGGGTGTTCATATAGTCGGTGCCAGAGCCGCCGATATCATTGCAGAAGCTGTTGTAGCCATGGGCTTCAGAGCGTCAGCAGAAGATATTGCTATCTTTAGCCATGCTCACCCTACTTATACCGAAGCAATGAAAGAAGCTGCTTTGGATGCGACTGGCAAGAGAGCAATTCATTCTTAAAGAAAAGCGGAATCTAACATAAACAGGCTGTTCGGATTGGACAGCCTTTTTTCAAATTAAATAAATTCAAAACCAATAAATATAAAATTGCAACATGTCTCTAATCAAATCAATATCGGGTTTCAGAGGAACCATCGGAGGGAGAATAAATGACAACCTGACTCCAATTGATACTGTCAAATTAACTGCAGCTTATGGAAGCTGGCTGATTGAGAATAGCAGTCATAAAAATAAACTCAAAGTTGTTCTGGGAAGAGATGCAAGAATTTCAGGGCCAATGGTTAGCGGACTTGTCAGCTCTACCTTAACAGGACTTGGAATTGATGTTATTGATTTAGGATTATCAACCACTCCTACGGTTGAGGTCATGGTGACAGAATTGAATGCAGATGGTGGAATTATACTTACTGCGAGTCACAATCCGAAAGAATGGAATGCACTGAAGTTACTGAATGCCAAAGGAGAATTTCTTTCAGCAAAAGATGGTCTGAGAGTACTTGAAATTTCGGACAAAGACGATTATGTTTTTGCAGAAATAGATGATTTGGGAAATTATGAAACGAATGACGAAGGAATAAAAATTCATATTCAAAAAATACTGGAGCTGCCTTTGGTCAATGTTGAAGCCATTCGTGAAAAGAAATTTAAAGTCGTGATTGATGCCGTAAATTCAACCGGTGGAATTGCTATCCCGCCACTTTTGGATGAACTGGGCGTTGATTACATTAAACTTTATTGCGAACCCAACGGGCATTTTCCGCACAATCCGGAACCTTTAAAAGAACATTTGACAGATATCTGTAAAAAAGTTGTTCAGGAAAATGCGGATTTTGGAATTGTTGTAGATCCGGATGTCGATCGGCTGGCTCTGATTTCTGAAGACGGAGAAATGTTTGGTGAAGAATACACGCTGGTAGCTGTAGCTGATTATGTTTTGTCAAAAACCCCTTCCGCTACAGTTTCAAATTTATCTTCTTCCAGAGCATTGAGAGATGTTGCTGAAAAATATGGACAATCATACGAAGCATCTGCTGTGGGCGAAGTAAATGTCGTAGTCAAAATGAAAGAAAACGGCGCTAAAATTGGTGGCGAAGGAAATGGCGGAATCATTTATCCCGAATTGCATTACGGAAGAGATTCGCTGGTTGGAATCGCATTGTTTTTAAGTCATTTAGCCGAAAAAGGCATGAAAGTCAGTGCACTCAGATCTTCTTATCCATCATATTTTATGAGTAAAAAGAAAATTCAATTGACCGATGGAATCAATGTAGATGAATTACTCGAAAAAATTTATCAGAAGTACAAAGATGAGGAAATCACTACAATTGATGGTGTGAAAATTGATTTTGAGAATAATTGGGTGCATTTGAGGAAATCTAATACTGAGCCAATTATAAGAATTTATACAGAGGCTCACACACAAAAAGAAGCTGACGAACTCGCTGACAGGTTCATCGATGAATTAAATAGTTTGAGCCGATAGATTTTGGGGTTTCTTAAAGATAAACCGGTTTTTTATCAGGTACTGTTTTTTTTAAGTCTTTGTCCGATTCTGGCGTGGCCATTAGTTTTCTTTGGTTCTATTTTTATTTTTGATGACCCTACTGCAAATATTCTATATCAGTATTTGTTGTTTGGATTAGTTAATTCTTATCCATTAATTTTAATTTTAAATGCCTGGCTGTCACAATGGCTGTGGAAAAAGAACAATTTTTTGTCAATTCTGATTTTATGCTGGCCGGTAATTTGCTTTCTCTATCTTATTTTAAATCTTTTTAGTTAAGTGAAATACAATTAGTTGGAGGTTATTGGATGAGGAATTGCCAAAACTTTTTGAGAAAGAATTTTAAAGATGTTGATTTATTGTGTAAAAGTGGTTTGAATTTTGAGAAATAGGAGTTTACAAATGGCTAACTTCGTACTGTGGGAGAAGAGTTTTTCAATAATGAATTAATTGTCCGATTTGAGCAAATGCTTGAAGAGCGGCAGAATTACTATTTTGAAGCAGATGAATTCATTGAAATCACTGCTTATTATTTGGATGTGGGCGATCTTGCCTATGCCAAAAAGGCTATTGTCTATGCCGAAGAAATGTATCCCGGAAGTACTGAAATTCAGATAAAAAAGCTGGAGTATCTTCTGGCGGTTAATAAGCTGAAAGAAGCTTCCCAATTGATTTTAAACCTTAAATCAGTTGGCGAAAATGATTTGGATTACCTGATTTGTGTCGGTCGATTCTGGTCATTGAAAGAAAATCCGGCTATGTCAATTTCATTTTATGAAAAAGCACTTGAGTTTGGAGAGGATTTGGAATACATATACAATTGTTTGGGCAATGAATATTTGAATCTGAATGAAATTCAGCAGGCATTGAACTGTTACAAAAATGCACTGGAACTTGACCCTGAAGATGATTTTGCGTTTTATTCATGTATTCAGTGTTTCGAAGAGCTTCATCAAAATCAGAAATGCATCAGTTTCATTGAAGAATACATCGAAGAGAGACCTTATTCAGACATGGCATGGACGCAATTGGGCGAGCAGTTTATGATGAAAAAAGACTATGAACAGGCTCACCGTGCATTTGATTATGCAAGTTTGATTAACCCGAAAAGCATACTTGCCTATACTCAAAAGGCGGCTTGTCTTGAAAAATTAGAAGATTATTATGAAGCAATAGAAGTTTATAAAGAAACTTTGGATTTTGACGATTCTGCAGGTTATACTTATTTGAAAATTGGCAATTGCTACGAGAAACTCGGCAGCACTTTCAAAGCGCTGAAAGCTTATCATCAGGCTATTCATGAAGATCCTCAATTGGCAAAGGCCTGGGCTTCAGCTTCTGATATATATGAACAATTGGGTAGTTATGATGAAGGTTTGTACTATTTGAACCGTGCACTTGAATTGGATAACGAAAACCCGGAATTCTGGAAACGCCGTGCTTATCTTTACATCAGACTTGTGAAACTGGAAGAAGCCTCGTTAGATTATTATAAACTTTGTAAACTTGAACCCGGAAACTTCTACAATTGGCTTGGATTGGTAGAAGTGCTTATTACACTTGGTGATTATCAGAAAGGAATAGAAGCGGTAAACCTTGCACTCAAACACTTTGACAGAGCAGAATTATACTATCAGATAAGTAATTGCTATTATTTACTCGGAAATGAGACAATGGGTAAAAAAATGTTTGCAAAGGCAAGTCAAATGAATGATTCGCTTCAGTCTGAAATGTTTAAAAAATATCCGATACTTGAAAATCATTTTCTCAGATCCGGAAAAAAATCAATTGGAAAAAAAAGTGAATAATTTTTTTCAAAACTGATAAGCTTTAAATCGTATCATTTTATTAAATTTGAATTTCACAAATTAATTCTCTGATGAATTATCTGATTATCGGTGATGTTCACGGATGTTTTTATACTGTTCGTAAACTATTGGAACAGTGTTGGGAACGAAATAATGACTGCCTGATTTTTTTGGGTGATTTGGTCAATAAAGGGAAAAACAGTTTTGAAGTTTTATCATTTCTTTATGATTTGCAGAAGAATAATGCTGACAAAGTAATTATTCTGAAAGGAAATAACGAGGAACTTTTTACCGAAAAATACAAGGCAAAGAAAACAGACAAAGCTGAAAAGAAATTCAAAAAACACGGACTTGATTTTAAAACAACTATTGACTGGTTGAATAATCTGCCACATTTTTGGGAAAATGAATTTATTTTCTGTTCCCATGCAGGTGTTTCATTGCGTTCTGATTATCCGCCCGAAGAAAAAAATAAAGACTTATTATACAATCGCTTAGCACTAAAAAATATCGGTAAACGACAATATCTGGGTCATATAGTGGTGCAAAGACCAAAGTTCAATGAAAAGTCAAATGCCTGGTACCTGGATACAGGAGCCGGATATGGTAAATATTTATCAGCTATTAAATTAAACGAAAAAGGAGATTTACTTGATATCTACAGTTTTCAGGTTAGCGAGGATGATATTCCTTATTAAAAAAAATCAGGCCAAATAAGCCTGATTTCTATTGTTCCTTTTTTTAGATAAACTTATATAATTCTGCTGAAAACCAGTGTTGTGGTGGTTCCCAAAGAAGTTGCAGAAATAGAAAACTGATTGAAATTACCATCCGTAACTTCTGGAGTGAAAACCAATGGAAGAATAGATTCCATTCCTTCAGTGGAGATAGAAATTTGATAAGAGTTTCCTGCTTTTTCCCAGTTTCCTCCAAGTGTACCTTCCAGATGACAAGGCGTTTCGTCGGTCTCCATCCATACATCTTCAACAAAAATTCCACCGTTTACAAACTTGACATTTCCCTTGAAAGCACATTCATCAGTGATATCCTGCTGCACATTGTTTATCATTTTTGCACTTACTTTCCAGTTTCCGACAATCGAAAACTCAGGTTCAATCGGTCCATCATCATCAGAACTACAGGCAGTCAGGCCAAAAGTCAATGTGAAAAGCAAAATGAACCCAAATAAATTTTTCATATTAATAAGATTTTAGTTTAATAACTTCAAAAAATAATTTTTATTGCAAAGGAAATTCTTTAATCCTGATAATACTCTCCGCGATGAGGGCGAAGTGCATCCCGAACCGGAATCAGTTCGTCTTCGTCAACAACCATAAAACATATTGATTCATTTTCACCAAAATGTTCTACACCGGTTATATTATTTTTTAAACCGTCTTTTTGTATGAATTCCTTAAGGTGCTCTTCCTGATGTTCAGCTGTTTTATTTGAATCAGGACCATAAAAGTCCCAAATTAATTTTAATTTTTTCATACAGCAAAGTTATGATTTTTTAACCTGTTTAATTCATAATTTAAAATCACAATTTCTAAAGTAATTATTGATTTAGTTGAGGTGTTGTAATTAGTTGAAAAATAATACTTTAATGAAGTTGGTTGATTTGTGAATTGTATCGTGTAATTAAGAATCAGTAATCTTAATCAGAACTTTGAAAAAGTTTGATGAATAATACAGGTTTTTATGTTTTGAATAAATTAATTGGCATTAAGATTTTGTAACTTTGCAAATTCAAATGAAAAATCCACTTACAACATACGATCCCAAAGAATATATTCTAATAAAAGGAGCCAGACTTCATAATTTGAAAAATATAGATTTGGCAATACCCAAAAACAAACTGGTTGTTATAACCGGATTGTCAGGCTCAGGAAAATCTTCACTTGCTTTCGATACACTTTATGCTGAAGGTCAGAGAAGATATGTAGAAAGTTTGTCGTCTTATGCCCGTCAATTTTTGGGAAAACTCGATAAACCTCAGGTGGATTATATCAAAGGTATTGCGCCTGCTATAGCGATTCAGCAAAAAGTCATCAGTTCAAATCCAAGATCTACGGTTGGAACAACAACAGAGATATATGATTACCTGAAACTTTTGTATGCAAGAATTGGCAAAACCTATTCTCCGGTTTCAGGACAGCTTGTTCAGAAAGACAGTGTCAGCGATGTGGTTGATTATATACAGTCGCTTTCTTCAGATTCATCGATACTTGTGCTTTCTCCTTTGTACAACACGGGTGAAAGATCTTTTGTTGAATTCCTGAAAATCCTTCAGCAACAAGGTTTCACAAGAATGGAAATACAGGGAAATCAGGCGAGAGTTGATGATTTGATTGAATTTAATTGTGAACCTCCTGAAGATGCAGAAGTCAGGTTGCTGATAGATCGTGTGAAAACTCAAAATGATGAATCTTTTTATCACAGACTAGCTGATTCAATTCAAACTGCTTTTTTTGAAGGTAAAGGAGAATTGGTAATTAAAAATTTAGATGACAATACTGAAAAAATATTTTCGAGTTCATTTGAACAGGATGGAATCCAATTTAATGAACCGAATATTCATTTTTTTAGTTTCAACATTCCTTATGGAGCCTGTCCGGTATGTGAAGGCTACGGAAAAATTATAGG
>CAYFWH010000135.1:2764-6255 GCA_964346785.1 uncultured Weeksellaceae bacterium | reverse complement strand
ATCACATTGACTCCTTTTTCTCTGAGTTTTTTTACCATTTCTCTGAATTCCTTCAGAGCAGTAGCCTGAACAGACTCTGCACTATCATCAGTCTGAGTCTGAAAATAATTGTTGACAGCGGTTTGTTCATTGCAACCAAAACCAACCGGCTCAACCATCAAAATTGTTTGGGTGTATTGTTTCATTTAATAATTAATTAAATCTGTTTTTTTATTTAGTAATTCAGTCAATTCTATCAAATCTTTTTCAGCAATTTCCACTGATGATTTGTGTTGTTTTCCACTTGTTTTAATCGTTAGTACAGCTTTCTTTTCTTTTTCTTAACCTGAAGAAACCCATCCAAATCCGCTATCTTCACAGTCAATTTCTTTTTTTGAATCTTTAAAGTATTTAAAATCAGTATGAAAATTGATTTTTCCATTTTGAAATACATAGACTTCTTTTCCAAAGAAATTCCACAGAAAAAGTCTGAACAAATAAATTCCAAAAATAAATGGTATCGACAGAAAAACCAATGTCATCAATCTGATTGGAAAGCCTTCGGCTGATTCAATCAATAAATTAATAAAAATTATAACCGGAAAAATGACACAGAAAGTTGCAGATGATAACATGAAAATCGTCACAAAATGAGACGGCCTTTTAACCAGCAACTCAAGTTTGTTTTCTTTAAAAGTAATCTGATCGGTTTTCATCATTAATTCTATTCTCTAATCAGCGGCATGGTAGAACATCTGAGCAAACCGCCCATTTTTGATACCCCGCGGTATGGAATTTCTTCAACCGTCATCCCCCACTCGTTCCTCATATGCTGATTGAGTCGGGTGAAATTCTCTTCGGAAACCACTACTTCGGGTGAAATCGAAAAAACATTCGGATTCATCCAGTACATTTCTTCCATACTGACTTCAAAGACATTGTCACGGCCAAAGAGTGAAATCAGTACATCATAATGCATCGGATTTTCAAAACCGTCTTTGTAAATAATCGCCTTGTTGTGTCCGACCGGCTGAAAAGTACAATCAAGATGAAGAATTCCTTTTCTCGGATCAAAATCATTTTTCTTCAGCTCCATGTCAATAATCCATTTATTCGGAAATAAATCTTTGAAAAACTGTACAGCTTCAAAGTTTGTTCTTGCAGTTTTGTACTGGTAATAGTCGGGTTGTTTGTAGCATCCCACAAACATAAATTCATTCCACAAAATCACATCTCCGCCCTCTACATGCACATTATCAGGAACATGGATTATTTTGTTTTTATCAATTGAATTAATAATTCTTTCGTATGCTTCCTGTTCATCGGCTCTGTCCGGGATGATGTTTGCTATAATGAATTTATCATCGATTGCCATTCCCACATCTCTTGCAAAAATTTGGTTACAATCTTCGAGTTTCCACGGTCTGAACACCTGTACTCCGTGTTTTTTGAGAACGCTTTCAAAACCATTCATTTCAAAAGTTATCTCTTCTTCGGTCGGATAATCATTGTTCTTTACGGTTTCGTAAGATTTGGCATCGTAAGTTTCCTCCAGAGTTGGCACATCTCCCATTGAGTCTGGAATTCCAAGTACTACTGCTTGCAATTTGCCGGTTTCGTTTTTTACATTCAGCTTCATATATCAAGTCTGTTCAAATCAAAATAGAGACAGTAAATCGACCGTCTCTATTTTTTAATTATTATGTAAATATAAGATTATTTTTCTATTCCCAATACTTTCAATCCATTGATTGTAGCAATGTTTGCAAGCTCTTCCACATCGTAATAATGACATGCTTCGAGCATCACTCTCAACTCTGTCCATAAATCACCGTCAGAAAACGGTTTGTAGATATCATTAATATTATCAGTCCCAAATGCAACCGTAATTCCCGCCGGAACCATTTCATCAACAGGTGTCATCGAGTTGTGACTTGGTGCAAGTCTTTCGGTACGGTTATGATCAATCCATGCAGTCGGACATGAAATTACATGCATATCTGCTTCTTTGATCAAATCATATAATTCCATTCTGTATTTTTTGGGATGAGCTGCCACAGAAATTGAGTGTACCGCAGAAACTTTTCCCTGCATACCGTGTTCAATGGTTTTTCTTGCAAGCTGTTCTGTTTCGGTTTCTTCATCTGTATTGAACTGATCCACATGCACATGAACCAATTTACCTTTCTCTTTTGCAGTACTGAGCAACATATCAAGATGTTCTTCTTCTCTTCCAAAATCTTTGGCAGGCAAGACACCGACGATATAAACAAAATCAGACGAATAGTCAAACCAATAACGGGCTTTAGGATCAATTACACCTTTCAACACCTGATTTGCAAACCGAATTTCTATGTCTTTTCCATAATTATCCTTCAACCGCTGAGCAGCTTTCATTGAGCGGTCTTCAATCACTTCATCCACATCAATAAAAGTGCCTATAGCCTGAGCACCTTGTTCAAGAAAATGATTGATAGCTTTTTCCATTCTTGCATAAATGTCATCAACCGAAGAATTTCTCTTCATATCATCTACCAAATGCCATTTTTCTTTCAGATAGGAGTTGGTAAACGAAAAAGTCTCTTTTGTCAGTGAATGAGCTCTGTCAAGGTGGGCGTGTGTATTCACCCAACCGCCTTTTTCCATAATTTTCTCAATTACGGCTTCTTTGGGGTTCATGTTATTAAGCATTGATAATTTTTTTTACAAAAATAGGTATTTAAATAAGAACTCTGAAACTGGTTTCGATTATTTTTTTAGCAAGCTTCAAAATGATTTTTATCTTTGCCAAACCGAAAATTGAAGATTATGAATTTAGATTTGATTTGGACAATGCTGGTAAACCTTTTGCCCGGAATTTTAATTGCTGTTGTTGCTTATCTGTTAATCGATAAATTTCTGAAAAGTGAAAATTTCAGAAGAGAAATTGAAGTAAGAAAAATCAACAGCTCACAGATTGCACCACAGCGACTGGCAGCATACGAAAGACTCGCTCTTTTTTTGGAAAGAATCAAGCCTACTTCTCTTGTCAGAAGAATTTCAGCCGAATCAACTGCAAAAAAATATGAAGCAGTACTGATTCAAACCGTTCAAAATGAATGGGAATACAATCTAAGTCAACAGATTTATATTAATCCTGAAACTTGGAAAATTATTTATTCTTCTAAAAACGCTACTCAGAATTTTGTGAGAGAATGTAGTATGGAACTCGGTGAAGATGCTTCTGCAAAAGATTAACAAGAACATATCATCAAAAAGTCAATTGCCGAAAATGCACCTTCTAACGGTGCATTGCTTAAATTACAAGTTGATATTCAAGGAAACATGTAATTTAGTTTTTCTGATTCAAGAAATATGTTTTAGTCGTTTTCCAGACTTTATACAAAACAAAAAAGCTTATTAAAACCAATACAAACGCGCTTGGAGCCCATATAAGTGCAGTTAAACTCAAAATTGAAGACGCTGCAGTTCCAGTCGAATTGACCAACAAATTTCCGGTTGCAGCAGTAGCC
>CAYFWH010000135.1:0-2754 GCA_964346785.1 uncultured Weeksellaceae bacterium | reverse complement strand
CCACCTGCGATAATGGCAAGTGCCCAGCTGCCTACTTCATTCATATCATTCAGCGTAGAAACCATAAGCATGGTTCCTGCAATTGCTGCTGCAGGCACAGAAACGGTGTCGAGTAAATTATCGACTACCGGAATATAGTATGCGAAAATCTCAATTGCTGTAGCCACGCCCAGCGTTATGATAGCCGGCCAACTGCCAATCCACTGCCAGCTTTCATTCAGACTGATGATGTTTCCGCCGAAATGTGCAAACAAACTAAGCGCAAAGAGAGGAACAAAAACCCTGAAACCAGCAGATGCTGCCAGTCCGATTCCCAGAAAAAAAGACATAATTGTAGTTGGGCTAAATAATTCCATTTCTGTTAAATTTTATTTAAAAAAATAAATTTAATAATTAATTTTTAAAACCAACAATTACAACTGATTGAAACAAAAAATGAATTCCAAAATAATTTCTATTTTTGTAAGGTTGGCTATGGTTAGGATTAAAACATTAATCAGAAGATTCAGTAAGCTGGTTCTTCTGTTGATTATTTCAATTACCGCACTTCTTTTATTCTCTAATAATTTGATTAACAGAAGTGCTGATAATTTAACTTTCGACAAAGTTGAAGATTTACCAAAAATGCGGGTTGGTTTGGTATTCGGAACCAGTAAATGGGTTCGGGGCGGCGGCGAAAATCTTTACTTCAAGTACCGTATGAAAGCTGCTGCTGAATTGTTTTTTGCCGAAAAAATCAAATACATAATCGTTAGCGGAGATAATTCAATCAAAGAATACAATGAAACCAGAGACATGAAAAAATCGTTGGTAGAACTCGGTATTCCTGAAGATAAAATTATTGAGGATTTTGCTGGTTTCAGAACACTTGATTCTGTGATCAGAGCCAAAGAAGTTTTTTTTTTTGTTTCAATTATTTATATTTCTCAGAAATTTCAGAATCAGCGGGCTTTATTTATTGGTAAAAATCACGATATTTACGCCTTGGGATTTAATGCCAGAGAAGTACCTAAAAAATATAGTACAGTCACAGGAACAAGAGAGTATTTTGCAAGAGTCAAAGCTGTGATTGATGTGTATCTTACCGGTAAAATGCCCAAATTTTATAAAGACAAAGAAGTGTTTCCGGATGACGAATAATAAATTAATAATTGGGATTTCAGGTGGAACCGGTTCGGGCAAAACCACTGTTGTAAACAAAATACTGAAAGAACTGAACAGCAATAATATATTGGTGCTTTCACAGGACAATTATTACAGAGACCATCCCGAACTTTCTTTTGATGAAAGAATTAAAATCAATTTTGACCACCCGAGATCAATTGATTTTGAATTACTTACAGAGCATGTGAAATTACTCAAATCAGGACAGAATATATCTCAACCGGTCTATTCGTTTATCACACACGGCAGAATTGGTGAGACACTGCAAACACAGTCCAGAGATGTGATTATTGTTGAAGGAATTCTGGTGCTTACATACCCTGAATTAAGAGATTTATTTGACCTGAAAATATTTGTACATGCTGATCCTGACGAAAGATTGATCAGAAGAATACAAAGAGATATTCAGGAAAGAGGAAGAGATTTACCTGAAGTACTGGACAGGTACAGAAATACGCTGAAACCTATGCATGAACAATTTATTGAGCCTTCAAAAAATCATGCGGACATTATTGTTCCGAATATGAAAAAACAGAATGACCCGGCTGTCAGGGTTTTGGCAACTTTGATAAAAGACAAAATTAAACACCGGATAGAATCATGAAACAACAGGAAGAAAAGAAAAAAAAGTGGTATAGATTTTTTCTTAACAAATACCTTATAACCGGAATTCTCTTTTTGGTTTGGATGTTCTTTTTTGACCAAAATTCTTATTTGATTCATAAAGAACTTGACCAACAAATCGTAGAATTAAAACAGGACAAAAAAAATTATAACGATAAACTCGATAAAGAAAACGATAGAATCGATAAAATGAAAAAAGATTCGGGTGAAATTGAGAGAGTAGCACGCGAGAAACATTTTCTCAAAAAAGAAGATGAGGATGTTTTTATAATCGAAAAAAAGAAAGTAAAAATCGAGCCACAGAAATAATATATAACCGCTAAATACTTTACTAAAATCGAGAATCAAGACAAAAAATATAGTAAAACAGACCCAAAACTATTATCTTATGGTATTTTGTGGGCGGTAGGCATTTTTGTTCTTATCTGTCTCGCTTTGTATTTTCTTTGGCTGATTCGGTCTATTTTTGCATATCTCGCAATTGCTTTTGTGCTTGCTATGATTGGCAGACCGTTAATGAACCTGAAGCATGACCGACTAAAAATCCCAAATTCTATCGCTTCGGTCTTCACAATTTGCAGTTTTATTTTGGTCTTTATTGCATTTATCAGCCTTTTTATTTCGCAGGTTTTAAATCAACCTTTCAGGATGTTTGGTAATTTTGCACATCTCGATCAGTTTGAAGATGCAATAGTATATCAAATCACGTTGCTGGCTGAATCTTTTGGTTTTCTGAATATTCCGTTTCTGGAGCAATATCTGAATGATACAGTTCTGGATGTGAGCAATAAAAATTTCTCACGAATGTTTGGCGACTCTCTTTCTGTATTGGGAATGGCGCTGATAGACGCTTTCTCGGTTATTTTTATAACTTTCTTTTTCTTGAAAGACAGAGATTTAATCAACAAAATGATTGTTGCAGTTGCTCCAAAAGGTGAAGAAAGAAGATTTGAGAATGTGCTGGAT
>CAYFWH010000134.1:0-6324 GCA_964346785.1 uncultured Weeksellaceae bacterium | reverse complement strand
TAGAAATGGACAGACCTAATCTGTACAATAATTTTCCATTGGGTTCAAAAGTTAAAGTTAATCTGAAAGGATTACATGTTGGATATGACAGAGGAATGTTGAAGATCGGAGATTTGTTTGACAACAATACCCGGGTGGGAAGAATGGCTGAAATTAAAATTGACGGACATGTGAAAAAGAGCTGTGATCCGAAAGTTTCCGTAGCTCCGGTTGAATTTAACAGTATTCAGCAATTGCTGAACTCAGGTGTGTTCAACACGCTGGTGACCATCCACAACATTCAGTTTGATGATTCAGAGCTTGGAACCACTTATGCTGATGCTGTAGGACAACAGACAGTCAACAAAAAACTGATAGACTCTGAAGGTAAAACCATTGTGCTAAGAAACAGCGGTTTTGCATCTTTCGTTGCTGATCCTATTCCTGAAGGAAGCGGAAGCATCACAGTGGTGGTAAGTGGTTATGATGCCAACAACAACGGAACTGTTTCGCCAAGCGAATACCAGTTATTTATCAGAGATACCAATGATGTGCAGTTCAACAACCCAAGAATGGGTGATGGCGGCGGAGGAGATCCGGGCAGCTACACCTATGAAGCTTGTATTGTTGAAAGTTTCGAATCCTATTCACTTAACAATGAGAACTTCCTTAACTATGAGAATATAGCAGCAACCGGAGGTCGTAAATGGCAGGTTAAAGAATTTGGAGGTAACAAATATATTCAGCTGAGTGCTTTCAACGCCGGCGGTGCTGTAGTTACTTATTTTGTACTGCCTGTTGATTTTAGCAATGCAGATTCATTCTCATTTAAAACCAAAGACGGATTCTACAACGGTGATCCGCTGAAAGTTTACTATTCAACTGATTATGTACCGGGAACAAATATTGGAAATGCAAACCTTGTGAATATCACTTCTTCATTTACTATTTCTTCGGGACATACATCGGGATATGGAGATGATTATGTAGATTCAGGAAGTTATAGTTTAAACTCACTTTCCGGAAACGGAGTAATTGTTTTTGCATACGAAGGAAGCGGAACCGGAGTTCTGACTACCATGCAGATTGATGACATTCAGGTTATTGATGCTGATGACCCTGACTGTGGAAGTGGCAGCGGAGGTGGTGATATCGACCCGCCATCTGCAAGTGCTGTGCCTCTTTTTGCAGGACATGATTTTGAAGACTGGAGTGCGTTTATTGCCGGTTTGAATGAATTTGGAATTAAATCGTACGCCAACCAAAGTGCCGGAACAGGTCGTGACGGAAGTGCGTCATTGCATATTCTGGGTACACCGACTGCAAACGATTATGTATTTACAAGTCTTGCACCATCAAACCTGCCGTCAAACTACAGCAGAATCACTTTCTATGTAAAAGGAACTTCTGCCAAATCGATTTCACTTAATGTTTACAGAGCAGATGGCACTTACTATACATTCAATCTGGGAACTCTTTCGGGTGATACTTCACTTACTTATGCCGGAAACAATCAGTACACAGGTACGATTAACACAGGTGGAGAATGGGCACTGATTGAATTGGATTTATCAAATGTTCCTGACTTGAACTTGTCCGGATCGGGTAATATCTTTGCACTGAAAACAGGTAAAGATGCAGCCTATGACCTGCATTTTGATAATTTTACAATTGAATAATCTTTTGTATTCATAAATTTAAAAAAGTGCAGATGAAAATCTGCACTTTTTTTATGAGTTAAATTGAAATAAAAAAGCAGCTAATCTAATGATTAACTGCTTGATATTGTGCGGATGAAGGGAGTCGAACCCCCACGCCTCGCGGCACTAGATCCTAAGTCTAGCGTGTCTACCAATTCCACCACATCCGCAGAAAAGGTTTGCAAATATACATTATTTATATTGTTGACAAATTTTATTTAATGAATTTTTTGCTCTGTTTAATTTCTATAACTTTGCATCAAACCAAAATTAAGATGGAAGTAGTAGGAAAAATTAAGAAAATATTTGACGAACAAAGTTTTTCAAGCGGATTCAGAAAAAAGGAAATTGTGATTACAACTGAGGAGCAATATCCTCAGGATCTGTTGATTGAATTCACACAGGACAGAATAGAAATTCTGAATGCCTATAATATCGGTGATAAAATCAAAGTGTCAATAAATTTAAGAGGAAGAGAATGGATCAATCCGGAAGGAGTTGCCAAATACTTCAACAGTATTCAGGGTTGGAGAATAGAAAGAGCAGGTGATGCAGCAGATACTTTTGCGGAATCACAACCACTTCCGCCGCTTGAAACTTATAAGAGCGAACAGGAGCAGGAAAGCGAATCGGATGATTTGCCGTTTTAAAAACAGATGAATTAACCCGTTGATAAACAGCGGGTTTTTTATTTGGAAAATAAACAGCATTGAAGTTTTTCAGACAATTATTGACCGCTTTAAAAAATTCATTAAATTGCACTGTCTTTAATCTTTAACAATCAATGCTAAAATTTGGCACTGACTTTGTTTTATTAAGTTCAAGCAAAAAAAATAATCAGATGAAACTATTGCTACATACTCTGTTCATCCTGGCCTTTTCAACTTCTGCGGTTTTTGTAAAAGCACAGGATTTCCATGCATCAACAACAAAAATTGAGTTTGATAATGGAGCTTTGCAACTAACAGCTAAATTTTTTACTGCAGATTTGGAAAAAGCAGTGGGAGCAACCGTTGGTAATAAAGATAATTTTGACTCAAAAGTAAGAGCATATTGTGCTTCAAACCTGACTGTAAGCGTAAACGGCTCTCCGGTGACTTTATCTTATATAGGTTTTGAAACCAGTGAGAAATCTACCAGACTTTATCTGAAAGCAGATAAATTATCTAATATCAAAGACATTGAAATCAAAAATTCAATGCTGATAAATGTCTTTCCGGATCAGCAAAATTTAGTGACTTTTGATATCAATGGTGTTCGAAAGAGTTTTACAGCTAAAAAAGGTGTTGAATCAGGGAAAATAAGTTTCTAACCTTTTAAATTAAAATTCAAAGCCGGCTTTTGTCGGCTTTTTTGATTAATTATTAAAAATAAATAACTTTTCTTTAAATAATTCTGTAACCTTTTTATAACTTTATGACTCTAATCATAAAAGAGTGTTCATAATTCCTTTTAGGACACCCGGAATATTATCAAAAAGTAAAGAAATGAAATCAAATTTAAAAGCATTAATTCTTGCATCATGTATATCGTTTAGTTTATTTACAAGTTGTCAGAATGAAACAAACCAACCGGCTGTTCAGGATGAACCGGAGCCGCAGGAAACCGTTCAAGACATTGTTGCCGGTCCAAAGACAGACACTGTAATTATTGACAAAATGAAATTTATTCCCGAAAAACTGACTATCAATAAAGGAGATACAGTCGTGTGGCTCAATAAGGACTTTGTAGTTCATAATGTAACTGAGCAACCCGACGGCATAAAATCAGATTCTATTGAAGTTGGCGAAGTTTTCAAAACAGTACCCGACCATAGTTTTGACTATATATGCAGTATTCATCCGACTATGAAAGCACAAATAATTATTAACGAATAAAAAAACGATTATGCCACATTATATTGACCCAACGAAAGTTAAAGTAAAAAAAGTAGAATTTCTGACCCATGATGTTCTGAGAATTGTAAGCGAAAGACCGGCTGACCTTTCTTATCATGCAGGTCAGGCAGTGGATGTTTCTATCAATAAAAAAGGCTGGGAGGATGAGGCCAGACCTTTTACCTTTGTCTCACTGCCGGAAGAAGATTACATAGAATTCAATATCAAAACCTATCCTTCTCATCACGGAGTGACTGAACAATTGCTATCACTTAAACCGGATGACGAATTGTTGATTGGTGAAGTTTTTGGTGATATCTCTTACAAAGGCGATGGTATTTTCATTGCCGGAGGTGCCGGAATAACACCATTTACAGCGATCTTGAGAAAACTTGAAAAAGAAAATAAAATTGGTGGAAACAAGCTGATTTTCGCAAACAGAAGCCGTGCAGACATCATTATGAAAGATTATTTTGAAAATTTACTTGGAGATAATTTCATCAATGTATTGTCTGAAGAGAAAGCAGAAGGCTATGAACATGGTTATCTGAATGCAGAAATGATTAAAAAATATTCAGACGACAAATTAAAATACTATTATCTCTGCGGTCCTGATCCTATGATGGATGCAGTGATGAAACATCTTGACAGCTTAGGGGTTGAACCTGAATCGATTGTCAGAGAAGCATTTTAACGGGTAAAACGAGGTTTGGATTAATTTCCGGGCTTCGTTTATTTTATGATTTGATTATCAATAATATATGGTTTCGCTTTTCACTGCTCACACATCTGGAATACTACCATTTTTTTATTTGAGTTTGACAGAGCAAATATTGTCACATTACCCTGATATTTAATCCATTATTATCATTCTTTCAATATCCGACACCTTATTATCATAGAATAAAATATAAATTAAGTCATACGAAAAACCATAGTATTTATTTTTGGTATACCAATAAGCAACTTTTATACTATCCGGATTAACATTATTAGTGGATTCAGATAAGGGTTTCCCTATTAAAGATTCAACTAATTCGCTATCATCTCCAATAGATATTTTATTAAAAGAATTTTCATTAAAACCCTCTGCATATACAGTAAAATATTTAGGAGAAGCTTCGCTATATTTGAATAACAGCCAAATTGAACCATAAAATAAGACAATAGCGCCTATACTATATAAAAGGAGTTTTGTCAGCTTTTTTTTCATAATATTATTTATTGCCATTAGGCTTTAGCCAGCGTTAACTATTCTAAACATAAGCCTTTTAAGTTTTTCGCTTTATATAAAATTTCCATTTCAACCTCTTCACAAATCTTAGTATCATCATCAAACAAATAACAACTTAAAACTGGGAAAGAGGGTTTATTCTCAAGAGGATTTGAACTTTCTTCTTCTGGGATAAGGTTTTCTAATTCAAAATTGTAATAACTATTCTCTGTTAAAAAACCCTTACATTTTACAAACTCTGTTGTGCGTTTTTTAGATACAATCTTGTATTTTTTATTTCCTTTTAGAGAGTATATTAAATAATAATTATTTATTGAATCTATTTTGTTTATTTTGAACAATGTAGTTTTCTCTTTTTCTAAAACAGGTTGATTAATTTTTTTATTACAACCAATAAATAAAACAGTCGAAAAAGCCAATATAGTATTCAAAACTTTCATCGGTCAAATTTAAACAATTTTTAAGAGTTTGATATTGTCTATTGCCGTTTGGCTTTAGCCAACGGAAAAAATTAAAAATCAAAAATGGCTTTAGCCACATTTAATCTGTTATGCGGCTAAAGCCGGCATGTAAGTTCATCTGCTGTCCGTCTGCTAAAGCAGACGGTAATAGTGATATTTTTTGTTTCAGTCTGACAGCCTGAGTTCGATTGAAAAATCAGAAGAGGAAAATAAAGAACTGAAAGGGAGAATAGGGGAGTGACTTTAACTATCTAAGAAATCAGTTATTTTAATCTTAATGAATTTAAAAAGGTGCTTATAACTTGGTTTGCAGCTTCAGACTCGTAAAGATAACCACCTTCTAACACTACCATTGTATTATTTATGAAAATAAACTTTAATCTTTTTTTTACCGGAACTTCTATTTCAGGAAAAGTAACTTCGGCTTTTACATTGCGGCCAAAATATTTTCCAAGTTTAAAATTGGATTTTTCAAAATTCTCGCCATTTAAATATTGGATATAACCATCAATAAAATCTCCTTCAAGTTCTTCAATTTGAGCCGGAGTAGCACTTTTCTTAAATTCCTTATATTCTGAATAATTTGGTAAGACATTTTCAGAAATTTGAACTGACAAGAGATAATCATCGGTTGAAATTTCATATTCCAATTGTCCTTTCTCATGTTGGATTCGTTCAGGTTCCACAGGAAATGTCACAAAGACATCTTTTATTATTTCCTTGGTTACCTGACCAAAACTTGTGAGACAAATCACAAAAAGGGCAACTGCCAATATTTTTTTCATATCTTGTTTTTTTGATTTAAAAACTTAATTTATATGTACTGCCATCCGATCTCAATAACTTATTATTTTTTATAATTAAGCTATCATTCAAATAAACCCCAATTACAACCACCATTAACGATATCAAACTTCATATTATAATAAGATTTTTGTTCATATAGATATCCACTCTTCCAAACATTTGGTATAATTATTAGAATATTGTCAAAAGGTTCTATAGTACTACCCATTCCCTGTACCACTCTTATGCTGATTTAAGTTGAATTAATTTTTCAAATTTATACAAAT
>CAYFWH010000133.1:4958-6341 GCA_964346785.1 uncultured Weeksellaceae bacterium | reverse complement strand
ATCATTTGGTAACAGGACAAAATGGATTTATGAATTTTGGTTTTCGTCAGGAGTTAAACGAATGTTTTTTTCTGATGGCTTCTTTGGGAACTCAACTTGATGCTCCTTCTGGAGTTGAAAAAGAAAAAATCATTTCCTGGGTAGGATTGAGAACACTTTTTTAAAAATCCTGTTGTAAATTAGCGGAATGGACTTTCCGATTCGTAAGATTATTCATGTTGACATGGATGCGTTTTATGCATCTGTCGAGCAGAATGACAATCCTGAATTGAAAGGAAAAGCAATTGCGGTTGGCGGATTGCACCGCGGTGTCCTAACCACTGCGAGTTATGAAGCCAGAAAATATGGTGTTCATTCGGCAATGCCTACAAAAACTGCGCTTGAAAAATGCCCTCATTTGATTTTGGTCAAACCAAGATTTGACCGTTACAAAGAAGTGTCACAACAAGTACGGAAGATTTATTTTGAATATACCGACAAAGTAGAACCGCTTTCTTTGGATGAAGCATATCTGGATGTGACCGAAAATAAAAAAGGTATTGATTCTGCCAATGAGATTGCGACTGAAATCAGGAAAAAGATTTTTGAAACGACGGGATTAACAGCTTCTGCCGGAATTTCAATCAATAAATTTTTGGCAAAAGTAGCTTCAGATATCAATAAACCAAATGGTCAGAAAACTATTCACCCGACACAGGTAATAGAATTTCTGGAAAATCTTGAAATCGAGAAATTTTATGGAGTAGGGAAGGTGACTGCTTCAAAAATGAAAAACCTCGGAATCTTTAACGGAAGAGATTTAAAGCAAAAAAGCCTGAAGGAAATGACTGAGCTTTTTGGTAAAAACGGAAAGCATTTTTACAATGTAGTCAGAGGAATCCATTTGTCGGAAGTCAACCCCAACAGAATCAGAAAAAGTCTGGCAGTTGAAGAAACTTTTTGGGATGATATACAGAGCGAGAATGAAGTTTTTGAAAAATTAGCTGAGATTTCTGATGAACTTCACTTCAGAATGCATCGTTCGGGAATCAAAGGAAGAACGCTGACTTTGAAAATTAAGTACAAGGATTTTTCTCAATATACCAGAAGTAAACAGAGCTTGATTTTATTACCCGTAAAGAAAGTTTACTTTCGATTGCCAAAATTCTGTGGCGACAGAGACCTTATCCGGACGCCGTGCGGTTGTTGGGTTTGTCGCTGTCCAATCTGAATACCGAAAAAAAGAAAAAAATGAGTATTCAGTTAAAAATTCCTTTTAAGGATTGATTTTCACCTTAATGAATCTCCGAGTTTCTTAAATGGTTTGCTGATATCGAAATAAATTTCTGTGATTCCATCTTCGTTTTCAGCAATATTCTGTAAATCGCAGTTGCCAATCAACGC
>CAYFWH010000133.1:0-4948 GCA_964346785.1 uncultured Weeksellaceae bacterium | reverse complement strand
AAATCCTAACATACCCATAAAAGCATATTCATCGGTGGGTCTGATAACATGAAAAGCAGTCTCACAACTTT
The DNA here is from genome assembly GCA_964346785.1 of uncultured Weeksellaceae bacterium. Lineage (GTDB taxonomy): Bacteria > Bacteroidota > Bacteroidia > Flavobacteriales > Weeksellaceae > Moheibacter. The sequence goes on along the minus strand of CAYFWH010000133.1, from coordinate 4,877 downwards.
CACCATTTCCTGAATACATTATGGTTCTGAGAATCCCGATCAAATTCTTCAGAACTTTGTCGCCTTCCTCTTGCTCACCATTTTCAAACTTTAATTGAAACAGAAAATTCATTACACTCAAATTAAAAGGATTTTCTTTAAGCAACTGATCAATCAATTCATAAACCTGAGATTTTTCGTCTGAGCTCAATTTGTCTTTGTTATAGAATTCCTGTATTTCTTTTTCTCTTTGATCCCGAAAGTAAGGTGCATATCTTTCATCAAATACAAAACCATAATACAAATGATCGTAGTGCTCATCGGTCAGTAAAGTATCTCGTTTTTCAAATCTTTCGAGCAAATCAGGGTAATAAAATTCTGATTTTTTATTTTTGATATTTTTCTCGATTTGCTGATAATCAGGTGCTTCAAAATCAGTTTGTTGACCAAATGCTGCCAGACAGAAAACCAATGTGAACAATGAAATAACTGTTTTCATAATTTCTAATTTATGTAAAATTAACCTTTTTAATTGATGAATTTAATTTTCACCAATATTTTCTAAATCCTCAACCTCAGTATTTTTGTTGCCTATGAATTCCTGTAAAATAAATGCAATTGTCATAACCAGCGCACAACCAAAAAGATTGAGCCACAAATAAGGCATCCAATCAAACCACCAGCCTGCAATCACTATGGCCTGGGTGATGATTGCAGCTATGAACACCGAATTTGAATTGACAGATTTTACAAAAAATGCAAGCAGAAAAATACCGAGCACATTGCCATAAAAAATTGAGCCGATGATATTGACCAGTTGAATGAGGTTGTCAAAAAGATTGGCAACACTTGCAAATAAAATAGCGAGTACACCCCAAAGCAATGTAAACCATTTTGACATTTTCAAATAATGTTTTTCGGTTCGCCCTGAGATATTTCTTCTGTACAAATCAATGGTCGTTGTTGTACCCAGCGCATTTAATTCTGAAGCGGTCGAAGACATGGCAGCACTCAACGCCATTGCCAGAATCAAGCCGATGATTCCCCGTGGCAGATGATTCAGTACAAAATGAATGAAAACATAGTCTTTATCATTGGTTTCGACTGAAGAGTCAGCTGTTTTAATTACTTTCTGTGCACGGTCTCTGAGCTCACGGTCTTTTTGATTTGCATGAGAAATCTCTTTTTCTAATTTTTTTCGGGTGTCTTTGTCAGCAATACTAAATTCAGTAATTAGATTTCTCTTTTTTTCAAAATTTTGATTTAATTCATTTTCGATTTCCAAATAGTTTTCGGATTGATTTGAATTCATTACAGTTTCTACTGCGACCGGATTGAAATTCAGAGGAGATGAATTGAACTGATAAAAAACAAAAACCATCACACCGACAAAAAGAATAAAAAACTGCATCGGTACTTTTAGAAAACCATTCATAACCATTCCCATCTGGCTCTGTCTGATAGACTTGCCCGACAAATATCTTTGAACCTGACTTTGGTCTGTACCAAAATAAGACAGTGATAAAAAAGTACCGCCAATGATTCCGCTCCAGAAAGTATATCGGTTGTCAAAATCAAAAGAAAAATCAAGAATGTCGAGTTTTCCGCTGGCAGCAGCTATTTCCATAGCATTCGAAAAATTTATTCCGGAAGGAAGTTCAATCATCAGTATAATAAATGCGACCGCCATTCCGCCCATCATAACCGCCATTTGTTGCTTTTGGGTAACATTTACCGCCTTGGTTCCGCCCGAAACTGTATAGACAATGACCATTGAGCCAATCAGAATATTCATCCAGAGTAAATCCCATCCAAGAACTGCCGATAAAATAATTGCAGGTGCAAAAATTGTAATTCCGGCAGAAAGTCCGCGCTGAATCAAAAAAAGCATTGCGGTAAGTGTTCTGGTTTTCAAATCAAAACGACTTTCGAGATATTCGTAGGCAGTGTAAACATTTAGTTTTCTGTATATCGGTATGAAAATCAAACAGATGATAACCATTGCAATTGGCAGTCCGAAATAGAACTGAACAAAACCCATCCCATCGTGAAATGCCTGACCCGGCGTGGATAAAAAAGTGATTGCACTTGCCTGAGTTGCCATAACTGAAAGTCCGACGCCAAGCCAGTTGGCATCATCACCTTTCAGAAATTCTTTCATTGTATTTTGTTTACGGGTTTTCCATGTTCCGTAAAAAACGATAAATAAAAGAGATCCAATAAGTATCAGCCAGTCAATCTGATGCATCAGTTAAAAATTATCATGATTAAAAAGAAAAGCAGAATATATATTGCGTTGACAATCAGCACCCAACTGTATGCACTCAGCCAGTTTTGAGCAATCAGTTTTCTGATTCCCGGATGTTTCTGAAGTTCGTTTTCTGTATTCATTTGGTCAAAAATAATATAAAAGAACTGTAAAAAGTATAAATCCCGTTAAAAAACAAGTTTTAATGACAGGATTCGATTAGAGATAAATTGAACATCTCCCCTGTTTAGGGTATGTTTTTATAGAAAACAAAATTTTAGATTTGTGTTCTAATACATTAAACTATGAAAAACTATCAATTGATTTTTATGTTAAGTCTGGGACTGATTTTTTCTTTTTGTGAAAATAATCCGGACAAAGAAAAAAACATTGTTCAATCAGAAGACGAAGCGAATATTTCTGAAAATTCAATTATTGAAGATGAACCGAGTTTTGCTAAAATTGAACTGTTGATTCCCGGTAGTTACCGAAAGTCGGATGGATACCCGAGTGTGAAAAATAAAGACTGGATGATGCTGGACAATGAAAACGGAAAGTGGCGAATAAGTCAATCAAAGATTAATGTTTCTTATGGTGAGGATGATTGTAGTGGAGATCAGGTAATGATAATTTCATCGGATAATGAAAATGCGGTTTTATTTTTCACCAGTTTCAAAGAATTCAATCCATATTCTGAAATTTTGATGTCTGATTTGAATTTACTGCCAGGAAATGAAGTGAATATTCAGTTGTCTGATAACAGATTCCAACTGGTCCCCAAAGGAGAAATTTTAAATTATGATGCAAATGAACAAAATTGGTCAAATAAGATAATGAAGGATTCAGAAGGTAATCCTTATGCAGATAAAATTAAAAATTACAGTTTGGTTTTTATAAATTCAGACGGAAAGGAAACTGAGATTTTTAAAACTAAAGAATTTGATGACAGCGTACCAAAAATTATTTCTGCAGCAGATTTGAACAATGATGGTATTCCTGATTTTTTTATTGATTTGAGTACAGATTACGAAGAATCTTATTATTATCTTTTTCTGTCTGATTCAAAAAATCAAAAACAACCAATGAAAATTGCTGCTAAGATCAGAAGAAATTTTGACTGTTAATAAAAGATGATTTGGAGGTTTTAATTAAATTAAGATTTTGTAAATAAGGTAATTATTGCTTTTCGATTAACTGCTTTACTGGTTCAAAATTAATATGAAAATTTAAAATATATCAAAAGATAATGCAATTCCTGAATTTTCTCAGTTGTATGATGCCCAGGTTTTATTGTATGTTGACACACTGTTTAAGTCATATCTCAATGTCGATCCGATAAAAAAGTAAATTGAACTTTTAGAAATTTATTTAGAGGTTGGAAAAATTCCGACCTCTTTTTGTTTCGTTAAATTGTTTTTATAAATCAGTTGGAAATAATCAGATTAAAAATTAATTCAACTTAAATCAGCACAAAATGGCGCTGAAAAATAAAAAGATTACCGTCACTCTTAAAAGAGTTGATGTAATAATTGATGGTAAAAAATTCCAGGTGACTCCAAATTCAGATATCGAAGCGATTAGAGACATTTATGATATTTCATTTAATATCTTTATAGATGGCTTATTGGTTCTAAACCGATAAAGAAGTAGCCATTGATTTCAATAGATAAAAACTGAGGCAGGACTAATTTTCTGACCTTTTTTTGTGTTATTAAATGCATCTGATTTGATCGATTGAATTTTTCTTATCTTTAGAGAATTATTAAAAATCTCAACTAAATGAAAATTCAAGTTAAAAGTAGAATCTGTTTTGATCAATTTAGGATTGTAGCTGTATTTATTATCTTTTCTTTTGCAGCAATTGTCTCAGGTCAGCAATTTAATAAAGACATCAATACAAGAGTTGTGTTTTTGGGTTACACTGAAAATAATCAGTCAAACTCCGGTGAAAGTTCGTTTCGGCTTGAAAAAATAAATTCTGTAAAAGATTATGAAAGAAAATTCGGAAAAAAATCACATAAGACATATTTACTCTATTCTTCAATTCGTTTATTTTATGAAAATGGCGGTAAAGAAGCTTATGTATTGTCAATCGGAAAAATCGACTACCAAAATCCGGTTTTTAAAAAATCGGATTTCATTAACGGATTAAAGAAATTATCAAAATTTGATTACCCGACTTTACTTGTTGCACCTGAAACCGTTCGTTTGAAATCGTTTGAAGCCGGAAGCGTTCATTCGGAAATGATGAAAAAAGCGGCAGAACTTGGTAATTGTTTTGCGATACTTGATTTGGTGGATGGTGACCAGCCGGTAAATTCGACATCAAAACCGATATTCAATTTCAAAAGATTTTCAGGAAGTGTTAATCTCGACTATGCTGCTGCTTATTATCCATGGGTCGTTTTGTCAGGTCACTCAGAATCGGGATTTAACATGAGCAACACAACAGATGAAAATGCGATTCCGCCGGGTGCGGGGGTGGCAGGAGCAATGGTGTCGGCAGATACAAAAAGCGGAATTTGGAAAGCGCCTGCAAATATAGCACTTAAAGGAATTTTAAAACCATCGGTTAATTTGTCTGAAACTGAGATTTCTGAATTAAATATTGATGCATCAACCGGAAAATCAATCAATCCGATAGTTGACT
>CAYFWH010000132.1:6113-6464 GCA_964346785.1 uncultured Weeksellaceae bacterium | reverse complement strand
TGGGAGGTGTTAGAGTTCCCAAAAATCATATCAGAATTGATGCCTACGGTACGGATGATGAATTAAATTCAGGAATTGGAATGATCAGATCATATAATATAGGTGACGATCTCAATGAAATTCTGTTTCAGATTCAAACCATGCTTTTTTATCTGGGTTCTGAACTGGCAACTCCAGCCGATAAAATGACGCTTGCCAACGGAAAACCGAGATTGCCCAAAGTGATTCAGGAGAAAGATATTGAACAAATCGAAAAATGGATTGATCAAATAGAGGAGGAGCTGCCACCGCTCAGGCATTTTATTATTCCGGGCGGAAATTTGGGATCTGCTCAGTCACCCCAGTGCCGAT
>CAYFWH010000132.1:0-6103 GCA_964346785.1 uncultured Weeksellaceae bacterium | reverse complement strand
AGAATTTGTGTTGCATTGAGCGAAGTTGAAGAAATAAGGGATGAACCGGTCAAATATCTCAACAGATTGTCTGATTTCTTTTTTGTTCTTTCAAGAAAGATTTCAAAGGATGCAGGTCATCAGGAAATCCTATGGTTGCCGGATTATGAATAGAGCTGTACTTTTTATAAGCGGACAACCGCCTGCGAATTTACCCGATTTGAGCGGATTCGATAAAATATACTGCACAGACAGCGCTTATTTCTTTTTGTATTCAAAAAAAATAGTGCCGGATGTGGTGAGTGGTGATTTTGATGGTTTTGACACGAGAGTAGTCGATAAAGGTGTTGAAATTATTGAAACACCCGATCAGGATTATACAGATTTTGAGAAATCGCTCAGAATTCTGATTGAAAGAAATTTTGATGAAGTTCATGTTTATGGCGGCAGTGGCAGAGAACAGGATCATTTTCTGGGAAATCTTTCAGTAGCTTATAAATACAAAGACGAAATCAATATCTTATTTTTTGATGATTATTCATTCTATTTCTTTGCAGATAACCAAACGACTTTACAGGGATACAAAGACAGATTAATTTCGTTGTATCCATTTCCATACACAAAAGATATTACAACCCGAGGATTACAATATCTTTTGAACAATGAAGATTTAATTATGACAGACAGAATCGGAATTCGAAATACTGCAATTGAGGATACGGTTGAAATCGAATTTGAAAAAGGAGGTCTTTTGATTTTTATCGGTCTCGAACCAAAAGAGGGACTTGCTTAATTAATTAGAAATTGAGAGTTTAGTATAGGGTAAAGGATTTCAGAGTTTTTTAAAAATTCTATTTAACATAATATAAATTATAGGACTTCACATATAATTTGTTTTATGAATTGTTATTGAGTTTGAATCAAAAGAATTATTCTTGAAAAGCACTATTTTTCAGCGTAATAAAATTACACAACTATATAATTAACCTTTAAATCTGTAATTGATACCTGAACTTCTTTCTACATGTTTAGAAGCACAATTTAATATATGTTCATGGCTTGATTGAATAATTACTTTTTCCTTAGCTCTGGTAACAGCCGTATAAAGTAATTCAGCGGTCATTAGTTGGATTTGCTCATTTTCGGGCAATACACACAAAACTTTTTCAAATTCAGATCCCTGACTTTTATGAATGGTCATTGCATAAACAGTTTCTGCATTTTCGATAAAAGCTGTCGGAAAAGATTTAATCGTTTTTGAATCTGAAGATTGAAACCATATTTTTTGATTTCTCACAATTCCTGTATCACCATTGAAAAGTCCAAGTTCATAGTTATTTGATGTAATCATCACCGGTTGGTTTTCGTAAAACTGACCGCCGGGAGAAATTTTTGATTTTTTATAAAGAAACCTTTCAACTTTTCTGTTCATTTCATAAACACCTGTTTCACCCTCTCTTACAGCACACAAAACTCGCTGATTATTAAGTTTTTGTAATGCTTTTTCAATATCTGGTTCATCGATGTATGTAAAGAAATTCTCTGCAAATTTTTCAAATATCTCATTTGAATAATCAGTGTCAATCAGTATCTGGTCATCTTTATTTTCAAAAAAACTGCTGATTTCTTCGGATTGATTTTCAATAATCGCCTTACTGAATTTACCAATCCCACCTTTACCATCGAATCTGTATGAATGTTTTAATTCAATGATATGTTCAAAAAGTGGGTGCTTGCTTATTACAGTTTTTTCTGAGCTTATTTTTGAATTTTGATTGCTCAAAAATGAATTGATAAACTCAATTCTTTCCGGACTGAAAACATTTAGTTTTTGTTGCGACATACATAAATCACCAAACAGACTCCCCGCCTCTACCGATGCCAGCTGGTTTTTGTCACCAACGAGTATCAGACGGCTTTTCTGACCGATTGCATCCAGTAATTTAGAAAACAACGCCAAATCAATCATCGATGATTCATCAACGATTACCAAATCGTAATTCAGCGGATTTTCAGTATTGTGTTTGAAATAAATACTGTTTTTAATGTAGCCGAGCAATCGATGTATTGTTGAAGGTTCAAGCATTTCAAATTTTGATGCGACTTCAGGGAAATTCTTTGCTGATTCTTTCAAAGATTCACTCATTCGCTGGGCGGCTTTTCCGGTTGGTGCTGCCAGAGCGACTTTCATATCCGGATTGATTTTGTAAAGCAGCGATAAAACTTTAGCAAGCGTAGTTGTTTTACCCGTTCCCGGACCGCCTGTGATGATACAAAATTTATTCAGCACAGCTGAGATTGCAGCAACTGCCTGCCAATCTGTTTGACCACTTGTATTTTCTGAAAATAATCCCAGAACTTCATCTTTAATTTTTTCAAGCGATTGACCGGTTTCTTTCCAATTCTCATCGTCGATTAAAGCTTCTATTTTCTGAAGAACACGGGTTTCATAGTTGTAATATCGTTGCAAATAAAGTCTGTTGTTGTCCAAAACCAATGGTTTTTTGGTTTGACCGTCAGAAACGAGTTCATTTTTTTTTAAATCTTCGGTGGAAATTATTTTAAAATCAGACAAAGCAGTTTCTTCTTCTTTAAGTTTTTGCCAGTCAATATCATCCAAATTAAAACATACACTGCCGTCAGCAAGTTTTTTGGACAGCATATATAAATAAGGCAGCATCTCTTTGTTGTTGAAATAATCTGCAAATTTTAAATGTACATTATTGGTCTGTATCATGGTTTCGAATTTAAGAAAATTAATGATTAAATAATTAATATTTCACAATAATAGAACAGACAAACGACAATTCGAGTCGTTTCAAAAATTCATTTGAAGTATGTGTTCAATTTATAATAAAACACATTTTGCTTTATATGATGTTGTTTATCAGCGTATTTGTAAACCCCAAAAAGGATTGGTGAATTAAATAGGTTAGAGTAAAGTTCCACTGAGTATAAATGCAGCAATTGTGAAATAAATAATCAAATTATATTTACATTAAACTCATAAATAACAAGAAATTAATCCGCTGTTCCAAAAAATCTGAAATAAAGATTTTGCGACAAAAATGGTCTTTTCATCATACGGTATTGTGCATAATCATATTTTTCGAGTTTAAAATCGACTTTTTCTTTGTCTTTTTCAGGAATTTCGGAAAGTATTTTATAATTGTAATTCAAAGTCGTGAGATAATTGTAATCAACATTTTCAATGTACTTAAGGTTGTATTTTGTAACAATCCAGCTGAAATTTACAACGCTTAACAGCACAAATACAGAATAGAATACAAAAGCCATTTTGTTGATTAAAAACAAGTTGGTTTTCTTCTTTAGAATTTTAATAAATGAATAAAACATTCCTGTGAAGCATAAACCCAAAAATATCAAAACGCCAATTCTTTTATGGGTAAGTCCATAGAAATTAATGTATTCAATCGTTTTAATAAATGCAGATAAAACCAATATTGTGTTCAAAACCAGCCATAAATAACTCAACTTTCTCAGTTTCCCGGCTTTTGAATCAAAGTTGAAATACGAATGAAAATAAAACAAAATAATACCAATCGCCAAGACAATAGAAACAATGATGCTGTTGACTCTGGTATGTGTGTCAACACTTAGTCGGTTGATATCCAAATCCATGAAAAACTGCTCGTAATTATAAATGATTACAAAAACCAGTAAAATCACATTCAGTAAACTCATAGTTATAACACCGCTCGTTCTTTGAATATCGATGTCAATTGTTTTAGCTGAAAGAATTGTTTGGCTCCGATTGTTTTCATCAAACTCCGGTTTTAGCTTTTGATTGTATTTAATGATGCTATTTTGAACAAACAACAGCCAATAATTAAAAAATAAAAACAAACCAAAAAATATCAAAAATATAAGTTCAGGAAAATTTAAATCAATTTTAAAATTCACAAAAAAATCTGTCATGGTTTGGCTTGCAGAAGAATAAACAGTTAGAAAAATGATTGAAATCAACAATGGGAAAAGTATAAAACTCAAGAATTTTCTCATTAAAAACCGTTCTTTGCTCTTATTTGTAGGAATCCATTTGTTTGTGAAAATTCGAACCGGAAAAGATATGTAATTCAAACCTGTAATCAAAGGATAAAGTACGAAGTTGAGTTCACTGTGCTGAACATGAATTCCGTAGGATATAAGAGAGAAAAATAAAGCGAAAAAAGAATATAGATCTGAATATAACATCTGTCCGGCACAGGCAATGAAAATAAAAATTGAATGAATCCAATAACTCTTCCCTTTCTTTGATTTTCTGAATTTGTAATGAGTCAGTCCCCAAATCAGAAGTCCGAGAATACCAAAGTTTAAACCAATTCTCTGATTGTAAAATAAAATGACAAAAGCAGTAATGCTTAATACCAGATAAATAAAATTTTGTTTTGTTTTCATATTTGTTAATTATAAAAGTACTTTGCATTTCAAAGTGTATGGATAAAAAAATTATATTCGTTTAATGATTTTTTCAAGCTGATCAATATGTCTTGTAAATTCCTGTCTGCCTAATTGTGTAATTCTGTAACTCGTTTGAGGTTTTCGGGCTATAAATTCTTTTTTAACTTCAAGATATTCAGCCTTCTCCAATCCTTTAATATGGCTTGCAAGATTTCCGTCAGATACATTGAGGAGTTCTTTTAATTCGTTAAATACAACCCATTCATTTACAATCAATATCGACATAATCCCAAGTCGGATTCGATTTTCAAATTCTTTATTTAAATTTTGAATGTCCATTTGATTCAAAATTATTGATATTTTCTTTGAATTAAAATTCCATAAATAATATGCAGCACGCCAAAACCTATTGCCCATAAAAGTAAACCATATCCGGGTATAAACAGGCCAATAATTCCCAACGCAATCTGACAGTACCCGAGATAAAGCACATCCTGAAATGTGAATTTACTTGCATTGACCAGTGCGAGTCCGTAAAAAATCAGTGTTACGGGTGCAGCAAGAATGATATTTGAATAATTGATATACAGCGCAATTACAAAAAGTCCTCCGGCTATTAACGGAACGCTTAAATGAATCAACATATTTTTTGCAGGCTTCGACCAAATTTTCAAATTGTGATTTTTACTTTTACGAATACTTAAAAGTAAACCGGTTCCGACAGCTGAAATTAAAGTAACAAAAGCAAGTACACATAGTTGAATAATTAGCTTGTCCCCTACTTCTATTCCTGAGGATATAATAAAGTCATTCAATAAATAACGGGCAATTCCGGCGGCAATCAATGCATAAATCCCTGCCATTATACCCGACCAACCGCTCAATGATATAAACCTTGATGACTGTTCCATCATGGAACGGATTGCTTTTAAATCATCATAATTTTTATTTTTCATAAAAGTACTTTGAAATGCAAAGTTAATTAATATTTCAAATTACACAACAAAAATTCATAAAATGTAATTTTATTCTATTAACCCAATATCTTTTCGGTAATATTGGTAATCGAAATGAACTTTAGTGATGTTTTCATATACCTGTTCTCTCGCCTCTTCAGCGGTTTCTCCGATTCCAACGATATTTAGTACTCTTCCGCCGGAAGTCAATATTTTACCATTTGCGTCCTTTGCGCCTGCAACAAAATAAGGGCATTCCAGTTTTTCTAATCCTCTAATTTCAAAACCTTTTTCATAATTCAAAGGATATCCACCGGATACCATCACCACACAGCATGCTTTTTTGTTAGAGAAATTTAGTTCAAAATGCTCTCCCCTGTTGGATTTCATAACAGTTTCAAACAAATCATTTTCAAGCAAAGGCAAACAAACCTGAGTTTCAGGATCACCCAGTCTTAAGTTGTATTCGAGTAGATATACACCTTTTGAATTAATCATCAAGCCAAAAAAGATAACACCCGAAAAAAACATTTTTTTTTTTTTTTTTCCGTTGAGAGTAGGTTGCAAAATTTCTTTTAAGAATTCTTCACAATGCTTTTCCTTTAAATGTGGATTTGGTGCCAGAGCTCCCATTCCTCCGGTATTCAACCCGGTTTCTCCTTCTCCTATCTTTTTATGATCTTTTGCCGAGATGAAAGGAACTATTTCTTTTCTATTGAAAATTGAAAGAATTGTAACAAATATCT
>CAYFWH010000131.1:0-6474 GCA_964346785.1 uncultured Weeksellaceae bacterium | reverse complement strand
GTGAAAACAGCCTACATAGCTCTGACAGCCAAACTTGGTTTGATGAAAGAAAAATCAGTCATGGCGAATTATGAGTATTATTACAAAAGAAGTCCGGAGATGATTTCGTTTTTTGACAATTATTTTAAAGCTAATCTGGAATTAATAGAAAACACAGAATTGAAAAGTGATTTGGCGAAATTGTATCAGGCGGGTGGTCTTGACGAAAAAGTGAGAGTTTTGACTGTAATTGCGTATGCCAAAAGATTTTTTCAATGAATGAACTGATCAGATTTATCCGTGAATTTATTCAAAACAAAGGTTTGTTCGTTTTTTCAGCAATCTTTGTTGGTAAAATCTCGGTTTTTTTGACTCATGTAATTGCGGGAAGGCTGCTCTCCAAAGATGAATATGGTCTGATTGTTCTTGTTTTATCGGTTTTTGCAGTTTTTTCCACGCTTTCAGGCATGGGTTCAAATCAGGGATTGCTTCGATTTGGCGTGTTGCAAAAAAACGATGAAGACAAGGATAAACTGAGTGCTTTCGTTTTGCGACAGGGCTTTGTCAATCATATTTTTGTAACAATTTGTTTTTTAATTGTCGGTTATTTATATGTGATTAAATATCAAGGAATAGGATTGGTGATTGCGTTTTTTGGAATCAGAATGATTGGTGGTTATTTTGAAAATTATATTCAGAGTTATTACCGCATTTTTAAGGACAACAAAACTTTTTCAATACTCAATATTACAGTTAGCGTTGCGGGTCTGCTAATGGTTGCTGTGGGCACTTATTTTTTTGGAATAATTGGCTATTTGGCCGGGATTGCTTTGATGCCATGGTTTTCACTTCTGTATTTTAAAAAGCCTAAGAAAACTCAAAACTTTAAGTCGATGAATCTGAATTTGAAAGAGTTCTGGTCTTATTCAATTCATGCAAGTTTAACTTATTTCTTCTCTGATTTATTGTTTTCAATGGATTTTATGCTGATTGGAATTATGTTGGATGAAAGCTCGGTTGCAGTTTATAAAGCAGCTGTAATCTTACCGATGAATCTGGCGATTTTACCGCTAATATTTATGCAAACTGATTATCCGAAACTGGCTGAAAATTATAAAAACAAAAATTATCTGAAATTCTATATTCGAAATTATTATAAAATATTCATACCGCTTGGTATCTTGTGCTTAGTAGTTGGTTATTTTATTAAAAATTATATTGTTCAGTTAATTTATGGTGACCAATACGCTGGAAACGGTTGGGTGTTTTTCATAATTTTGGCTGCTATAGTCGGTAATATGTGTATGCGGAATTTATATGGAAATTTGTCAGCTGCAATCGGAAAAGCACATTGGAATTCTTATGCCTCACTGATTGCAATTGGTATAGTTATCGGAGTATCAGTTTGGTTGATACCGATTTATGGAATTATGGGTGCTGCAATTGGAATGACGGCTGCATTTTTATTTACCGGATTATTTACAATGACGCTTTTTAATTTATATTTAAAAAAATTAGATGATGGCAAAAATTAAAAAATTATTTAAAGCTTTTGCTGAGATTATAAAAGAACCTGCTTTACTCAATAAAATAATTGATGACAACGGAGTATGGAAAAATAGAGTAGAGGCAGAGTTCGGACTGAAAAATGGTTTTCCGGTTTTGTCGTTGGATGAATTATTTACTGATTTTAAAGTGTCTTTAAACTCATTTTCTTTTACGGGCGGCGGATCATTGCCAACTGACATAGCGTTGCTCAAAAAACTCTGTGAATCCAAGAATGACTGCACTTATTTTGAGATTGGAACCTGGCGTGGTGAGAGCGTCCGAAATGTATCTGAAGTATCAAAAGAATGTTTCACGCTCAATCTGTCGAATCAGGAAATGATTGAAATATTTGGTTCTGAGGAATATGCATCAGCTCATTTCTTTTTTTCAAAAGGAATTGAAAATGTAACACAGTTGTACGGAGATTCAAAGAAGTTTGATTTTGCAGCTTTAAATAAAAAATTCGATGTTGTCTTTATTGATGGCAATCATCACCATGATTACATCAAGTCAGACACTCAAAATGTTTTTCAATTTCTGACAGATGACAACACAATTGTTGTTTGGCATGACTATGCATATAATCCTGAATCACTGCGCTATGAGACCATGCACGCTATACTGGAAGCTGTGCCGGAAGAATTACACAAGCATCTGTATTTTGTTGCCAATACAATGTGTGCAATCTTTATAAAAGGCAATTTCAAAACTCATGAATTCAATCCGCTTTCAGATCCGGAAGTTACTTACAAAGTTGAAATCTGTTCAAAAAAGATTTAATTTTCTTTGATTATAGCGGCCGTTCTGTGTTTTTCGAAATTCTTGTATTCTTTGCCAAAAGCATCAACAATTTTCCCCTTCCCTCTGATGATGATTTTAGCGTTTTTATTGAGTTTAATGTAAGATTGAGGCGGAAGAATAATTGAATCAGAAATAATCAGGCTAACATTTGCAGCCAATTCAAAATTGTGGTAAAATCTTCTCGGTTTATTCCATTCTGTATCCTTGTCCAGTTTCCATACGGCTCCGTAAGCTGATTCGGGTGTGACGAACTGCATCAGATTGGAGCGACTCAAATTCCAGTGCATTTTTCTAATTTCATTTGGTGGCAACCAATTTTTTTTTGAATTACCCTTTTGATTCATAATTGTGAAATCACAATCGTTAGATCTGTAGTATTCACTGGAATGCCCCAGACCAAAGTTGTGCCCGAATTCATGAGCTGCACCCATAGCTTCGGCCAGCCACCAACCTTTTGTGTCTGACCAGGTTGTGTTATAGTGTCCGGGTGACCAGTATCTTTGCAGAATGTATTTTGTGTAAACATTTGGAATGTGAACCTGCGAAGATTTGTCGAGTTGCATAATATTTGGGTATTGTCCTGCCATATTTCCTGACAAATCATATCCTTCTCCTTTTTTTCTGTACAAATCGTCGAATCGTTCACCATTTGTTGTGAAATACATATTCATTGCTCTTGGAATATTTAATTTAGAGATCGAATCATCAAGTGGTTTGATGTACCAGCTGTCTGAAGGAATAAAACCTTTGAAATTCTTTTTTTCAGGATTACCACCGCCATTCAGATAATTCCAGTAATACGCATTTTTTACTTCTATGATATTGATGTCCAGTCTAATTTTTGAGTCGCTGATAAATTCAGTCACATTGCCACATTTTGAAAGGTCGCCTTTGGGTTTCTCGAATTTGACAAAAGTCGATGCTATTTTGTCCAGAAATTCATTGAACAATGCTTTTTCTTCTCTGTTGTTTAAATTAAAATTTCCACTGCCGTCTTTTCGTTTGAGCAAAACTGCATTAACATTGATATGCAGTGGTTGATAATATTCCTCAAGCGGATAGGCATAATGTTCAGGATCAGCTTTTGGTTTTTGTTGCTGAGCCGATAAAATAAATGGCATGAATAAGAGAATCAAAAATCGGATTTTCATTTGATTTATTTTTATAAACGATTGGTTATACTAACGAAGGTAGTGAAATTCAGCCAATTTAAATATTTAATTGAAATCAAAAAAGTGCAGAGCTTCGAAAGAAAATCTGCACTTGATTTATTTTTGTGTCGTTTTTGACAATAAATTAAATCGTTGTCAACCTGAGAGTATTGGTTCCACCTTTTTCAAAAACAGGCATTGCGTTCAGATTGATAACATAATCTCCCCAATCAACCAAACCGTTATCTACCGCCATTCTGTTGACTTGAATCACGGTTGCATCAGTGCTTTGTTCACCGGGATCAAAATACATTGCTTTTACACCCCACAGTAAATTCAGCTCACGAACAATCCTTTTGTTGGGTGTGTAAACCAGAATATGCGCTATCGGACGATAAGATGAAATCTGAAAAGCGGTATAACCCGAATAAGTTAAAAGTGAAATAGCTTTTGCGCCTGCTGTAGCCACCATCTTTGCTGCATCATAGCAAATTACTTTGGTGACAAATCTCTCATTTTTATCTTTTGGCTTTGGAGACGGCACCTTGATTAAATCAGAATCCTCAACGCCCTGCAAAATTCTTGTCATTGTTTCTATAACTTCAACAGGATGTTTGCCAACAGAGGTTTCACCACTCAGCATAACTGCATCTGCACCATCATAAACAGCGTTGGCAACATCATTAACTTCGGCACGGGTTGGTGTAAGACTTTCTATCATGCTCTCCATCATTTGAGTGGCAACAATCACAGGGATTCTGTTTAGTTTGGCTTTTCTAATCAGCATTTTCTGAAATTTTGGAACTTGTTCAATCGGCATTTCCACGCCAAGATCACCCCTGGCAACCATCAAACCGTCAACTTCTTTGATGATGTCATCAATATTGTCTAATGCTTCAGGTTTTTCGATTTTAGCTATAACCGGGATTTTGAAATCGGTATTTTCATCGATAATCTGTTTCAGCTCTCTGACATCATTCGGTTTTCTGACAAAAGAAAGTGCAATCCAGTCAACTTGCTGTTTAATCGCAAATTTTGCATCTTCAATATCTTTTTTTGTCATCGAAGGCAATGAAATTTTTGTATTGGGCAGATTCACTCCTTTTTTTGAATTCAGAGGTCCGCCCTGAATAACCTCTGCGGTAACTGTATCTTTTTTATTGGTGCTCAGTACTTTCAAAATGATTTTACCGTCATCGACAAGAATTGTTTCACCGGGAGAGACATCATTAGGAAACTGTGTATAGTTCATGTAAACTCTTTCACGGTTTCCGATTATTTCTTCGTTTGTGAAAGTCAGTACATCACCCGGTTCGATGATTATGCCATCTTCCATAACACCGATTCTTAATTTCGGTCCTTGTAAATCTGCGAGTATTGCGGTATTGTATCCGTATTTCTCATTTAGTGAATGGACTAATTTTATCTTTTTTTCGACATCTTCATAATTGGCATGTGAAAAATTAATTCTAAACACATCAGCACCTCTGTCCATCATTAATCTGAGGATTTCCTCATCATCGGTTGAAGGGCCGAGCGTGGCTACTATTTTCGTTCTCTTTAAATATTTTGGGTTGTAATACATCATATTCTAAATCATTAATTTTTATTAAAAAATAAGTCTGTCTATCATTTTCAATTTATCAGTTTTTAATTTGCTGATGTTTTGTATAAAAGAATTTTCATGAAATGGAAAATCTCCCCAGACTTCTTCAGTGATTTTTAGCAGAAAATTATATTTTTTGTAATCCGGAATAAGTGGCGGATTCAAATCAAACATATCAATCAGACTTTCGGACTTCTTATTTTTCTTCAATGTGTAGGCAGTGTTTTTTATTAAATTGAAATGCAGTCCGTTATCGGTATCTTCCCATTCAAACATTGGAAAGAAAGTTTGTTGATTTTCGATCATGATTTCAAGGTCTTCACATCTTTCAAAACGAGTTTCAAAAGCCATATTCAATTGATAAACCAAACGGATTGAATCATTGTGAGTCGTAATCAATCCATAAAGTTCAAAATTGATTAATTCATCCTCACAAATCTCAAATATTTTCACTGGTCTATATTATTTTTTCAATTGTATTGTGCAAAGTATAATACGCTCTTCTTGCTGCATTTTCTTCTGCTTTCTTTTTGGATGTCCCTCTGCCTCTTGATATAATATTGTCATTAAATCTTACTACTGAAATGAAGACAGTCAAATCTTTTTCATGTTCTTCCTCTTCAAAGGTATTGAAAGTTATTTTATTTTTAGTTTTTTGTGCCCATTCAAGCAACATACTTTTAAAACTTGCAACCGATCTTTCCAGTTTGTCAAGGTCTATATTTTCTTCGATAAAATTTTTATATATAAATTCCTGAGTGAAAATAAACCCTTTATCAAGATAGAGTGCACCAATCAAAGCCTCAATAAGGTTGCCATTGATGTCCTCACCAAGGTTTGGATTTCCGTCGGGATGGAGCCTTGAAGCCAGACCAAGCTCTTTACCAAGTTGATTCAATTGTTGTCTGGAAACCAGTTTTGACCTCATCTTGGTCAGATAACCTTCCTGCTTATTGGGTGCTTCTTTAAAAATATATACTGCAATGATAAGCCCCAGAACAGCATCTCCGAGGAATTCAAGTCTTTCAAAATTGACATCATTTCCGTCCTCATCTTTGACCTGAGCAGAACGGTGAATAAATGCAGTTTCGTAATAAGACATATTTCCGGGTTTAATGCCGAAAATTTCAGTCAAATACTTTTTTAGTTCGGGGTTGTTTTTGTTTGTATCAGCCTTTTTAGCAAAGAGTTCTTTGAGTTTTTGCCACAGCAGCATATGTCATGTGATTTTTCTGAACACCACACAAGCGTTGTGACCACCAAATCCGAAAGTGTTGCTCATTGCAACATTTATTTCTCTTTCTACTGGCTTGTTGAAGGTATAATCAACCTTAGGGTCAAGTAAATCATCATCTGTAAAGTGACTAATTGTAGGCGGAACCGTGTAGT
>CAYFWH010000130.1:0-6560 GCA_964346785.1 uncultured Weeksellaceae bacterium | reverse complement strand
AATTAATCATTTTTTCAACTTAACCCGTGGTACAAATTTTGGGGAGTATTATAAAGAACTTAAAAAAGGTGAGAAATCCGGATTTGTTAAAGACTTTAATCGCTAAACTTTTTTAGAAACTATTCATCAACAAATGGATATTGAAAACAGATTTTGAAAAACTTATTGAATTCGGAACTACAAAGTAAAAGCCGGACCGCATAACAAGTAATCTTTCATTAAAAAGCTTAAAAACTTTGTTTCAAAATTTATGGTAAAACTCGCCTGAACGACAATATTCAGCATTGACAATAATGAGAAATAACCTCTAAAGTTCGGTAATTATCCAAACTTTATTATAAATTTGCATATGTAAATGAGACTGATCAACAAGAAAATATTAGAAAAAGCTTAAAAGAAAAAACAAAGGAAATATTCCCTTGAGTAAAGCTATTGATCAGTTAATTAAAGATATTGAAGACAATTATTGGAAAGATCAAAGTGAAATAAATAAAACAAGACCGGATGCAGACAATGTCCATAGTGATGGGTTTTATTTCTTCAACATAAATATTCACAGAACAATGATTTTGATTGAGTTTGCTGATGAAGAGGCCACAGTAGTATGGGCAGGGACACATCAACAGTACGAAACGATTTTTAAAAACAATAGAAATTCTATTAAAAAGTGGTTACAGTTTAACGAATGGATTTAAAAATAAAATTATGAACACACAATTTGACCTATCAGAATTTATTAAGGCAGGAGAAATAAAAAATGAATTAGACTTTGAAAGAGCATTAATCATTGACAGAAAGTTACGCGTTCTTTCAAAAGAAAATCCGGAATATAAATCGTTGAGAAGAAAATTAAGAGACTTAATTGAGCTTTATGAAAATCAAAACTGGAATACCGAATCAGAAATATCAGACAAGAAGCTTCGTGAAAGTGATATTGCAGAATTAATTGCAGAAAAAGAACGATTATTCATCCAAAAAAGGAAAGAGATCATCCGAAAAAAATTAAAACAGCTAAATCTGACACAGCAAGATTTCGGTGCAATATTGGGTCATAAAAATAAATCTTATATATCAGAATTGATGAATGGAATAAGTCCTTTTACTTTGAAGGATTTGATTGTAATTAATCGACTGTTAAAAATTGATTTGACTGATTTAGTTCCAACATTTCTGTCTCAATCTGACAGGATTAAAATTAGAACAACAATTGAGAAGTTAGAAAATCCTAAATTGAAATTGAGTAAAGATGATTTTGCGTTAGCGTAAAATTACTACCGCCAAATATCATTTCGGTTCAATGCGGAGGGAGGTGCTTCGGTTCAAAAATTACAATAGAATCAAGTACCGAGTGTCAAAACAATTAATCACCTAACTAAGTCTTTCAACTCATCACCTCTAACCAATTCAACCATTTTTTCAATGTCCTGACCAATCAGCCGGTCATCTTCTAATTTCTGAACTTTTGAACGAACCAATGCATAAATTTCTTCAAGTATCGGACTGGTTTTCAACGGTCTTCTGAATTCGATTCCCTGACAGGCAAGCATTAATTCAATCGCCAGTATTTTTTCTAAATTTCCAAGTACCTGATTGAACTTTCTTCCCGAAATACTGCCCATCGATACATGGTCTTCCTGACCGATAGAGGTAGGAATACTGTCTGCCGAAGCCGGAAAACAAAGCGTTTTATTTTCGGTCACCAAAGCAGCTGTCGTATATTGAGGAATCATAAAACCTGAATTCAAACCAGAACTTGGACTCAAAAATCTCGGCAAACCAAATTTTCCTTCAATCAACAAATAACTTCTTCGGTCAGATATATTTCCGATTTCGGCCGCTGCCAGTGTTCCGTAATCCAAAACCATAGCCATCGGTTGTCCGTGGAAGTTTCCACCACTGATAGCAGTTTTATCGTCAAGCACAATCGGATTGTCGGTTACTGCATTCAGTTCAATTTCAGCCAAATCTCTCAGATGAAACCACGCATTTCTCGAAGCGCCGTGTACCTGCGGCATACAACGGAGCGAATACGGATCCTGAACCCTGTGGAAATCATCGTTGTCGATAATTTCTGAACCTTCGAGCAATTCCCATATTCGGGCAGCAACCAGTTTGGTTCCTTCATACGGACGAACCTCGTGCAATTCTTTCATAAATGGAGATTTCACACCCGAATAAGCTTCGAGGCTCATTGCGCCCGACACATCGGCCAGATCAAGCAGATATTTAAATTTGTCCAAACCAATCAGTGCGTGCGACAAGATAAACTGAGTGCCGTTGATCAGTCCCAAGCCTTCTTTTGCAGAAAGATGAATCGGTTGTAAATCGTGTTTTTGAAGCGCTTCTTTGGTGCTGATAATTTTATCGCCATCCCAGATTTTTCCTTCACCAATCAACGGCAAAAACAAATGGGCAAGTGGCGCCAAATCTCCAGAAGCACCCACAGAACCCTGTTCGGGAACAACCGGAATAATATCTTTTTCAATCATCAGTAAAATCCGTTCGACCACTTCGAGTGTGACACCCGAAAAACCTTTGGCGAGTGCGTGTGCTTTTGTAATCAGCATCAATTTAGAAATCTTTTTGTCAATCGGATTTCCGACACCAACCGCATGGCTAATCAGGAGATTTTCTTGTAATTTTCGGGTTTCATCTTTCGAAATTAAGGTATCGCAAAGCGGTCCAAAACCGGTATTGATTCCATACACTGTTTTGCCCGAATCCACTATGGTTTGTACATTCTGGGCAGATTTTTTGATTTGTTCTATTGACTGTTCATTGAGTACTGCACTGATTTTGCCGTTTAAGACAGCAATTGCGTCTGAATATGACCAGTGGTCAACGCCGTATATTTTCTGATTCATTTTATTTCCAAATTAGCTCTCAAATATACAAACATGACTTGCTAATTCAGCAAAACTCTGTTTTAAAAACACTAAAATGTGGCTAAGTTTCAATAAATTTGCATTCTTAAAATAGTTATAATGTCAGAAAAAGAAATTTTTGAAGATTTTGGTGAAGATCATTTTTCGGAAAACACCAATACACCCATGAGAAAAGACGCCTTTGAGATGAGTGATGAAGAAAAAATCGAATCAATTCAGGAGGATTTTAAAAAAATAATGACAACCCTGGGGCTGGATCTGACCGATGACAGTCTTAAAAATACTCCTAAGAGAGTTGCCAAAATGTTTGTAAATGAGATATTTGGTGGATTGAAGCCGGACAAAATGCCGAAAATGTCAACCTTTGAAAATAAATACAAATACAACCAGATGCTGGTCGAAAAAAACAT
The DNA here is from genome assembly GCA_964346785.1 of uncultured Weeksellaceae bacterium. GTDB lineage: Bacteria > Bacteroidota > Bacteroidia > Flavobacteriales > Weeksellaceae > Moheibacter. The sequence continues at coordinate 3,265 of CAYFWH010000130.1, read as the reverse complement.
TGTGGTTTATTCAACCTGTGAACATCATTTTCTGCCAATTGTGGGAAAAGCTCATATAGGTTACATATCAAGCGGAAGAGTGATAGGTTTGTCAAAAATGAACCGTATTGTTGATTATTTTTCAAAAAGACCACAGGTTCAGGAAAGACTGACCATGCAGATTGTCAGAGCGATGCAGGATGCACTTCAGACCGAAAATGTGGCGTGTGTAATCGATGCAAAACATTTGTGTGTAAATTCAAGAGGAATCAAAGATATCGACAGTAGCACAATTACAGCTGAACTCGGAGGTATTTTCGGTACCGACCCAAATACGAGAAGAGAATTTCTTCACTACATTGGTGTTGAGTCTAAATTTCATGTGTAAAAAAGACTTGCGGCAGTTAATTAGAGAAAAGAATAAAGACAAAAAATGTTAAAAGAGAATAAACTTAAAGTTTTGAATTCGCTGAGCGGCGAAAAGGAAGATTTTATACCCATTCACAAGGACAGTGTAGGGATGTATGTTTGCGGGCCAACGGTTTACAGCAATGTACACCTCGGAAATGTCCGTACTTTTTTGTCTTTCGATATGATTTATCGTTACCTGGTTCATCTCGGATACAAAGTTCGTTATGTCAGAAATATCACCGATGCGGGACACCTGACCGATGACGGAAATGTGGACAATGACCGTTTTGTAAAACAGTCGAGACTCGAAAAACTCGAACCGATGGAAATTGTTCAAAAATATACGGTTGATTTTCACAAGGTACTCGAAACATTCAATGCGATGCCGCCGACGATCGAGCCTACTGCAACCGGTCATATCGTTGAACAAATAGAATTGACCGAACAATTGCTTGAGCTCGGTTTGGCTTATGAAATAAATGGTTCAGTTTATTTTGATGTAGAGGCTTACAACAAAAAAGGATTGAATTACGGTGAACTCAGTCGTAGGAATATTGAAGAATTAATTACTAACACCCGCGACTTAGACGGTCAGGGTGAAAAGAGAAATCCGGTTGATTTTGCACTTTGGAAAAAAGCTTCACCCGCACATATTATGAGATGGAATTCTCCGTGGGGAGCAGGTTTTCCGGGATGGCATCTTGAGTGTACTGTGATGAGTACCAAATACCTGGGTGAGACTTTTGACATTCACGGTGGTGGAATGGATTTGAAATTCCCGCATCACGAATGCGAAATTGCTCAGGCAAAAGCTGTTCACGGTCACGGACCGGTGAAATATTGGCTGCACGCCAATATGCTGACAATGAACGGACAGCGAATGAGTAAATCGACAGGAAATTATATTTTGCCAATGCAACTCATAAACGGCGACAATGATTTTTTTGAACAACCGTTTTCGCCTTCTGTAATAAGATTCTGTTTTCTACAGGCACATTACAGAAGTGTACTCGATATTTGACATGATGCAATGCTTGCCAGCGAAAAAGGTTTGAACCCTTTGATGTAAGGGATTAAAAATCTGACATTTATTAAGCCCTCTTCTGAATCGGGTTTTGATTTCCAAAAATGGCTGGATGATTGCTATTCGGCTATGGATGACGATTTCAACACACCAATACTGATTGCTCATCTTTTTGAAGCGGTCAGGGTAATCAATGCAGCGAAATCCGGGACTGAGAAACTGACAGCATCGGCTATTGAATTATTGGAAAAATCAATCAAAGCTTTTGTTTTTGATGTAATGGGATTGAAATCTTCGTCTGAAACTTCTGATAATTCTGATAAAATCGACAGTTTGATGCAGATGATTATCAAAATCAGAAACCGTGCAAGAATGGATAAAAACTGGAGTCTTTCTGACCAGATCAGAGATGAACTCGATGCTGCCGGGATTCATTTAAAAGACGGAAAAGACGGTACTGAATACAGTTTAAATTAATTTGTAAAAAGTTTGTACCGATAAATCTAATTTGATTATTTTTATAACAAAATACACAATATGAAAACGATTCTGGTTCCAATTGACTCCAACAAAGAAGGAGAATTAGTTGCTGCCAAAGCCATTGAGATTGCAACAGCATTTGAGTCTAAGGTTCATTTGGTTCATGTTACCGCAGTTGAAAAAAACCAAAAAGATGACAGATCTGATCTTGAATATATATCGACAGATAATTTGTCTAAGTACGAAAGAGAAATGGATATTTTGAATTCTTTCAAATCAAAATTTACAAATGCAGGTTTGTTGTGTGAAGTCCATTTACTGACCGGGAAACCGCATGAACAAATTTTGAATGTGGCATCAAAACACCATGTTGATTTGATTATTCTCGGACTGATTAATCACAGTACGCTTTATGAAGTTTTTGTAGGAAGTGTTTCAAATGAAGTTATCAAGGGCACAAAAATTCCGGTATTGCTGGTGCCGCCAAAGAAGTAATTTCTTAGACCGGTTCAATGAAACTTTTCTTTTTTTAAACTTAATTCAGACTGAAACATTCTATCTTTGCGCCGATGAAATTCAGTATTGTACAACCGGATGCACTGTCAAAAGCAAGGGCTGGAATAATTGAAACCACACACGGCAAAATTGAAACACCGATTTTTATGCCGGTCGGAACTGTTGCGAGTGTCAAAGCAGTTCATCAGCGAGAATTAAAGGAAGATATAGAAGCTCAGATTATTCTCGGTAACACTTATCACCTGTACCTTCGTCCCGGAACCGAAATTTTGAATAAAGCCGGAGGATTGCATAAGTTCATGAACTGGGACAGACCGATTCTAACTGACAGCGGCGGATTTCAGGTATATTCGCTTGCGACCAGCCGAAAAAAATCAGAAGACGGAGTTCGTTTCAAATCTCATATTGATGGTTCCTATCATATGTTTACACCCGAAAAATCAATTGAGATTCAGCGTTATATCGGAGCAGATATTATTATGGCATTATATGAACTAACCGGAATTCCTGCCGAATACAGAGAAGCAAAAAAAGCAATGCATATCACCCAGAAATGGTTGGAAAGCAGTAGAAAATGGCTCAATGAAAATTCCGAACTTTATGGATATGAGCAAACCCTGTATCCGATAGTTCAGGGAAATTCTTTTCATGATTTGAGAAAAGAATCTGCACATTATATAACCGATTTTAATGCAAAAGGAAATGCGATTGGCGGACTGAGCGTGGGCGAACCCGAAGAGGTGATGTATGAAATTACAGATTTGGTGACCGACATACTGCCTCAAGAAAAACCGAGGTATTTGATGGGTGTAGGGACGCCGTGGAATATACTCGAATGCATTTCGTTGGGAATAG
>CAYFWH010000129.1:0-6648 GCA_964346785.1 uncultured Weeksellaceae bacterium | reverse complement strand
TATGGCTGTTCCTGCCGGAGATGACCGTGACTTTAAATTCGCAACTCATTTTGGTTTAGAAATGCCGAATATATTTAAAAACAAAGAAAACGAATTGCCATTTGTCGAAAAAGGAGGTTTTGAATTGATTCAATCCGGGCCGTTAAATGGGATGGATTTTAATGAAGCGACTGATAAAATTATTTCAATTCTTGAAAAAGACGGAACCGGAAAAGGGAAAATAAATTACAGACTGAGAAATGCGGTTTTTTCAAGACAAAGATACTGGGGTGAACCGGTTCCTGCTTATTACAAAGATGGAATTCCCTATATGCTGGATGAACAATATCTGCCATTGATTTTACCTGAAGTAAATGAATACCTACCGACTGAAACTGGCGAACCTCCTTTGGGAAGGGCTACAGAATGGGCCTGGGATATTCAGCAAAATAAAGTTGTCAGCAATGATTTGATTGACAATGAAACTGTTTTTCCGCTGGAGCTGAATACTATGCCAGGATGGGCCGGCAGTTCATGGTACTTTTTGAGATATATGGATGCACACAATTCTGAAGAATTTGTCTCAAACGAAGCTTTGAATTACTGGCAGGATGTGGATTTGTATCTCGGCGGAAGTGAGCATGCCACAGGGCATTTGCTGTATTCGAGATTCTGGCAAAAGTTTTTGTTTGACATGGATTTGGTGCCAACTGATGAATATGCTAAAAAGCTAATCAATCAGGGAATGATTCTGGGAATGAGTGCGTTTGTTTACAGAATTAATGAAACAAATAAGTTCGTTTCAAAAAAACTGATTGAAAATTATGAAGTGACTCCTGTTCATGTCGATGTCAGTTTACTCAAAGATGGTGGAAATGAATTGGATATTGAGAAATTCAGAAACTGGCGTGAAGAATACAGGGATGCTGAATTTATTCTTGAAGACGGGAAATATATTTGTGGAAGAGAGGTCGAGAAAATGTCGAAATCAAAATATAATGTGGTCAATCCCGATGATATTTGTGACCAGTACGGCGCAGATACGCTGAGAATGTACGAAATGTTTCTGGGACCTCTTGAGCAGGCTAAACCATGGAATACTCAGGGATTGAGCGGAGTTTATTCATTTTTAAAAAAATTCTGGAAGTTATACCATAACGGAGAAGGAGACAGCTTTTTTGTTACAGACGGCGAAGCTTCAAAAGAGGAAATGAAGGTATTGCATCAGCTCATTAAAAAAGTGGATGATGATGTAAATGATTTTTCGTTCAACACTTCGGTTTCAAATTTTATGATTGCAGTTAATGAACTGACCAGACTGGGTTGTAATAAAAAACAAGTTTTGGAACCACTCACAATTTTAATTTCTATTTATGCACCTCATATTGCAGAGGAACTATGGCAAAAATCGGGTCATGCAGAAAGTGTTTCTTTTGCCCGATTCCCTGAATTTGATGCTAAGTGGCTGGTTGAAGACAGTAAGGAATATCCGGTTTCATTTAACGGAAAAATGAGATTCAAGCTCGAATTGCCGCTGGATTTGACCAAAGAGCAGATTCATGAAATTGTGATGACAGATGAAAAAACTCAAAAACAATTGGATGGAAGAACACCTAAAAATGTGATAATAGTTCCGGGTAAAATTATAAACATCGTTGGTTAAAAAATTTAAGGCTAAACAAAAACGGCTATCTTTTTAGTCAAACGATAAAAAAAAGAAAGCAAATCATTGATTTGCTTTCTTAACCAACCTAAGCTATATTTAGCTTAACCAACCTAAACTTTATTTTTGTATATCTTAATAATGTTATACTAACTTTATGGTTTGAAAATTGTCTCTACACGAACCTCACTATCTTCTGACTCAAGGTAGATGAAGTAAGTTCCTGAAGGTAAATTTCCTAAATGTGCTGAAAAATTATTGGTTGAAACACTCGATGTGCCTACCAAATTGTAATTTTCATCATAAATTTCAACCTCTGTCAATGCAGCTTCAACGGTACTGATCTCAATAGTACTTGTTGAAGTTTGAAAGTGTGTTTCTGGATTGAATACTTTGCCTGGAATACCAGCCCCAATCCTAACTCCTGATGTTCCGCCAGAACTAGTTTGTGCAAACATGGCTGTTGACATCAAAACGACTACTATAAACATTAACTTTTTCATACCCTATTAATTTGTTTTACAAAGATATTTTGAAAATTATTATCAAAACCTACCAAGAATTTGGTATTTTTACTTTTCAAATGAGGTTGGTATTATTTTTCTCAGTTTTTTTAACATTTGTTTTCTCCTATTCACAGAATACTGAGACAAAGATAGTACATCTTTATCAGAAGTATGAAAATGTAGCCAGAACTAAACCTGATTCTGCATTGATTTACCTGAAAGAAGCTCAAAAATTAAATCAAAACCATCAGAACAAGAATTTAGAAGCACAAATAACTTATGGTTTGGGATATACCTATTACATTTTAAGAGATTACGACAAGGCTCTGATCAATTTTAATAAATCAATAGATATAGCAAAGGAAATTAATGATGATAATGTTCTGTCAAAATCGTATAATCAAATTGGGCTGATTAATTCACATCAGAACAAAACTCGGATTGCTCTTGATTATTACAATAAATCTCTGAAAATATCTGAATCAGAAAAAGGATTGAGCGATGTTACAATTGCGGTCTTGATAAATATTGCAGATTTATACATTATGCAGTACGATACCATCAATGCAAGAAAATATTATCAGCAAGCAAGAGAACTTGGTGAAATAGAAGACAGCCGGCTAAATCTTGCTGAGATTTATAATAATGTAGCGGTATCTTATATGACAACTGATAAGGACAGTACCGAATTTTATTTGACAAAGGCGATAAATCTTTATAAAGTATCCGGAAATGTTTATGGTCAGATTTTGGCTCAAAATAATTTGTCAACAACAATTTTGAATTTTAATTCGGTCGAGGATTATAGGTTGGCAGAAGAGTTACTGATGGAGTCGCTGAGATTAAGCAAGGAAATCAAAAATACAGAGGCTGAGTTTTTTAGTAATTTCTATCTCGGTAATTTTTATGAAAAAGGAACCAATAATTTTATCAAAGCGCTTGAATATTATAAAAATGCTTATCAACTGATTAAAGAGGGTTTCAAGAATGAATCTACCGTGGAGTTATACAAAAGAATGTCAACAACTTATTATAAACTCGGTGACTTTCAGAATGCATATAAATATCAAACTGTTCAGCACAAACTTCAGGACAGTATTTTCAGTGTCGCAAAAAACAAACAATTTATTGAAACCCTCACTGAGTTTGATGTAGAACGAAAAAATAATCAGATTCAATTACTGAACAAAGAAAAAGAAATTCAGAGAGCGTCCAAACAGATGATTCTTTTGGTTGCCCTACTTTTGATTGTACCGTTGACGCTGCTTGCTTTTTTCTACAAAAAAAGGCTGATTTATCAGGAGACAATCAGTAATCAGGATAAATTAATTTTTGAACAGGAGAAAGAAAGTATCCGTGTTAAGAATCTGATTATTGGTCAAAAACAGGAAAGGACCAGGATAGCCAGAGAATTGCATGATGGAGTTGGCGGGAAAATGTCTGCAATTACCATAAAAATGGATCAGATAAATACGATTGATGTCAAAAATGATGAACTCAAGGAATGTATTGCTCAGCTTCAGGATACAGCAAAAGAAATCCGGATGATCTCTCATGAATTAGATGACAGTGAGTTGGGTGAAATGAGTTTGGTTGTTTCATTGAAACAACTGATTAAAGACTATCAGTTGTTTTTTTCGGGTGAAATTTATTTAAGTATTTTCCCGGTTGATAAATTTGAGGAAATCAATGATTTCAGGAAGCATTTTCTATACAGAATTGTACAGGAAATAATGTCGAATACAATTAAATATGCAGAAGCAAAAAACATAAATATAGATTGCACTTTTGATGATAAATTCAGGTTTATCATAGAGGATGACGGCAAAGGCTTTGATGTCGAAGGCGTTAAGAAAGGAATGGGGTTGAAAAATATATACAAGAGAACAGGAATGATGAACGGAGAAGTCCATATTGACTCTGTACCCGGCAGAGGGACAACTTTTATCATAGAAATACCTGAAAAAAATGAGTGATAAGAGTTTTAAAATTGGTTTAATTGATGACCATCAACTGATATTGGATGGTATGAAAAAATTACTGGAATCAGTAGAAAATTATGAGATTGTTTTTGTGCTGAACAGCGCAAGAGAGGCGTTACAGTATCTGTCTGAAAATATAATCGACCTTGTGGTAACTGATGTTGCAATGCCGAATATGAATGGTGCTGAGTTCATAAAGAAAATCAGACAAAAAAATCAGGATATAAAAATCCTTGTGCTGAGTATGTACAAAACCGATTTGATAGATGAAAGTGAAATAAATGGTTATATACTGAAGGAATCATCGAGTGAAACCATATTGAAGAAAGTTGATGAAGTTTTACACAGAGACAGCAGGATGAGTAACTTTAATGTGGTTGATACTCAGAATAGTCTGTCCAAGAGAGAACAGGAAATTGTAATTGAACTTGGAAACGGCCTTTCGTCTGAACAAATTGCTGAAAAACTTTTTCTGAGTTATTACACTGTAGAAACCCATAAAAAGAATATTTTTCTGAAACTCAATGTGAAAACGGTTGCTGAGCTAATTAAGAAAGCTATGTTTCTGGGAATTATCCGCTGATTAAATTAAAAAACACACTGAAAATTATCTGATTCTTTCAAGAATTTTCTCAAGTTTTGCCTGAAGTAAATAATCTTGTTTTACCCTTTCAGAAATTGCTTTGTATTTTTGTTTTGTCAAATCATTTTTTAAGAAAACTTTTTCTACATCTTTTTCAAGTTGTTCTTGTAAAACATTGATTTGAGGTTGCAACTTATCGTATTTCTCAAAATCCACATCATCCACATCCGGTTCATATTCAGAGTCTTTGGATTCGTCGATAGCATGATAAATATCTAAATCGAGCCCCTCTTTCTCAATAAGTTTGGTCATTTCTTTTTGAGCTTTGGTGTTGAGTCTGGTCATTTCAACATAGGATTTTGCGAAATTCTGCAAATCGTAATCAGTCACTTCCTGTGCATTGACAGTTAAAAAAGGAAAAACCATAAAAAGAATTCCAAAAAATTTAATTGCTTTCATTTTCAAACAAATTTGATTCAAACATACGATTTTCAACATTAAGAAGAAGATTTTTTATGCTTAAGTTTGCAGAGAAAATACGAATCAATGAATAAGATAAAATATTTTACTGTTATATCATTCAGTCTGTTTCTGCTCTTAAGTTGCAGTAACAGTGATGAATTGACTGATCAGGAAATTTTCGGAGGTTTGTTTAACGGCAGAATTTCTTATTCAGATTCACAGGTTCAATATAACTATGAAGATGCGGTATTAACAGTTGAGAAAACCGGTTTAGGTTGGCATTTTATTTTTCCGGACGAGATACCTGATTTGGATAACATTGAACTGATTTCTGACGATGGAGGCAGAGTATTGATGAATCCTGAACCGTCTGAAAATAGACTGATCAGGCTGACTGCCAGAACAATTCAGATTGTTTATTCAGACAGCCTTCACAACTGGAATGTCAATGCTGTTAAAAATTAAAATAACTTTTCAGCTGATCAAATGAGATGGTTTCCTGTTCACCACTCGTCATATTTTTGACGGTTGCTGAATGATTTTTCAATTCTTCTTCGCCAATCATCACAGTGTATTTTGCCTCTTTTTTATCGGCATACTGCATTTGTTTTTTTAATTTGGCATTTTCAGGATATACTTCTGTTTTTATACCGTTTTCTCTCAACTCTTTTGCGAGCTTCATTGACTGAGCTGCTTCTTTTTCACCAAAATTGATAAACAATACATCCAGTGAATTTTGAATAGATTCAGGAAATAAATTCAATTCATCAAGCACGAGATAAATTCTGTCCAAACCAAAAGATATACCGACACCGGAAAGATTTTTCAATCCGAAAATACCGGTCAGGTCATCATATCTTCCACCGCCGCCAATTGAACCCATTTCAACATTTTTTGCTTTGACTTCCAGAATTGCGCCGGTATAATAGTCTAATCCCCTGGCAAGAGTCAGATTCAGAATTAAATCTGCAGTTTTGAGACCTAATTTTTCTGTTTCTTCAAATACAAAATACAATTCATTGATTCCCTGCATACCGGTTTCAGAATCTATCAGAATATTTTTCAGAGATTCAAGCTGAGCTTTATAATCACCTTTCATACTGAATAAAGCCGAAAGCATATCGATTGAATTCTGAGGTATTCCTCTGTCAAGCATTTCTTCTTTCACCTTTTGCTCACCAATTTTATCGAGTTTGTCCAAAGCAACTGTAAAGTCAATTAGTTTTTCGGATATATCAGCAACTTCGGCTAATCCGCTGAGAACTTTCCGGTTGTTGATATGTATTTCTACAGGCACTTTTAAATCTGTAAAAACTGAATCATAAATTGAAACCAGTTCTACTTCCTGCCATAGCGAATCACTGCCGACAACATCAGCATCACATTGCCAGAATTCTCTGAATCGGCCTTTTTGAGGTCGGTCTGCGCGCCATACGGGTTGCATTTGGTAGCGTTTAAATGGGAAAGTTATAT
>CAYFWH010000128.1:4486-6732 GCA_964346785.1 uncultured Weeksellaceae bacterium | reverse complement strand
ACCATCATATTCAATAAACCAACCAGATGTCCATAAGATTTCCATTGAATAGTCATGTCATTGAAAATCTCATTTCTGAACCAGGACGAAAACCACCAAAGATTGGATTCGGTATAGGTGAAAAGAAAAAACAGAATTCCTGTCAGCCACATCCAGACATAAACAGGTTGCTTTTTGAACGATTTAACTGAAGAAAATATATTAATCAGAAAAAGTACCCAACCCAAAAGAATTGGTATTGAGAAAGCAGGGTGAAATTCCCAGTATTCCCTACCGCCAAAGATTCCGAAGAAATAAGTAAATAAAATAACCGTAAAAGTCAAGCAAAATATCCAGAATTGAATTTTTAACAAGATCGGATATTTTAGACGATCTGAAATATGTTCCTGTAAAAAGCTGATAACTGCACCCATTGCTGCTGTGAGAATCCAAAAGACCATAGCAGAAACATGTAGCGGTCTGATTTTTTCAAATGAAATATATTCTTTGGAACTTCCCGGAAAAACATATTCCATAGCTCCGGCAAGACCAAAGATAAGGCCGAAACCCAATAAACACAAAGCAAAAATAAAAAACAGAGAGTTTGTTTTATTGTGAGATTGTACCATCAAAATTTAGTTTAAATGTCCGCGGGTCAGATTTACCTGACTGATTTACTGATTTCAGAAATGCCTGAAGAGCATCTATTTCGTCTTGTGTAAGATTGAAATTAGGCATAACATTGGTGCCGAATTTCAAAAAAACTTCTATATATTCCTGAGTTCTTTCTGAACTAACATTGGTCAAATCAGGTCCCAGATGACCACCCAAACCATACAACTGATGACATGAAGTACAGTTTTTTTGCTGCCAGAGTATTTTTCCTTTTTCAATCTGACTTCCTGATGCGGCTTTTTCAACACCCGTATCGGGCGGTTTGATGTATAAATCAAAAGAATAAATAAGAAAAGACACCACCAGAAATCCAAGTACCCATAATTTGAACTTATCTGATTCCATAATAAAGGACAAATATATCTTAACACTAGACAATATAAAAATCAAAAATCATTTTTTAACAAATTTTTTAAATTAAAAATTAATGATTTTAAAAAAACTTCCAGCTTAATCCCCAGCTGACATTGAACTTCATGGGGCCGCGGTCACGACCATAACCGGGTATTACAAGAGGATCCAGATTATTCTGTTTGCTGCTTCCCAGGTAGATTTGAGGTCTTACACTTACAACAGCATATAAATTACTGATTAATTGAACTCTTCCGCCTGCTGAAATTTCAACCCAATATGCACTGACATCTGCTTTGGGTAAACTTCCAAATTCTTCGACCTGATTGTTTGAAGCTCTGATCGGATATTTATGAACTTCCTGCTGATAGGTTGTATATGCGAATCTCATACCCGTGAAAAAACCGTTTGACGCATTCTGATGATCCTGCGAAATAAACCAGTCAAAACCCAGTTTGAAATAAATACCGTTGACATCAACCAACCAGTCGAGCTCGTCAAATTTATTTTTTTCAAATCCAACTTCTGCAGCTACATTCCACTTTTTATAAACCCGATAAGAAGCCATAGCCATAAATCCCTGACGATCAGAAAAACCGGCGAGAACAGGACTGAATAAATCTGCTCCGATAAATAATTTTCCGGCGGCTTTGTTTCCGTTTACAGGATTTTTCAATGAATCAGTTTGGGTAATCATTGTCTTGGTTTCAATGTTCAGAGAGTCCTGCTGCGCATTCAACCTTGCCCCAAAAAGACTAATTGTCAAGAATAATATATAGATTGGTAATCGTTTCATTTTTTAATTCATTGTTTTCCGGTGTTTCCAGATAATAGATATGGTGATTGGTGGTTTCATAATTCAAATTGTCATATACAATCCTGAAACCAAACGGCTTGGCTACATAATTTAATGTCAGTATATCGGTTTCTGAATTACTCCTTCTTTTGATTTGAAAATATGTTTTATTGTTATTCAGATTTCCAAGCGGAAGTTTGATGCTGTCTGTGAAAAATTTCTGATAAATCGTATCACGGTTCTCAAAATCAGGTGTATCTGATCTGTATATACTCAGTGTATCTCTTAGATTTTCAGTGTTGAACTGATTTCTGAACACGACTGTCAGGTTTGGTGTTCCGTCACCTATACATATATCATCTTCTTCACAACTGCTTAGAAAAAGAGGCATACATATTAAAACAGGAATTAAAAATCTCATGTTCATCCTTCTGATTTCAAATCG
>CAYFWH010000128.1:0-4476 GCA_964346785.1 uncultured Weeksellaceae bacterium | reverse complement strand
GTCAAAAATACAATTATCTGAGAGAACTTTTATTTCTTTTAATATTTTCCTTCATTCCAATAATAAGAATCGGGATATTGTCTTTCACCAAAAACCGCAGTGCCGACTCTCACAATGGTTGCTCCTTCTTCAATTGCAGTTTCCAAATCACCGCTCATTCCCATTGACAGTTCATTCATTTCTACATTTGGAATCTTCTCATCAATAATTTTTAATTGAATTTGTTTAAGCATTTTAAAGCATCTCCTGACTTTCTCATTCTCAGAACTAAATAAACCAATGGTCATCAGTCCTTTGATTCTTATTCTATCCAGCTTTGCAACTTCTCTGACGAGGTCAACCGCTTTTTCGGGAGCAACTCCAAATTTACTTTCTTCAAATGAAGTATTGACCTGAATTAATATATCAATGGTTTTATTTTCGTATTCCAACCGTCTTTGAAGTTTTTCGGCAAGTTTTAGCCGGTCAACAGATTCAAGGCATTGAATATCATATTTTAATAATTCTTTGACTTTATTGGTTTGTAAATGACCGATAAAGTGGCTTGTGTGCTGATATTCTTTCAATGCATCAAATTTCTCCTTCACTTCTTGGATTTTATTTTCTGCAATCAGTGTATAACCTGCCGAGAAAGCTTTTTTGATTCTGTCAGGTTCAACTGTTTTGACGGCGAGCAGTAATTTAATTTCATTTCTTTTTCTGCCTGATTTGAGACATGCATTTTGAATTCTCTCTTCAATTTTCTGAATATTTATTTTGATATTTTCCATTATCTTTTCTCACCCTGGTTGTCAGTACAAAGTTAAAAGTTTAAAAATACAATTTCAAAAAGTATCCTTAAATAATTGAAACAAAATAAATTATCTGTGTTTTGTCTGATGGGTGAAGGTGTTCTGAGTCTTGAAATTGATTGATTTAAATCAGTCTTTACTCCTTTGTCAGGTCAGTATGAATGTTATGCAAAAATCATTAACCGGTCTAATTAGGGTCATTAGAAATCTGGTGTTTAAGTTTCAATTTTGTTAAAGAAATCAAAAAAGAATTTAGATATGAAAAAGCTATTGGTAAACAAAGTTATTTTAGTGTTCGCATTCCTTTTATCCGGACAACTAATATTGGCACAAAAAACATTTCAATTACAGACAAAGCCTGAATTGTCAATTTCAGGGACTTCAACACTGCATGCATGGGATATGCCGTCGTCTTCAGCAACCGGCACGATGACTGCTGTTGAGTCCGGAGGTAAATTAACTTCTATAAGCGCAATGAGTATTACCATGCCTGCCGAAAGTATTAAGAGCGGAAAAAAAGGAATGGACAAAAAAGCTTATGAAGCGTTGAAAACGGATAAGCATAAGAATGTAGTTTTCAACTTAAAATCAGCAACAAAATCAGGCAATACCTGGACTTTGAACGGAACTTTTAATATAGCCGGTGTAACTAAAAATGTCAGTATTAAAGCTACTGAAAGCAGTGCTGGCGGAGCAATTCAACTGAAAGGTGAATATAATTTTAAACTCACAGATTATAACATCACTCCTCCTGTTGCTGTTATGGGAACCATCAAAACCGGTGATGCTGTGAAAATGACATTTAATGTGAAATTTAAATAAACGATTAAAAACATAAAATTATTCAATATGAAAAAATTATTAGTACTTGTGACTTCTCTGATGATGGGTTCATTGGTTGTCGCACAGGAATCAGAAAACAAACTCGATAACTTTTACTCTCAAACCAAAGAGGCAAGAACGATGTTTGAAGCACCCAAGGATACTGTAACGACTTTCGAAAAAGTTAAAGTTAATGTAGGCGGTGGTTTTGCACTCCAGTTTCAGGCAATTCAGCATGAAAACAAGGCAAATGAAGTTTTGAATGCTGATGGTGTGAATGTTAACCAGCTCTATGATATAGGTAATAACTTTAACCTGGCAACAGCAAATTTCGATATCAATGTTGCACTTTATGATGGTGTTAATCTTCACCTGAGAACTTTCTTGTCTTCAAGACACCATACTGAATCTTATGTGAAGGGAGGTTATTTGCAAATTGACAAACTGGATTTCATCAAAGAAGATTTTTTGAAAGATTTTATGAAGTATTCAACCATTAAATTTGGTCATGATGAGATCAACTATGGTGATGCGCATTTCAGAAGAAGCGACAACGCCAATGTAATGACGAATCCTTTTGTAGGAAATCTTTTGATGGATGCTTATACAACTATGATTTTTGCTGAATATTACTATCAGAGAGATGGCTGGCTGGGAATGGCGGCAGTTTCTAACGGTAGGTTGAACCAAAATGCAAATGGCGGAACCAGTCCTTCTTTGTATGCAAAAGTTGGTTATGACAAACAATTGAATGAAGATTTGAGAGTTCGTCTGACCGGTTCAATTTACAATACAGCCCAAACAAAAAGAACAGATTTCTATGATGGCGACAGAGCAGGTTCAAGATATTATTTCGTAATGGAAAACGCTATGGCTTCATCTTCTGCCAACTTTAAATCCGGATTGGTCGTTCCAGGTTTCAATCAAAAATTAACTGCGATTATGATCAACCCTTTCCTGAAATATAAAGGTCTTGAATTCTTTGGAGTTTATGAAAATGCAAGAGGTAAAAATGCGAATGAAACTGACAGAAGAACCTTTAATCAGTATTCAGCAGAATTGCTTTACAGATTTGGTAGCAATGAAGACTTCTATTTCGGTGGTCGTTACAACCAGGTAAAAGGTGAAACTGTTGACAATGATAAAATTGATGTTAGCCGTTTCAATATCGGTGGAGGATGGTTTATGACCAAAAATATCATGGTTAAACTTGAATATGTTAATCAAAAATACAAAGGTTACAATCCAAACCATATTTTCCACGGCGGTAAATTTGATGGATTTGTAGCAGAAGCAGCGATTGCTTTCTAATAAATCAACCAACCAACCTAAATGATATGCGTGTCTTTGGTTTTATAATTATAGTCCTTCTTTTAAGCGGCAGTTTCAGGCCGAATGTTGATGGTTATCTGGTAATTACTTCAAAAACCTTCAGTGTAAAAGGATCGACATCAATCGGAAAGTACGATTGTGACTATAAGTTGGCAACCAGAGACACGCTTTTTTTGAATCAGAAAAAAGGACTTACTTACAAAGTCCCTGTCAAAGAATTCGGTTGTGGAAATTTCTTACTAAATAAGGATTTCAGAAAGACGCTCAGAGAAAAACAATATCCTTATGTTTTTATCAATGTAACCGATGTCAGAAAATCAGGACAGACCTACAAGTATAATTTGCATTTGGATTTAGCCGCAAAAGTTAAATATTTTCAGAATTTGAATCTGAAAGCAGAAAAAGGAGGTCTGAATGGAAATATTGAATTGAAATTCAGTGATTTTGATTTGGATCCGCCCAAGAAACTTGGCGGTGCAATTAAGGTGAAAGAGGAAATTAGTTTATCTATTTTTCTAAAAACACAGTAGTAAAAATGATTTTAAAAAATAGAATACTAAAAGTTTTATTGACTCCGTTGCTGATTATCTTATCGGTGATATTTCTTCCGCTTGCCGGAAAGCCAATGTGGTTTATGCCACTGATTTTTTTTTTTTTTTTCAGTTTTATGAACCTTGATTATATAAAAATTAAATCAAAACCAACAGGAATTCTTATTGCAATAGCACAGAGTTATTCAGTTTTTATCGGTTTGAGTATTGTCATCTATGCAATGGATTTATATATACCAGAGATTTATCTGGGTAATAATGACTTCGATTTCAAAGGTGTTGCTCTGGTCACATTTGGCGGGTATCTCGCAGGTTTAATGTTGTTTTATTTTTATTCATTTTTATTTAAAATCCAAAGTTTGAAATTTGGTTTTGTTGTGATTTCAATTTGTTTTTCAGTCGTTGTACTGGTGATGCAGTTGTTCACAAAAAATGAATTTCTTCAGTTTGGAGTAGAGAAATTTACTTCATTTCTGATTTCATGGCTGATTTTTATGAGTCTGGCTTATAGTTTTTCAATGAATTATTCAAGCTTCAGAGCAGTTTTGAATAATAAGACAGGAAAGAATTAGAAATCAGATTTTTTTAATTAATTTTCTCGAGCAATACCACATTTTCAACATGGTAGGTTTGAGGAAACATATCCACAGGCTGTATTTTTGTGATTTTATAATCCTCTCTCATCAGCGCAAGATCTCTTGCCTGAGTTGCTGAATTGCAACTGACATAAACAATTTTTTCAGCACCAATTTTCAAAATATTTTCAACTACTTTCGGATGCATTCCATCTCTTGGCGGGTCGGTGATAATCACATCCGGTTGACCGTTTTGTTTAATAAATTCATCATCAAAAACATCGTTCATATCACCACAGTAAAACACACAGTTTTTAATTTCATTTCGTTTTGCATTCTCATTTGCAGCATCAATAGCTTCCTGCACTTCTTTTATATCCCATTCCAAATCATTTTCTTTATCTA
>CAYFWH010000127.1:3905-6872 GCA_964346785.1 uncultured Weeksellaceae bacterium | reverse complement strand
GTTAAAGACTGTATTTGCTTGAGTACAGTCTTTTTTCATTTATATTTCAATTTGAACGGTAATTTTTCAATCAAACTCAGGTTCTAATGGAATAAAATTATATTTGCAGAATGAAGGAAAACAAAAATGGAATATTTGGTTTGAGACCAATTATTGAAGCAATCGAATCGGGAAAGACCATTGACAAACTTTTTGTACAAAAAGGATTACAGGGTGAAATTTTTTCTGAACTCAGAAAACTCATTCGTGAATTTGAAATTCCAACTCAATTCGTGCCTGTCGAAAAACTAAACCGGCTAACCCGAAAAAACCATCAGGGCGTCTTTGCTTTTCTTTCACCTATCGAATTCCATAAAATTGACAATTTACTTCCTCAAATTTATGAGCAGGGAAAAAATCCTTTCTTTTTGATTTTAGACAGAATCAGTGATGTCAGAAACTTCGGTGCGATTGCCAGAACTGCTGAATGTGTTGGTGTAGATGCGATTGTCATACCGCAAAAAGGTTCTGCTTCTGTCAATGCTGATGCGGTTAAAACATCTGCAGGTGCTTTATACAACATACCGATATGTAAAGAAGAGAATCTAAAAAAAACAGTAAAGTTTCTGCAGGAGTCGGGAATCAAAGTTGTTTGTGCAACTGAAAAATCAAATGATTTAATCTATAAAGCAGATTTCAAATCACCGGTTGCAATTGTGATGGGAAGTGAAGAAGATGGCGTTTCTGATGAGATTTTAAGAATTTCTGATGCCAATGTCAAACTACCGATGACCGGCAAAACTTCTTCACTCAATGTGTCGGTCGCATGTGGGGTATTCCTGTTTGAGGCCATCAGACAACGGATGGGATAGAGATTGACACTTGTCATTTCTTTTTGTGAATTTTTGTTTATCTTTGCTTTTGTGAAATTTATCTCAAACATATTGTTGTTGCTTATTAGTTTCAGTCTGTTGATGTTACCGGCTGAAAGTGCTGCTACTTCGTTTGAACATACCGAATCATCTGAAATGAGTTGTTGTGTGACAGATGATCACGCTTGTCATTCTGATGAAGATAATCATCATCAAAAAAATGATTGTACTGATACCGGTTGTCCGATGAACAACAGTTGTCACTTTCAGAGTTTCAGCAGTAAATTAATTCACGAAATCAAATTTGAAGAAACTGTAAAAATCACTAATACAGTTGAAAGAGCTGAGATTATCAGTAACAGCCCGATTTTAATCAAAGAACTTATCTATTCTATTTGGAATCCCCCTAAATACATTTCATAAAAATTAATCCGGATTTTAATCAATCCATTCGTTTTCTAAAAAACTTTAATAATTTAATGAAATGTATAAAAAAATAATTTTTATACTTGTATTTGCACTGGGTATATTCACTCAGGCACAGCAAGTAACAAAAACAGCAAAAGTCCGCGGAAATTGCGATATGTGTAAAGAAAATATCGAAAATGCGGCAAAACGTATAAAAGGCGTTGAAGCCAATTGGGACCTGGAAACCCAAATTCTTAGTGTAAGCTTTCCGTCTGAAAAAATTTCACTTGATAATATCCTGAAAAGAATAGCCGAAGCAGGTTATGACAATGAAAAATATCTGGCAGATGATGATGTTTATAATTCTCTTGCCGGTTGTTGCTACTATACCCGAGAAGGAAGTTGGGAAGAATATATGTCGTTAAATGAAGGTCATAGCGATGGAGACCATTCCGGCCATGAAACTCATACTGACCACGAAAATCACCAGCCGGATGAAGTTGCACACAATGACCATAACGAGGATGGTGATGATGACCGGGATGTCTGGGAAGATTGGGAAGATGATATCGTTGACCTTGGAACTGCAAACATAGTTAACAGCGTTGCAGCAACCGCTTTGGACAGAAAATCGGCAGGTTTGCAATTCAATATTACAGATAAGGAATTGCTCAAAGCTGCATGTTGTAATCTTTCAGAAAGTTTTGAAACCAATGCTACAGTCGATGTGTCCTATTCAAATGCTGTCTCAGGTACAAAACAATTGAAAATGCTTGGTTTGGATCAAAAATATGTGATGCTTACAAAGGAGCTCTTGCCTGAAATCAGAGGAATATCAAATGCGTATGGTCTTAATTTCATACCGGGCAGATGGATTGAAAGCATACAATTGGTCAAAGGTGCCGGCTCAGTCAGCAATGGATATGAGTCTATTGTTGGTCACATCAACACCGAACTCTATAAATCTGAAAACAGACCAAAGACTTCTTTAAATTTTTATGGTGACATCAATACCCGATTTGAAGGGAATTTTGTTCACAACAATAAAATTAATGACAAGTGGGCTCAGTCAATTTTACTTCACGGGAATGCAACCACAGAGAGACAGGACCACAATGATGACGGATTTATGGACCAGCCGATAGGAAGAGGGATTAACCTAAGTTACTTATTGAATTACAACGATTTAGAAAATTCAGGTTTGGGTACTCACTTTGGAATTAATTATGTAAACGACCACAGGCTTGGCGGTCAAAAAGACTTCAATGAGAAATACGACAAACTGAGTACAAGTGCTTATGGAATAGGCGTTGACATCCAGAGATTTCAATTTTGGAACAAAACAGGTTATATTTTTCCGGGCAAACCATATCAGAGTATCGGCTGGATGAATCAGTTTACTTACCATGAGCAGGACAGCTATTTTGGTTTGAAAACTTATGATGCAACTCAAAAAACTTTTTACTCAAATCTGATTTTTGAAAGTATTTTTGGGCATACAGGGCACAAATACAAAACCGGTTTAAGTTTCTTGTATGACAATTATGACGAGGTTTACAATCTGATTAACCACAAAAGAAATGAGACTGTTCCGGGTGCATTTTTTGAATATACCTACGCAGGCGAAAAATTAACAATGGTAGCAGGTGCAAGAGTTGAGGCTTCATCTAAAAAACGTTGAGCATATTCTTCCGCTCTGCCTATTTTC
>CAYFWH010000127.1:663-3895 GCA_964346785.1 uncultured Weeksellaceae bacterium | reverse complement strand
GCAGGTGCAAGAGTTGATTTACACAATTTGGCAGGAACTCAGTTTACACCAAGATTAAATATAAAATACGATCTGGCGCCCAAAACCACTTTGAGAGCTTCTGCAGGAAGAGGTTTCAGAACAGCCAATATTTTTGCCGAAAGTCAAAATTATTTTGCTTCAAACCGTCATATTAATATTATTGACAACAATGGTGATATCTATGGTCTGAAACCTGAAATTGCATGGAATTATGGTATCAGTCTGAATCAGGAATTCAGAATTTTTGGCAGAAAATCAACATTGATGGCCGATTTCTTCAGAACTGACTTTACAGATCAGGTAGTAGTCGATCTGGATGCTTCGCCACAGTCAATTCTGTTTTACAATCTGGACGGAAAATCATACGCTAACAGTTTCCAGATTCAATGGGACTTACAGCCTGTCAGAAGATTGGATGTAAGAGTTGCTTACAAATACTATGACACCCGTACAGACTATCTGTCGGGCAGTAAGGAATTGCCGTTTACACCCAAACACAGAGGTTTTCTGAATCTTGGCTATTCTACAATGAAAACAGCTGACAGCAAGCAATGGAGTTTTGACACAACTCTTCTGTGGATTGGAGAACAAAGACTGCCTGACTCACAGTCAAACCCGGCACAGTTCCAATTTGACGAATACGGAAAATCTTATTTTCAGCTAAGTGCTCAGGTTTCACGAAACTTCAACAAGAACATCAGAATGTATATTGGTGGAGACAACCTATTGGGTTATACACAAAGCAACCCGATTGTTGATGTGAAAAATCCGTTCAGTAATTATTTTGATGCAGCAATGATTTATGCACCGGTGATGCCTGCCAACATTCATATCGGACTGGATATTGATTTTTGATGATAACCTGAAATAACTGTAAAATAACAATCAATTTAAACAAAAACGACATTCATTTATAATGTCGTTTTTGTTTTTTGAATTCAATCTATATTTTAATGAATAAATTTTTGACTATTTTTGAAAAATAATTCTCAGTTATGAAATATTCTTTTATCATCGGTTTTTTACTTATTGCAATCGGATTGGTCGCTTCATTTATTGCGAAAATTGAATTCGGAGAGATTATCAAAGAACCGAATTTCGCTTTAGGCTTGCTATATGGCGGTGGACTGGGACTGTTGATTGGAGGTTTTCTCGGATGGCTTTATAAAAAAGACCACGACAAAAAATTTCATGAAAAAGAAGAGGAAAAATCAGTAGAATCCTGATTTTAATTTTTTCCGGAATCAATTTTATTTAACCTTTTCATATAGTCAAAATAATAAAATGCAGGTACCATAACCAATGGCAGCATAGGTTGGATCAGGAATCTTCGGATATAAAAACCAATATTTTCGCCAAATTTAAAATCAATCTCAATCATATAGAGATAAGCCGGAAGAAGTAAAAGCCAAAAAATTAAAAAAACAAAACCGGAGAATTTCACTTTTTTAATATCTCTAAAAAGAAACCAAATAATTCCCAATCCGATTAATGAATTCAACAGGTATCTGAATGTCACATTAACTCCAATCCATCCGAGTTGATAATCCGGAAGTGGTTTGTTTAAATAATCTTGCTGAAAAAATTTAAGAAAAGGATCGTAAAATAAATCTTCTTCAAATACCCTGACGAGTACCAGTCCAAAAACCAGTATTCCTGACAACAAAAAACCTATCCACTTTGGCATTTAATTATTTTTCTTTAATGCAAAAAACCTGACCCAAATAATCCATAAAACCACAATTGTTCCGTAAATAATAGCCGGAAAAAGATAATCATGAGCCATTTTACCATATTCACTGTGGTAGCCAAAAATCCAGTTGAGCAATGCAATTCTGAAAATATTCATCGACTGAATAGTCACCAGCCCAAACACAACAAAAAGCAAAGTTTTAATCCAGCCCTTTGAAAACGCAAATACAAAAGCCACAAAAACAATCATCACTGAAATCGCATTGCAACCTTCGTTGATATAGGACGGCCATAAATCATTGATTCTGACCCATACCCACGGACGACTTTTATCAACTGCGCTGCCGGCATCAAAACCGGCTGACTGAAGTGAATAAACCGTACAGTCTGCAATAAAAACACTGTATGGATCGGGCAGGTTGTATTGATGAAACTGATTCAGGTAGATATTATAAATCCACATCAAACCTATTCCAATCAAAACAAATTTGAGCAAAAAAATCAATACCGGCTTATATTCTTTCAGCATCGTAAAGTCAATCTGACAAAGTTAATCAAAATGACAAATAAAGTTTAAATTTGTGCGTTTTCAATTCTAAACAATGAAAAATTTAAAACTCAGAATCGATACGATTTTCACAACTCCGGATTCAAAAAACGAAAAACTTCAGAAAGTTTGTCAGTTACTCTTTGATGAGGTTGAACATTATAACTGGGTGGGATTTTATTTCAACAATGGCGACAAACCCGAACTGAAACTTGGCCCGTATGTCGGTGCTCCGACAGATCATATCATCATTCCGTTTGGAAAAGGAATTTGCGGTCAGGTCGCAGTATCGAACGAGACTTTTGTTGTTCCAGATGTAAATGCACAGGACAATTACTTGTCTTGCAGTATCGAAACAAAATCTGAGATTGTGGTTCCGGTTTTCAAAAATGGTCAAAATATCGGTCAGATTGATATTGACAGTCATCAAATTAATCCATTTACTGAAGAGGATGAGGTTTTACTGAAATATGTTTGTGAAAAAGTAAGTGAAATCTGCTGATGGAAGAAATTCTAACATATTTTCCTGATTTAAATGAAGACCAAATCAGTCAATTCTCTAAATTAAAAGAATTGTACAGCGACTGGAATGAGAAAATCAATGTGATTTCAAGAAAAGACATTGACGAATTGTACACCAGACATGTATTACATTCACTGGCTATTGCGAAAGTAATTCAGTTCACACCCGGTTCAGATATTCTTGATGTCGGTACCGGAGGAGGTTTTCCGGGTATTCCACTCGCAATTCTTTTTCCTGAAGTAAATTTTCATTTAATTGATTCAATTCAAAAGAAAATTCTGGTAGTCAGTGAAGTATCCTCTGCGCTTGGGTTAAAAAATGTAAAGGCAGAAGCTGTCAGAGCTGAAAAAATTAAATCAAAATATGATTTTGTAGTCAGTCGGGCAGTTACACAAATGCCAAAATTTGTTGCCTGGGTCAGAAATAAAATTAAATCAGAAAACAAAAAC
>CAYFWH010000127.1:0-653 GCA_964346785.1 uncultured Weeksellaceae bacterium | reverse complement strand
GAAGATATGAATATGGCTGACTTTACAGTTAAAGAAGAAGAAAATAAAGCTTTAGAAAATCGTCAAAGAAAAATTTTGGATGAAAATGACAAAAAAGACCAAATCAAAAAAGCATTAAAAGAAGCTCAAAACATAAAAATCAAATCAGAAAACAAAAACACTTTTCCAAACGGCATATTGTACCTAAAAGGCGGAGATTTAAATGAGGAATTAAAAGACTTCAAAAACATTGAAATTTATCAGATTCAGGATTTCTTTACAGATGATTTTTTTGAAACCAAAAAAGTTGTCAGACTAACATTGTGAATTACTGATGAATTTGTTGAAAACTATTGAATTGATAAAGGTTTTATGCCATAAAAACCCTGTTTTTTTCGTATATTTGTTTGGTTAAAAAAGTAAGAGATTTTATGAGTAAGAATACATATACGGCTGACAGTATTCAGGCGTTAGAAGGTATTGAACATGTGAGAATGCGTCCGTCGATGTATATCGGAGATGTAGGCGCAAGAGGTTTACACCACTTGGTTTATGAGGTGGTTGACAACTCGATAGACGAGGCACTTGCAGGACATTGTGATACCATTTCAGTGATTATACACGAAGGCGATACAATTACCGTAAAAGAGAACGGTGGAGGTATTCCGGTTGAC
>CAYFWH010000126.1:0-7046 GCA_964346785.1 uncultured Weeksellaceae bacterium | reverse complement strand
CGGGACTGACCAGTGGAGGAAAAATTCCTTTTGCCGGGACTTTTGCGAATTTTGCAACAGGAAGAGTTTATGATCAAATCAGACAATCGGTTGCCTATTCCGGGAAAAATGTTAAAATATGTGCATCTCATGCCGGATTGACATTGGGTGAAGATGGTGCAACTCATCAAATTCTTGAAGATATTGGTTTGATGAAAATGTTGCCTGGTATGACTGTAATAAATACTTGTGACTATAACCAGACAAAAGCTTCAACTTTAGCAATAGCAGAATATCAGGGACCCGTTTATCTGAGATTTGGAAGACCTTCGGTTCCGGTTTTTACACCTGCCGGTCAGGAATTTGAAATCGGAAAAGGTATTATGATTCAGGAAGGGACTGATGTTACAATAGTTGCAACAGGTCATTTGGTCTGGGAAGCAATGATTGCAGCAAATGAACTTGAGAAAGAAGGAATTTCTGCAGAAGTCATTAATATCCATACAATCAAGCCTCTGGATGAAGAAATTATTTTGAAATCAGTTGAAAAAACAAAAAAACTTGTGTCTTGTGAAGAGCACAATAAATTTGGTGGTTTGGGAGAGAGTATTTCAAGGCTACTTTCAGAGAAATTTCCTGCAAGACAAGAGTTTGTTGCTGTAAATGACTCTTTTGGTGAGAGTGGAACTCCTGCCGAGCTGATGAAAAAGTATGGTTTGGATGCAACCAATATTGTTAATAAAGCCAAAAAACTGATGAGCTGATATAATTCAGTTATTTACTGAATCTATTGTTCAGAGATTATTAACAATTGTTAATAAATTCAGTTAATTGCTTGTGAATAAGTATGCAGGTATAATTTTGTGTATAAATCAATGTTGTTCTATCTTTGAGATATCAAAATGATACTTCATTGCAATCAGATTTTGAAAGCAGTAAAGAAAATATCTTATTAGTTAAGGATTTTAAATCATTTTGACAGAACAGATGTTCTTTCAAATAGTGTTCTCGAGATGAGATTGAGTGTAAGTTTTCAATTGAAACAATTACAATCAAAGAAATTCAGCAGAAAACAAACTTTAGGTTATGTTGAAGCAGAATTTTGAAATTCAAACCGACTCTGAAGACTTAATGAACCATTTGGTTATCTAAGTAGAGAAAGTTTTTTTATCGAAGAGAACGCACTGAGTTAATTTTAGTGAACAGACACTGCTGTAAACAAAATTTTAATGATTTTGATTGTAAAGCGCACAATTACAAATTGTGATCAATCTGTTTTATTAGAAGCAATTCAGATTTTTTTGAGTCAGGCTGCACTCGCTGGTTGTGAAGATAAATATCTCTGTAGGATGTAAACCGGATCAATAAGACTGAAAGCAGCTACACAAAAGAACTTTACAGTTTTTTTTGACCAATGTCTCAAAAGATGAAAACCCCGTAATGTTACGATATTACGGGGTTTTCTGTTTATACCCGATATTTTATGAACAATTGTTTTTTAGTAGAAATTGATTTTATAAGTTTGCAATATCATATAAAAAGATATTATTGTCTTATATGTGAAGAAAAGCAACAAAAATTAAATCAATGATTCATAAATTTCATGTCCCTGTAATGGGAATTGGCTTTACAATTGACAGCCCGCTAAAACTCGCTCATTTTGGTATAGATTCAGTTATTTCAATTGTTGATGATATGGTAATTGAACAAATGAGAGAGTTTTATTGTAATAAGTATGAGATTGAATACCATGAAATTGATAAAAAACAGGAGGATTTCAGAGCCAAAAGAATTACAGAATACCTGAATCTGATTAATCAAAAAGTAAATAAAAATTTCGAAAATCTGAAACAACAGGATTTTGATGAGGACAATGATTTGAATAAATATTTTCAAATGCTTCCTGAGTCTTCAGATTTAAAAATTAAATACAATCAATTTAAAGAAACAACTGATGATGAATTAAAACAAAAGATAAAAGAACAACTGATTTCAGAAATGAAATGCGGTTCATCGGATGTCAATATTATGGCAAAAGTAGATACCGTTAATTATGATAAAAAAGGGAATCAACTACCTGATATTTATAATGATGCAATGTCGGCATTAAGAGGCTTTGCAAACAGTGAATTAAATTCATCGATTGTTTTGAGTGCCGGTCTGAATCCCAGATTATATGCTTATTTTGAAGAGTTCAAAGATTTCTTTCCTGATGAGAATGGTGAGGTTAAAAAGAAAATTATCCTGAAAGTAAGTGATTTTAGATCAGCTAATATTCAGGGAAAAATGCTTGCAAAAAGAGGATTATGTGTTTCTGAATTCAGAATTGAATCAGGATTGAATTGCGGTGGTCATGCTTTTGCAACTGAGGGTAAATTAATGGGGCCGATACTTGAAGAACTCAAGGAAAATAAAGAAAAGTTGAGTCTTGAACTTTTTGAAATCAGCCAAAATGCACTTTCAGAAAAAGGTTGGAAACTTTATGAAAAACGACCTGAAATTAAGTTTACAGCTCAGGGAGGAATCGGAACTTCGTCTGAAAGTCAATTTATCAGAGAGTTTTATCAACTTGATTCAGCAGGCTGGGGGAGTCCGTTTTTACTCGTACCCGAAGCCACAAATGTTGATGATGAGACACTGGTAAGACTGGCAAATGCAAAAAAAGATGATTATTATCTCAGTGATGCCTCACCGCTTGGAGTGCCATTTAATAATCTGAGAA
Organism: uncultured Weeksellaceae bacterium; assembly: GCA_964346785.1. Lineage (GTDB taxonomy): Bacteria > Bacteroidota > Bacteroidia > Flavobacteriales > Weeksellaceae > Moheibacter. The sequence continues at coordinate 4,345 of CAYFWH010000126.1, read as the reverse complement.
ATACATCCAATCAGAAATTAATCGAAGAACGGGTTGAGAAAAACAGACCGGGAAGTCCATGTCTGAAAAAATATCTTGAATTCAATAATGAATTTACAGAAAAAAATATCTGTACGGCTTCAAGACAATACCAGAATCTGAAATTAAAAGAATTGGAGCAAACCACTTCAAGTCCTGAAGAGTATGAGCGACAGTCAAAAAAGATTATCGAAAAAGAATGTCTTTGTGAAGGTCTTGCAGTGCCTGCACTTTTGGTTAATAAAGCAACCAAAGCAAAACAACTCAAGGCAGTTTCGATTTGTCCGGGGCCCAATCTGGCTTATTTTTCGGGTACTTTTTCACTGAAACAAATGGTTGACCATATTTATGGAAGAATATCAATTCTGAATCAATTGAACAGAGAACATGTTTTTATCAATGAACTTGAAATGTATGTTGACTACCTGAAAAATGAAATTCAGAAATCAACCGAAGATATTACTTCAAGACAATTGAAATATTTTGAAAAATTCAGAGAATCTCTTTTTGATGGAATTGTTTATTACAAAGATCTTTTTAAACAAAAAGCAACTGTAACCGAAGAATATAGAATTAGGGCTGCGGAATTGCTCGAAAAATGGGAACAACAATTAAAACAAATCAATATGCCGGTTGTGCCGGTTTGTTCATGAAATTTTATGACTGACTCTCCTTCTGTCCCATCAGCATCAGATAGGCTTTCAGAAATTCATCAATATCACCATCCATAACCGATTGAACATCACTGGTTTCGTGGCCTGTTCTCACATCTTTAACAAGTTGATACGGATGCATTACATAATTCCGGATTTGAGAACCCCATTCAATTTTCATTTTGTTGGCTTCAATCTCATTTCTGGCCTCCATCCTTTTTTCAAGCTCAATTTTATACAATTCCGATTTCAGCATTTGCATCGCTCTCTCCCGGTTGGCGAGTTGTGATCGTTCAATCTGACAGACAACCACAATTCCGGTGGGCTTGTGTGTCAGCTGAACTTTGGTTTCAACTTTGTTTACATTCTGACCACCGGCACCACCCGAACGGGAAGTATGCATTTCTATATCGCTTTGATTAACTTCAATATCAATACTGTCATCAACCAGCGGATAGACATAAACCGAAACAAAACTGGTGTGTCTTTTTGCATTTGAATCAAACGGTGAAATTCTGACTAATCGGTGAACACCGTTTTCACCTTTCAAATATCCAAAAGCAAACTCGCCGTCTATCTCAAGAGTCACTGTTTTTACTCCGGCAACATCGCCATCCTGAAAGTTTAATTCTTTCACTTTATAACCATTATGCTCAGCCCACATCAGATACATTCTCATCAGCATACTTGCAAAGTCACAACTTTCCGTACCACCGGCACCGGCTGTAATTTGAAGAACTGCACTCAGGTTGTCACCTTCTTCTGACAGCATATTTCTGAACTCAATATCTTCTAGAAGTTTAAGTGTTAGTTCGTACTGACTCTGAAGTTCGTCATCAGAAGCTTCGCCTTCATTACTGAATTCTATCAGGACTTCCAGATCATTGAATGCGGATTTAACCTGATTATAATCTTCCACCCATTTCTTTTTTGAACGGATTGATTTCATCAGAATTTCAGCCTCTTTTGGATTATCCCAGAAATCAGGTGAAGCCGAACGCTCTTCGTCGTTGACTATTTCAATTTCTTTCTTTTCAATTTCTAAATAGTTATATAAATCTTCGATACGATGATTTAAATCTTTAATCAGATCAGTGCTAAACATGGTGGCAAAGATACAATTTCTGACTAAAAATCAAGCTAAAATCAAAGTCTGATCTTGTACTTCCATTCAATAAATTTGAAAAAATGGTAGAGTTTATATTCAAAATGTAAACCGTAATTCGTTCTTGGATTGTAATCTATACGGCTTGTATAGAAATTTGGATCATAGTTTAACTGTTGTGAATTTCTAAGGTTAAAAAAAAAAAAAAAAAATTCATTTTTTGTTTTATAATAAGATTCAGAATAAAAATTTTCTGGGGGTGCAATTGCTTTTAGATAATACTCATAATCGAGATCCATTACAATTAAATCATATTCATCCTCATCGTTTTTATCAAAAGACAAAGATTGATTTTCAGACTGATTTGTTGGTATATTTGTTGTACAGCCTAAAAAGATTAAAAAACAGCTTATAATTGTAAGAATTTTTTTCAATCTGAGAAATATTTCTATAAATTTAAGAAAAAATTTAAATAGATGATAAGAATATATCATAATCCAAGATGCAGTAAGAGCAGAGAAGGCTGCGATATTCTTTCAAAAATTGACGGTGAATTTGAAGTCATTAACTATATGAAAGAGCCTTTGAGCGTGTCAGAAATCAATGAACTGATATTAAAGCTCGGTATCAAGCCAATTGAACTGGTCAGAACCAATGAGAAAATCTGGAAAGAAAATTATAAAGACAAGAATTTATCTGATAATCAGATTGTTGAGGCCATGCATTTATATCCTTCTCTGATTCAGCGACCAATTGTTGTAAAAGATAATAGAGCAGTTATAGGAAGGCCTCCGGTTTTAATAAAAGAGCTATTGGATAATTGAAAGATTTTGAATAAATTTAACCTATGACCGAAAAACAGATTCCTGATCCGATCGAACTTGAAAACTTAGAGATTTCAAGGCGTTATAAAAAAATGTTGAAACACACCTATCAGACTTTAACCAAAGAAGATAAAAAGCTGATTAGGCGGGCTTTTGACCTTGCTGTGGAAGCACACAAAGACCAAAGAAGAAAAACAGGTGAACCCTATATCTTTCATCCTATTGAAGTTGCAAAAATAGTAGCCAACGAAATTGGTTTGGGTGCAACGAGTATTGCGTCTGCATTGTTACACGATGTGGTTGAGGATACAAATTATACACTCGATGATATCAATGAGCTTTTTGGAGAAAAAATTGCGAAAATTATTGATGGTCTGACTAAAATTTCAATTTTGAACCGTCAGGATGTTTCAATTCAGTCAGAAAATTATAAAAAATTACTGCTGACACTTTCTGAAGATGTCAGGGTTATTCTAATTAAGATTGCGGATCGTCTTCACAATATGCGTACACTCGATTCGATGCCTGAAGACAAGCAGATGAAAATTGCGTCAGAAACTATTTTTATTTACGCTCCTCTGGCACACAGAATGGGATTGTACAACATTAAATCTGAACTGGAAGATTTGAGTTTGAAATATACCAGACCCGAAGATTATAACAACATCGAAAAAGGTCTGGAAGAAACAAACGAGGAAAGAAAACAATACATCGAGAATTTTTCTGAAATGATCAGAGAAAAGCTGGTGGAGGAAGGACTTGAATTTGAAATTAAAGGAAGATCAAAATCTATTTTCTCTATTCACCGCAAGATGCTGTCTCAAAGAGTTTCGTTTGATGAGGTCTATGATAAATTTGCAGTCAGGATTATTTATCGCTCTGATAAAAGGAATGAAAAATTTATTGCCTGGAAAATATATTCGATAGTTACAGATATTTTCAGACCCAATCCCAACCGTCTGAGAGACTGGATTTCTCAACCCAAATCAACTGGGTATGAGTCTTTGCATATAACTGTAATGGGGCCGCTGGCAAGATGGGTTGAAGTTCAAATCCGAAGTGAAAGGATGGACGAAATTGCAGAAAGGGGAGTTGCAGCACATTATAAATACAAGGAAAATTACAAGGTTGAAGATTCAAAGGTTGATCAATGGGTCAACCAGGTCAGAGAGTTGCTCGAGAGCAATGAAGGTCAGGATGCTTCTGAGTTTATTGATAACTTTAAACTCAATCTGTATTCAAAGGAAATTTTTGTTTTTTCGCCAAGAGGTGAATTGTTTTCGTTACCCAAAGGTGCCAGCTCACTTGACTTCGCTTATGCCATTCACAGTAAACTTGGTGACACTTGCCTGGGCGCAAAAGTTAATGGTAAACTTTATCCGCTCAGTCATGAACTGAAAAGTGGAGATCAGGTTGAAATTTTGACTTCTTCTAATCAAAAACCAAAAGTGGACTGGCTGGATTTTGTGATAACAAGCCGTGCCCGTTCAAAGATAAAAGCTTCTCTGAATGCAGAGAAAAGAGCAATTTCAGATGAAGGCAAGGAGATTTTAATCAGAAAACTAAGACATTTAAAAATTGATTATAACGAATCTCTTCTCAATGATTTACAGACCTTTTTCAAATCAAAAAACAGCCAGGATATCTTTTATAAGGTCGGTACAGGTGAAATTGATAACCGTGATCTTAGGAAATTTGCTGAAAGTAAAACAGGATTTACAGGTTTCATCAATCGTTTCAGACCC
>CAYFWH010000125.1:0-7145 GCA_964346785.1 uncultured Weeksellaceae bacterium | reverse complement strand
AAACCCGGCACTTCCAAGGTCGGGGTCGCGGGTTCGAGTCCCGTTTCTCGCTCTTTTTTTTTGGAGTAAATCCTCCGCCCTGGTGGTGGAACTGGTAGACACGCAGGACTTAAAATCCTGTGGCCATTATCGGCCGTACGGGTTCAAGTCCCGTCTGGGGCACCAGAAATCACATGAAACCCTGATCCTGTCAGGGTTTTTTTTTGAAGCATGATTAGATTAAATCTACTTTTCTTAATTATTCAGTTTACATGTTCAGTTCATAATCCGGCAGGATACATAAGAATTCTTTTCAAATTTGACGACTGAATCTGTTTTTTAAATTTTTATTTTATCTGAATTAAATCAGATATAAAAGAATAGCCTGTGAAATACATAATCTTCAGATTGTACCAAACAAAAAAGCTGCCCGGAAAGGCAGCTTTTTTGATTAGAGTATCTAAGAAAAATTATTTCTTGATTATCTTAAAAGTTTCAACCTGATTTCCGTCTAAAACAACTTTAAATACATATGTACCAGGAGCCAGATTGCTCATGTCAATTTGTTTGTTATTCAAAGATTTGTTGCTGATAACTTTCTGTCCTGCCAGATTAAATGCATCAATTGATTGTATTGTTTTCTGTGTATTGATGGTCAAAATATCATTTACTGGATTTGGATAGTAACCAAATTCGTATGAATTTAAGTCTTTAACACCAAGTTCTTCACAAATCAGTTCGTAAACTAATTCTTCATCATCAATGGTCCATCCACTACCTTCATTGATAGCCAGTTTAGAGCCAATAATTTCGCTACTTGTAGTTTGCCATGCAACACCGGCACTCTCAGCCTGAATCCAGTAAACAGAATTTGCATCCAGTGTAAACGGTGATTCAAAAGCAACTAAATACTGATATACATCGTAGCCATATTCATTTCCTACAAGATTGTATTCAATGGTATTTGCAAATCCTGATTCCAAAATATTACCCGGTCTTCCTGCATTGCTATCATAAATCGTAACAAAAAATTCCAAGTCAGATTCAGCTTCAACGAAAACATTCAATTTCAATCCGTATATATCAAAACCATTTTCACCGGCAATAGCATCGAAAGCCAAGCCGTTGGAGAGGAAATATCCGTTTTCAATAAAGCTTGCTTCTACTTTGTTGTCATCACAAGTCAGGTTTGGCGGTGGAGGAGGAGTGTCTTCACAATTTAAGTTATCAAAAGTTCTGGTATCTCCGCCATTTGGCATTCTTCCGCTTAAAATCACTCCGTTTTCGTTAGATACAGAATAATTTGGCTGGTTGTCGCCATATATGCCGTCGTTAGTGATCCAGAATGTCAGTGGACCTGATGCATTTACGGATTGGGTATAATTGTATTCATGTCGATAAGGACCGCCTGAAAGAAGAACTGTTCCATTCTCATCTCTAAGTTCCCATTCAACTTCATCACCAAAGTAGTTTTCCCACACATTGACTGTCCATTGACATTCTTCACCTGAATTGTTGTCGATCAACATATTGTCGAAATATACAGCCCATCCTATCGCCATAAAAGCAGGGCCATCGGTAAATCCGCTCACATAATTTCCATCAGCAGAAATTTTGTAACCAGTTCCTGACAATTCACTGGTATCAATACCAAACCCGTTCAGAATATCGCTAAGCATTTGTGGTTCATTACCTAAATCAGGATGATAGATAATCGGCATTCTCAAAAAGCCAGGATAATTTGCAAATCCAACCACAATCCCGTTTTGAGAAATTGAAGCAAAAGAAGCGCTAAAAGCTCCATCGGGCGCTTCAAACATTTCCAGTTCATCAGTATTCATATCATAGATAAATGCGTAACCTTCCATGGCACCAACTACCAAACCGTCATTATTGATGGAACCGGCATCTCCGTTTACTTCGTCAATTACAAAAATACTTCCGTCAGGCATAAAGATGGCGGGCATTCTGAAAGTTCCGGAAGGCAAATCATCAACCCAACCTACTGCAACTCCGTTATTGTTAACACCGTATGCAGCACTGTATTCATACAAAGGACTTTCCAGTAATCTGAATTCTTCTGTATCTGTGTTGTAGATAAAACCCCAGGCTGTATCTGTATTTGCATCCCAACCGGTCTGTCCTACTACCCAAATACCATTTTCTGAAATATCATAAAGTGTTGCTTCATTATCAATTGGAACTGATGAAGGAAAAGCTGACCATACACCGCCAACTCTTATTCCCGCAACCATATTGCCATTTCCATCATCTACCAAACCTACAATAGTACTACTATCATTGATTGCAGATGTACCATATACATTTGATTCGGTTATAGATGGAGTATTTGTGGCAAAATCATAATACCCATTCATTAAAATTCCTTCTCCCTGACTGTTAATGTCCATAACAGGTGTGCCCCAGTCATCCAGCATGTTAAATTGCACTTGTCCAAAAAGCCAACTTCCGGTCAAAAGCACCAGAGCAGCCCAAAGACTTTTAGAATGTAATTTTTTAATCATTTTTTATTAATTTTTAATTTGGCATAAAGTTAAAGCTTTCATAGCCTATAGCAAAGGTTTAGGCTTTCTGATTTACCGAAATTAAAAAGCTTTTCACTCATGTATATTGCAGATATATAGTTGGTTAAAAGAAATCATTGAGAAAATAAAAAACAACCATTATTAATGAAATTAACAGCCCGTAAAAAGTGCTTATCATAAATCCAACGACCGAACCACCGGCTGCTTTCAATGCTCTTTTATGGTTTTTCCGGTCATAAATTAATTCACCTGTAAGTGCTCCAAGAAAAGGAGCAAGGATTATACTGAAATAGCCAAATGGCGAAAAAATGATGCCCAAAATAAATCCAATGATCAAACCAATGATGCCATATTTACTTCCACCGAATTTTTTAGTTGTTGCAACCGGAATCAGATAGTCCATCAATAAACCAATACCGGTCATAAAACCGAAAATTAATAACCAAAACCAACTAATTTCTGAATAACCAAAGATTTTTGCAATTAAAAGCACAGCATAAACCAAAGGCGAACCGGGTATCACAGGAATGAAAACACCCAAAACACCGATTAACATAATCAGTAAAAAAATCAGCTTAATAATAATTTCAGCCATCGCAGTAAAAATAATATCTTTTTTTTAAGCGTCGATAAGTTTTAACTTTGCACCAAATTAATCATAATTTGTTAAGTAAAAGTACTAATTATTATACGCATCAGTTTCTGGAAGATGTAACAACCTCAATTCGGGAAAAATCACACAACTTTCTCGATGATGTTGGCATGCCCGGTTTTTTGCCGATTGCAGACATACTGCTGTGGAGTTCATTGCTGATTGCATTTGATTTTGCGCTCCAGAAACTATCAGGTTTTCTGCTCAGACTCTTACTCAAAAATTCAAAGTTAAAATGGACGAGAGAATTCTATAAACACAAAGTTTTCAGAGCTTTGGTTCATTTTGTAACGGTGAGTTTACTGATTTCTGTTAATCCGCATGTTTATCAAAAATATCCGGGTGTGGACAAGTTGACAGACAAGCTGATAGGTCTTTTGATTATCTATCTTTTTATCATGTTTATTTTCAGATTAATTGATGCAGTGATTGCAGTAAATGATAATGATGATGAAAAGACATATTCAAAAATTGGTATCAGAACTTTTGCTCAACTCATTAAGATATTTGTTGTGTTTTTTGGTGTTCTGACTTTTGTTGCAACGCTTATAGATGTAGAGTTGGGCAAGATTTTCACGGTACTTGGAGCCTTAACTGCTGTGGTTTTATTGATTTTCAGAGATTCAATTCTTGGATTTATTTCAGGTGTTCAGATTTCAAGTTCAAAAAGCATCAAAATTGGTGACTGGATTTCGGTTTCAAAATATAATCTGGAAGGAATTATCAAGGAAATTAATCTGACCGTGACCAAGGTTGAGAAATTCGACAAAACAGTTTCAACTTTCCCTACTTATGATTTGATCTCTACCGAGGTCACAAACCATTCATGGATGTCGGAAACTAAGACGAGAAGAATCAAAAGAGCAATTGTTTTTAGTGTTAATTCTTTTAAGTTTTGTGATGAAAATATGTTGAATAATTACGAAAAGATTGATTTGATACAAGAATATATTCTTCAAAAAAGAAATCAAATTAAAGAAGTTAATCAATCTGTGAAAAATCCACAATTAATTATTAACGGAAGACAATTGACAAATATAGGCGTGTTCCGGATTTATGCTCAGAAATACCTCGAAAACCGAGAAGATATATCAGATAACGATACGATGGTAGTGAGACAATTGCAACAGACTTCGTTTGGAATGCCATTGGAAATTTATTGTTTTACAACCGAATCGGCATTTGCTTCTTATGAACGAATTCAGGCAGATGTCTTCGACCACCTGATTACCGCCAGTAAATTTTTTGATCTTGAAGTTTCTCAAGCCTTTATAATAAACCAAAATGATGACTAAATTAAGTGTAAATATCAACAAAATTGCCACCATCAGAAATGCAAGAGGCGGCGATACACCGAATGTGAAAGAAGCTGCCGTTAAGGCTCAGCAATTCGGTGCACACGGAATAACCGTACATCCCAGACCCGATGAAAGACATATTCGTTACAGTGATGTCTATGAAATTAAACCGATAATCTTAACAGAATTTAATATCGAAGGGAATCCAATTGATAAATTTATTGAATTGGTGCTCGATGTAAAACCGGAACAGGTTACATTAGTTCCGGATGCTGTTGATGCAATAACATCAAATGCGGGTTGGGATACAATCAATAATTTATCTTTTTTGACTGAAGTAATTAGCGAATTCAAATCAAATGGAATTCGTACTTCAATTTTTCTTGACCCGAATCCTAGGATGGTAGAATCAGCTGCAAGAACCGGTACAGACAGGATTGAATTATATACCGAGGATTTTGCAACAGCATATTCTAAAGGGAATTTGGATGGAATCAAACCTTACAAAGAAACTGCGGCAGAAGCTGTAAATTCAGGTTTGAAAATCAATGCAGGTCATGATTTGAGTTTGGATAACTTACAGTATTTTTTAGAGCAGATTCCTGATACAGAAGAAGTTTCGATTGGACATGCTTTGATATCTGAAGCGATTTATATGGGACTTGAAAATACAATACAGTCGTACCTCAAAAGAATTGAGAGAGCTTTTGGTCAGTTTTAAATTAAATATAAAGAAATGCCTGAAATACTTCACAGCAAAATAACGGGAGACAAAGACAAACATTTTTTGATTTTTCACGGACTTTTTGGTCAATCTGATAATTTTGGCAGTCTTGCCAGAGAATTTTCAGAATACTATACGGTTCATGCAATTGATTTGCGAAACCATGGCAGGAGTTTTCATGATGAAGATATGAGCCTGAAAACAATGGCTGACGATATATTGAACTATCTGGATTACCATAAAATTAATCAGTGTTATCTTATGGGACATTCGCTCGGCGGGCGGGTTGTGATTGAGTTTTCATATTTTTATCCCGAAAGATTAGAAAAATTAATTGTAGCCGATATTGCGCCAAAAGCATATCCACCACATCATCAGGGGATTTTTAAGGCATTGAATACGGTTGATTTTGGTTTGATAGAAAAACGATCAGATGCAGAAGAAATTTTGAAAAAATATATACCCGAGTTTTCTGTTCGTCAGTTTTTACTCAAAAATATATATATGCAATCCGATGGAAAATATGGTTTCAGATTCAATTTGCCGGTGCTGACAAAGTGGTATGACCAAATGATAGAAACTGATTTGACTGACGGTGTTTTTAACAAGCCAACCTTATTTTTGAAAGGTGGAAATTCAGAATATATTACAGCTGAAGATTATGATTTAATCAACAATCGTTTTCCGAAATCAGAAATCAAAATAATTCGCGGCGCAGGACACTGGCTTCATGCTGAAAAACCAAAAGAATTTTTTGATGATATAATTGAATTCCTGAAAAAATAATCAAAAAATAATATTACTATCTTTATTGACTAAAAAAATAAATTTATGAAATCTAATTTCTTATTTTCTTCAACTTCGTCTATTCTCAGAATAGATTATGCACTTTTAATTCTGAGATTTGCAGTAGCCGGATCAATGGTTTATGCTCACGGATTCGGGAAATTTCAAAAAATTATAACCGGCGAAGAGATTCAGTTTGTCGATCCTTTTGGATTGGGTCCTGTGATGACTTTTTCAATGGTGATGTTTGCCGAATTTATTTGTGCTTCACTGATTGCACTTGGACTATTCACGAGAATTGCACTTGTTCCGCTGATTATCAACATGGCATATATTGTTTTTGTTCATCATGGTGCAGACGGTTTTGGAAGTCAGGAGTTACCCTTTATTTATCTGGCTGTTTTTGTGGCTTTATTTTTAACCGGCCCGGGTAAACATTCTTTTGACCGATTGATTAAAAGAGTTAAATCGACAGTTTAAAAAGAACTGATTAAAAAGTATAAAAAATCCCGTCCTGAAAAGAACGGGATTTTTTGATATTATACTTAACTGGATTATTTCTTAACTGCTTTTTTCACAGTAGTTTTTCCGTCAACAATAATTTTCACAACATAAACACCTTTTGACAAGCTGCTTACATTCAATTCAAAATTGTTGTTTCCTGCACCTCTTTGAACCAATTGTCCATTCATGTTGTAAATTTCAACAACAGCTTTACCTTCGGTCATGAAGTTTGCAGTATTGTTCCAAACAGTTGTCATATTAACTGAGTTGATGGTCATATCTGAAACGCCAAGCTGATCAGTTACATCGGTTAGGAAAACCTGAATAGTTGACTGGAATCTTCCGCCAAAACCAACTACAGCAGTAACACCTGAAGGAATTGGTTGTCCGATAATCGGAATATTAAAGAATTGAGTTCTTCCCTCCACATCGTTGGTACCGTCAGTCATAGGGTATCCTTTACCATTTTGGAAAGTTCCGTCACCTTCGGGATTATCAGAGATAGTCAGACCGTCAATTGCAATGTACTGACTTTGATATGCGTCAGGGTCAGCAAGATAAGTTGACAGAGTCAATACCTGATAGTTTACAGGGTTTCCTGAAGACACAGCAGGTTGACCTTCTTCTGTTGGAATAAATTGCAAAAGACCGTTATA
>CAYFWH010000124.1:0-7147 GCA_964346785.1 uncultured Weeksellaceae bacterium | reverse complement strand
CACATATTTATACCCAATAACGGTCGAAGAAAAACTGTAAAAAAATTATTCTTCAGTATTTTCTGAAGCTTCTTCGTTTTCTTCTGTCGCTGCAGGCTGATCTTGTGGAATAGCATCGTCCGCCTGTGCTTCTGTGTCCGGTGTTGCCTCTTCCTGATCAACAGGAGTTTCATCCACAACATTTGTTGTTTCTTCAACTACTTCTTTGTCTGTGTCGTGACTAACGGGAAGAATACTTTTGTTTCCGCCCGGAGTAGCATCACAAGCAGTTAGAATAAAAGCAGCACCGATTAAAATTCCTAATTTCTTCATTATGATAAATTTTTATTTTCTAATTATTTACAAACTTAAATTAATTCTGCGATTTTTTGAATTCCACCTTTTGTTTTATCACCAATTTTGACATGAATTTTGGTTTCCAGCGGAAGGAAAACATCTAATCTTGAGCCAAATTTAATAAATCCGTATTCATATCCGGCATTAGCAGTATCACCTTTTTCAGAATAAAGTACAATTCTTCTTGCAACCGCACCGGCAATCTGTCTGAACAAAACTTGCTGACCATTGTCTGCTTCAACGACAACCGTAGTTCTTTCATTTTTTTCAGATGATTTGGGATGAAATGCAACCAGATATTTTCCCGGATGATATTTGGTGTAAATTACTTTGCCTGATACAGGATATCGATTGACATGCACATTGAGCGGTGACATAAAAATAGAAAGTTGAATACATTTTCTTTTCAGAAATTCATTTTCCTCAACTTCTTTCAGTACAACGACTTTTCCGTCAACCGGAGCAATCACATCATGCGGATCAAATTCGCCGGTTCTCACCGGGTTTCTGAAAAACCATACGACAAAGCCATACAATACCCACATTAATACAATTAATAACCATGAATAAGGAGGATTTACTTTGTATCCAACAATCAGGCTGATAACTAAAAATATCAGAAACAATCCGATCAAAATATATTTACCTTCTCTGTGAAGTTTCATTAAAGTTGATTTATTAAAAGGTACAAATATACCATAGGTATTACAAATATAAAACTATCGAGACGGTCCAAAAATCCACCGTGTCCCGGAATCAGGTTACTGCTGTCTTTTACATCAAAAAACCTTTTGAGTTTTGATTCAATTAAATCACCCAAAGGAGCTGTAACAGCAACGATTAAACCTATTATTGCCCAGTTGAACCTGCTGTCCTGAAAAATATACTGTTGAAAAATATATCCAGCTATAATTGTGAAAACAACACCACCGATGGCTCCTTCCCAAGTTTTTCCGCCTGAAATTTTTGGAGCGAGTTTGTGTTTTCCCCACAAGCTCCCGATTACATACGCCATTACATCGCTAATCCAGATTAGAATAAAAATAAAAAGTATTTCATTGCTGATGATGGTCTCACCAAACTCCAATTTGCTCTGCGGAATAGTCAATGCGAGTGAAAATGGAACTGCAATATAGATAACTCCTATTGTTGCTTTGCCAAAATCCAGTTTCATTTCATCTGTAGAAAACATGATTGTAAATGCTGCAAGCAGAAACAGAACCGGTCCGGCGTAGCTCAGCGAATCCGTTAAAATCATGTTCTGATTTTCAAAAAAAGATTTTGAGAAATAATAAAATATTCCTGCCGAAGCAGCAAAACTCAGCAAAAGGTAAAGTTTGTCTTTCAGTGCTGTGATTTTCACAAATTCAAAAAGGCAAAAAATCAGAAATATTGCCATCAGTCCTGCAAACAGCCATGGTTTACCGCTGGTGCCCAAAATAATGAGCCCGATATAGACAGAACCTGAAATGGTACGGGGCAGTAAATTTTTCATTGATAAGATTCAGCTAATAGTAAAAATATATTTTTTGAAAAAGATGAAACCGGCATATTATTTACATTTTTCCCTCTGATTGAAGTTATATTGGTTGGTATGTCATCTTTTTTTACAGATTTTAATTTTTGCAGTGCATCACTGATATTGGATACAAATTGTGAAGGTGTAGCATAAACAATTAGATTTTCAGGCATTTCATCCTGCTTTCTACCCTTGGTTTGATGTGAAGACATCATGATTGAACCATCAAAAGCCATCAGGTATTCACATTTTATAAAAGCATAGTTGCTAAAGGTGTCAAAATCTTCTGTGTGTTTGACATTGAGTCTGTTGAGTAATGATTTTAAGTCGTTGTCGAAACAGAGTATTTCATTGATATTTTCATTATCAACTATGTCTTTTAGATTTTTAAGAATCTCCTGTTCATTTTCAGAATAGAAAAAAAACGCGCCGCTGGCGACAAAGTTTTTTGTAAACTGAACATCTATCGGGTCTTTCTTTTTGAAATGAACCAATTCAAATTCATCACTGTCATCACCTTTATTATGGTGATGTACTCCAAGAAGTTGCTGTATTTTCTTCCACATACTCATATCGTGAGCTTATGCGAAATTAGTCAATTTTAATGAATGAGTGCTTTTGTTTGCTTGTTTTTTCAAAAGTTTGTCAACAAATTATTAGCTTTTTTCTTCTTCCTGACTGGTTTGAGAAACTACATTGCCGGCAGGTTCTATGTTGCTGTCTCCTTCAGTAATCCTTTCACCGAAAATTTCAACCATATCATCTCTGAAAATCACTTCTTTTTCGAGTAATTTTTTAGCAAGCTGATCGAGCTGAGGTCTCTGTTTTGTCAATATATTCTGTGCCCGCTGGTATTGTGTTTCAATGATTTTTGAAATTTCTTCATCAATAATCTTCGCTGTTTCCTCGCTGTATGGTTTGCTGAAACCATAATCACTCTGACCGGTGGAATCATAATAAGAAATGTTTCCGATTTTATCATTCAAACCATAGATGCTGACCATAGCTGTAGCTTGTTTGGTCACTCTTTCCAAATCACTGAGTGCACCGGTTGAAATATCACCAAAAACAACTTTCTCGGCAGCTCGTCCGCCCATAGTTGCAGCCAGCTCATCCAGCATTTGCTCGGTGGTTGTAATTTGTCTTTCTTCAGGCAAATACCATGCAGCACCCAATGATTTCCCTCTCGGAACTATTGTCACTTTGACCAGTGGTGCAGCGTGTTCCAATAACCATCCGACTGTTGCATGACCTGCTTCGTGATAGGCTATTCTTTCTTTTTCTTTTGGCTTGATTAATTTCCCTTTCTTTTCGAGACCTCCGATTATTCTGTCAACCGCATCCAAAAAGTCTTGTCGTTCTACTTTATCTTTGTTTTTTCTGGCGGCTACCAATGCTGCCTCATTACAAACATTGGCAATGTCAGCACCACTGAAGCCGGGTGTTTGTTTGGCCAAAAATTCTGAATCAACATCATCACCAAGTGTCAGTGGCTTCAGGTGAACTTCAAAAATTTGTTTTCTTTCGTTCAACTCGGGTAAGTCCACATGAATCAAACGATCAAAACGACCGGCACGCATCAATGCTTTGTCCAGTATATCTGCACGGTTGGTGGCCGCCAGCACAATCACATTGGTGTTGGTACCAAAACCATCCATTTCAGTTAAAAGCTGATTCAGCGTGTTTTCGCGTTCGTCATTTCCACCTGTGAAATTATTTTTTCCGCGTGCACGACCTATGGCATCAATCTCATCTATAAATATAATAGCAGGCGATTTGTCTTTTGCGTTTTTAAACAAATCCCGAACTCTTGAAGCACCAACACCCACAAACATTTCGACAAAATCAGAACCCGACAGTGAAAAGAATGGTACTTCAGCCTCACCGGCAACTGCTTTTGCAAGCAAAGTTTTTCCGGTACCCGGAGGACCTACTAATAAAGCACCTTTTGGAATCTTGCCACCAAGTTTTGTGAATTTCTCGGGGTTTTTCAAAAATTCAACAATTTCCTCCACTTCTTCTTTGGCGCCTTCCAGACCGGCTACATCCTTAAATGAAACTTTGACTTTGTCATTCTCGTCAAACAGTTTTGCCCTTGATTTTCCTATATTAAAAATCTGACCACCCGGGCCACCGGCACCACCGCCGATCCGTCTGAACATAAAAAACCAAAGCGCACCGAAAATAAGTATCCAAATCATGATGGACCAAAAGAAATTTCCAAATTTATCGGGTGGAATATTTGTGTATTTTGTTTTTAATTCTTTCTCCTTAATAGTTTCTTCAATGTCTTTTTCAAAGTTTGCATTGTCAGCAACTATAAAAGAATACTGAGGAGAAAGTTGACCGAATGCAGAAATGTTTTCGTTTTTATTTTCAGAAAATTCCTTGAATTTATCCAGCTTAAGAGCTTCATCAGTCAAAAACACATCAACTTTGTTGTCTTCCATTGTCAGTTTTACACTTTTCACATAACCTTCTTCCAGGTATTCAAAAAATGTACTTCTGTCAAGCTTTTTTGTTTCGTTGGCAACATTACTCGAAAAAAACCAAAAACCAAGCAGTGTAAGTCCTACAATTGCATAAATCCACATTGGATTGAAAGAACTTCCGGATGGTTTTTTGTTGTTATTTCCGCTTTTTTGTTTGTTTTTATTTTTATCGTAATTGTTCAAATTCGTAAAATTTAATTGTTGATAGTAATTTGTTTAGCATCGCCCCAAAGACTTTCCAAATCATAGAATTCTCTGTATTGTTTTTGAAAAATATGTACAATAACATGAGTGTAATCCATTAATATCCACTGGGCATTGTTTTCACCTTCTACATGCCATGGCTTTTGTTGTATTTTTTCTCTTACCTTTCTCTCAACTGTTGCCGCAATTGAGCTGACATGGGTATTTGAATTTCCGGTACAGATAATAAAGTACTCACAAAATGAATTTTCAATTTCTCTCAAATCCAAAATTCTTATATCTTCTCCCTTAATGTCCTGAATGGAGTCTATGATATTGTCTATCAGTGTTTTTGAATCTATTTTATCGCTCATTCAATTTTATATAATTTGTAAAAATAGTGAATAATCGGCTACAGTATTAACTTTTGAAATATCTTTATGAACTCAATCTGTTATTTAATCCATTTATGGAAATTTTATATTACGAGTCTATTTCAAATACCAATTACGCATTAATGGAACTATCCAAAAAAAGTGCCAAATCATGGACAGCACTTTGGACGAGCAATCAAACAGAGGGCAGGGGATATGCAGGAAATAGCTGGCTGGCTGAACCCGGAAAAAATATTGGGTTGAGCCTGTTGATTATTAATGAGTTATCATACATGGAGTTGGTTTTCTTTAACCAATGGATTTCTAATGCTGTTGCAGAAGTATTGAAGAAATATACACCCGAAGTTTTTGTAAAATGGCCGAATGACATTATTGTCTCAAATAAAAAAGTTTGTGGCATCCTGATTGAAACCAGAAAATCTGCTGGCAAACTGTTTATTGTTAGTGGAATAGGACTAAATGTGAACCAAACTGATTTTAATAATTTCCCAAAAGCCGGCTCGCTTGGTTTGATAACCGGTCAGACTTATGATTTAAATCAAATGACAACTGACATACTGACAGTTTTACAGGAAAACTATGCTTTAATCGAAAATAAGTGCTGGCAAGAAATTTCAGAAAAATACGAAAGTCAACTTTTTAAAAAAGACGAACTGTGCGAATTTAAAACCGAACAGGATTTTTTTAGAGCATATATAAGAGGTGTCAGCAATCAGGGTGAATTGATTGTTGAAATGGAGGATGGCGGGTTAAAACATTTTGCACATAAATCGATTGAACTTTTGTATTGATTTCGTGTATTTTAAATTTGGTCTGATTTTTTCTTAAAAATAAGATAGATAAAAGAAATGTTAATCCATTCAAATTTGGGTTTGGTATTAATTTCCTTTTGTAATTTTGATTCAACTGATGGTGTCCAAAATCAAATACAGACGACTGATTCAATATTCACTGATAGTTTGCACAATTTTAATGCAGACCATTATTCTTGTTTTCTTTTACAATGAATATTTTAACGAAAGGAAATTGGAAGCCATTCATCAACAAATTACGGAAACCCAAGCACTTAGGAGGCTAACGGCTCATTCAAAAGATGAACTTTTTAACGCAGGTGATTTCCTTCAAAAATTTTTAGGAAACAACAATAGAGAAAATTTGGACAGATATTTTGAATCGCTTAGAAATCTGACTAAAATTATGGACAGTATTGATTCTTATAAAAATTTTGCTGTTTTTGATAAATTAAATACCGAATTGAATGAAAAAAAGGAGCTGACCGAACTCGAACAATTGATAGATTCTATTTATAATGAATCAAAAAAAACGATGCCCGGGGAGAAAGAATTGAAAATCGACAAGATAGACCTTGGCAAGACTTCTGAAAAATTCGATATGGAAATCAGTCATACAACTGACAGCACAGGAAAGAAGAAATTTATACCAAGAGTAATTGACGCAATCAAAGGTGATGTTGAAGTCAAAAGAGATACCGTTTTTGTAAAAACCAAGTATGGCCATACCATTGATACGGCCAAGATTAAGATGGATTTTGAACATACCGTTTCTGAAATTGACCAGCACTATCAGTTAGAAATCGAAAAATACAAAGACCAATTATCTGAAATCAATAAGAAAAACAGTAACCTCTACCAGGTTTACAATAACTTATTGATTTTGAGCAATGATTTGATGGAAATTTATGAACAGACAATTGACGGACTCAACGACCGACTTGAAAAGGAATATGACACTCAGAATTCAATCAATAGAAAAATCAGAAAATACACGGTTCTCGGGCTGATGGTGCTTACTTTTTTTGTGTTGATTATACTGATGTATTTTACCAAACAGTCTTTTGTTTATGAAAAAGAACTGAGTGCCGCCAATTTAAGAATCAGTCAAAACCTCAATTTTAACAACCGTGTACTTGGTATGCTGAGCCACGAAATCAGGTCACCACTCAAAATCATCAATCTTTTTATCAACCGAATCAGTAAAAAAACAGACGACCCGGTTATACACGAAAGTCTGAAATCTATAAAATTCACAAACGATTCGTTGATTATACAGGCCGGACAAATTCTTGAATATGCTAAAAACCATGAAAGTGAAATTGTGCTGCAACCTGTGAATTTTGAACTAAAAAAGGAAATCGATTCGATTATTGAATCTTTTAAACCATATATAGAATTAAAAGGTAATACATTTACGACAGAGAACCA
>CAYFWH010000123.1:0-7304 GCA_964346785.1 uncultured Weeksellaceae bacterium | reverse complement strand
TTTAATCCTCCAGCCCTCTTTTCTATTTCTTTGCTTTCAAGTTCATAAATCAAAATGTTTTGATGAAGTGACTTTTTTGAAATCAATTCGTCATCCTTATCAAAATTCATTAAATAATCATTTCCTAAAATCATATAACCATTAATTTTAGGTCCTGTAAGTACATATACTTTGTTGATTTTTTTATCAATTAACGGAATCAGATTGAACGCTGTATCATTGTATCTTTTAAAAAAATCGCTGTCATTGCTGATGATTTCATTTGCCTTAAGTCTCAGCCTGTAAAGCGAAACTTCTTCTTCAGTAAAATTCCTGTCTTTAAAAATTCTTTCCGCATCTTCAATATTAAAATCATCATCAAATCGGATGGTGGCAATAACCACCGGGATTTCATCTTTTGAATAGAAAACACATATGTTTTCATTGTCTTTTGAATATGAAATATAACCTCCGATTCTTTCTTTGTCAGTATATTCTGACATGAAAATATCAGTCCCGTACCAAGAAGCCATTTCTGATTTATAAAGTTTCATCGCTTCTTCCATTATCGGTTTCGAAAGTTTATCGAGATTTTGCGCCGACAGATTGATTCCGGTTAATGCAATAAAGCAAATTAGAAAAATGTATTTTGTGATTTTCATTTGATAAAATTAAAATAAATTTCAATATATCATCTAAACATACGATTGTCAGAATTAATTATCTTTGAAAAGATGGAAATTAACATGATCGTGAAAAAACAAGTTTTGTTTCTGTTTATCCTTTTTAGCTTGTCAAACTGTTCTTTGGCGCAGAACTTTGATATTGATTTACTGAGGAAATTCAATGTAGAAAATCCGCAGGAAGATAAATTCTGGATGGATGTCAGCAATTCAATCAAATGGGCACCGGTTGTTTATGTTGGCGGTAACCTGGGTTACGGACTGATTGCAAATGACAAAACTGCTCTTCGCTACAGTCTTGAATCCTCGATGAGTATGGGAATCAGTATGCTGATTACAACTGCATTGAAAGAAACTGTCAGACGACCAAGACCACAGATAACTTATCCGGAAATAAATTCGTACAAAGAACCAAATTATAAATCTTTTCCATCCGGCCATTCTGCGTTGACTTTTTCAATGACCACTACCATGGCGTACCATGCGAATGGCAGAAGTTATGTTTCATTCCCGATTTTCAGCTGGCCAATTGGTGTCGGATATTCCAGAATGAGGCTGGGAAGGCACTATCCGACAGATGTTCTGAGCGGTGCATTAATCGGTATCGGCAGCGGAATTTTCAGTCATTGGCTGACCGGAAAGATTATAGATTAGTTTTTGATTTCTGCTTTCCAGACAATTCCGCTGATGTCAGTTAATTCAATAAAATAGGTATTTCCTTTTTCAATTTTCAAATCATTTACAGGAAATAATAATTCAGCTTTAGCACCCAGCGGGATAATCAAACTGTGTTTACCGGGTTTTATTTTTGCGACATAATCATTTTTAATCTGACCGATTTTTAGCTCTGAAAGATATTTCTGATCAAAGGAAGCAATTGTATTTTCATTTGAGTCGAGTAATTTAATCCCAATTAGAAATGATCCATACACATCTGCACCTTCGGTTCTGTAGATTTTAAAACCGAGTTGACCGTTTTCGATTTTTGGTTCAAGTATTTCAAGATGAGGTCTCACTGATTTATTGTGCAGAGTTCCCCAGACACCACCATGAAAAACCTGATTGGTGTAGAGTGTCAGCCCGAAAATTAATACTGAACCGATAAGAACAATTCTTGAAATTAAATTTTCTTTGAATTTTAATTCACCCGAAGCAAGAAAATTGAAGTATTTTTTGTGAGTGATTGATTTGTTTTTTCTGATTAAATAACCGTCAACAGAAAATTTTCCGCCACCCATAAAGAAAAGACTGAAACCGGAAGCGACTCCTAGTACACCAATTTGCCATTCATCCAGACAAGTCGTTCCTATCCAGCCCGAACCGAGCAGAATTCCCATTGCGAGAAAAAACATTCCGATGCTCATCAATCGGGTAAATAGCCCGAGAATTAAAAATAATCCGACAATTGCTTCAACAATTGTAAAAACCACCATTGCCCACCAGAGCATATCCGGATTCAGAACCAAATATTCAATGATTGGTTTGATACCGATTGCATTTGGCAAAAAATGATTGAACTTTTCACCAATATATCCGGCTTCGTCCCGAATGAGTTTATTGTCTATGATTAGTCTTCTCCAAAAGGCTGAAAAGTAGGTCCAGCCGGCTACCCAACGAAGTGCGGTAGCAAACATTCCGGTGTAGGAATAAGTATTTTTATTTAGCATTTTAATGAATTTGATTGATTTAAAAAAACTGAGTTGAGTTTTAGCTTGTAAAATCAATCAAATCATATCCGGTATTGTTCGTAAAGTATAAATAAATGAATTTTTCTGACAACAGGAAGTTGATTGTTGATTTTGGTTTGAAGTATTGGTTTTTCTGTTTTTACAACTAAATCAATGGTTTGATTGGTCAGAATGTTTTTTGAAAAGGTTTGTTTACTGAGTTTATTGCTGTCAGAAACAAATTGCTGAGTAATAAGACAAGGTTTGTTGTCATCGTTTTTAGAAATTTCGGAAACCGGAATATCAAATACTTTTTTCAATTCTCTTTTGGCCGGACAGGGCAGACACAAAAGAAAAGCAATCAGAAAAAGAAAATGATATTTTCTAAAAAAGATTCCGAATATTTTATTTTTCTTAAACATGGAGTGCAAAACTAAGGTCATTCACCGGTGATAAGAAATATAAATGGCTAAATGTTTCTTAAAACTCGTCTTCTTTGATGAGTTAATTATTTAATCATTTCCAAAAATTCTGATTCACTCAATATCTTTACAGTTCCCAATTCCTGTGCTTTTTTGAGTTTACTTCCTGCTTTTTCACCTGCAATTAAATAGTTTAAATTTTTACTGACTGCCGAAATGTTTTTTCCACCGTGATCTTCAACCATTTTCTGAGCTTCGGTTCTGGTGAATTGAGTCAACGCTCCGGTAAACAAAAATGTCTTTCCTTCCAACACATTTGAAACCGGTTGTTCTTCTTCGCCCATTTCCATTTTCACACCTGCTGATTTCAATCTTTGGATGTAATCTCTGTGTTTTGATTCAGAAAAATATTCGATGATACTCAACGAAATTTTTTCACCAATATCATCCAGAGAGCTAAGTTCTTCTGAACTTGCATTTTGAATGTTTTCGATATTTTTAAAATGTTTCGCCAGTTTTTTCGCTACAGTTTCTCCCACATGCCGGATTCCGATGGCGTACAATACTTTTTCAAAAGAAATCTGTTTAGAAAGTTCGATTGCTTCAATGATATTTTGAGCGGATTTTTCGGCCATTCTGTCCAGCGGGAGTATATCCACTTTTTTTAAATGATAAAAATCCGATGCATCTTTCACTAAATTATTTTCATAGAGCAGCTCGATTGTTTCACTTCCTATACTTATCATATCCATCGCTTTTCGTGAGACAAAATGTTCCATTCGCCCTATAATTTGAGGTTTACAACCATCTTCATTCGGACAGAAATGTTGTGCTTCACCTTCGTTTCTGATCAATTCAGTGTTGCATTCCGGGCAATGAGTGATAAACTCTATTTTTTGGGCATCAGGCTGACGGACATCCAGATTGACTTCTATAATTTTCGGAATAATTTCACCTCCTTTTTCAACATAAACCATATCACCGATTCTCACATCGAGTTTTTCGATAATATCGGCATTGTGCAGCGAAGCTCTTTTTACAATTGTTCCGGCAAGATTTACAGGTTTCAGATTGGCAACCGGTGTAACAGCACCCGTTCTTCCAATTTGATATGAGATACTCAAAAGTTCGGTCTCTGCCTGTTCAGCTTTGAATTTGTAAGCCATTGCCCAACGCGGAGATTTGGCTGTATAACCGAGTTCTTCCTGTTGTGAAAATGAATTTACTTTGACAACAATTCCGTCAATCGGAAAACCAAGATTTATTCTTTCCTTATCCCAGTAATCAATAAATTCGAGTACTTCATTCAGATTTGTACACAATCTGGCAGTATCCGGAATTTTAAAACCATACGAATGAGCAGCTTTTAGCATTTCCCACTGACTGTCAAAAGGTAAATCATTTCCTGCAATCGTGTAGAGATAACAGTCGAGTTTTCTGGCTGCAGTAACAGAACTGTCCTGAAGTTTCAGGCTTCCGCTTGCTGTATTTCTCGGATTTGCATACAATTCTAAACCTTCTTTTTTTCTTTCAGCATTGATTCGTTCAAATTCCTTGAAGGGCATCAGAATTTCTCCTCTGATATGAAATTTCTGCGGATAATTTCCTTTGAGTTTCAACGGAATACTTCTTATAGTTCTGATGTTTGCAGTAATTTCATCTCCCTGAAAGCCGTCGCCTCTGGTAACAGCTTCTTTGATTTCACCATTTTCATAAAGTATAGATATTGAAGCGCCGTCATATTTTAACTCACAAACAAATTCAACTTTTTGGTCGACTAATTTTTCAATTCTCTTTTCCCAGTCCTGCATGTCTTCGATTGAATATGAATTATCCAAAGAATACATTCGGTATTCGTGCTGAACTGTCGGAAAGTTTTTACTAATCCTGCCGCCAACTCTTTGAGTTGGAGAATTAACAACAAAAAATTCAGGATATGACTTTTCAAGATCTATGAGTTCTTTGAGTTTTTGGTCAAACTCATAATCACTGATTGTTGGCTGATCGAGTATATAATAATTGTAATTATGCTGATTGAGTTCTTCTCTTAATGAGAGAATTTTTTGCTGAATATCCATCCATTTATGATTTCAACAAAGATAAAGTTTTTTGAGGATTTAGAACCAGCATAACCGCTCGTTAAATTAAACCTTAAATAATAGATTTTTTCGTTTGAACCATAATAAAATGAGCGTCCAGAATAGTACATTGATTAATGCATAAGTTAAAGAAGCATTTTTTGGTTCATTAAATATGGGAACAATCGCTGTTCTGTAAAAATAGGTGAGTATTCCGGCTGAATTTTCACTATCACCTAATTTAATCATATTCAATGCTCTCGGAATCAAACCCGACCCGTAGAAAAGAATCATCGGATTCATTCCCCACATTACAAAAAACTTTGAGAATGAATTATCTTTTTTATTGTCAAAAACAGCAATCAAAATACCCATAATCAATATACCGAGACCTGAAGTGTAAATCACATAGGAACTTGACCAGAATGATTTATTGATCGGAAAGCTAAGATTCCAGATTTGACCGATTATTATTAGCAGTAAGCCTGTTGCAACAAAATATCCAAAGCTGTGTTTTGCTTCTTTCATGTATTTTCCGCACCAGACACCAAACAGAAATGAAACTATGGCAGGTACAGTGCTCAGCACACCTTCAGGATCCCATTTATTGTCAGTGGCAACCCACATGTGACCATTGAGAAGTAATTGATCGATGTATGCTGAGAAATTAGTTCCGATTTCATAATTGGGAGCACCAATACCGGGAATATTCAGCAGTGCCATTACCGCCCAGTAAGCCAGCAAAATGACAGAACCTAAAATTAACTGAGATTTAAAATTAAATGCTTTATAAATTAATGCACCCAAAAAATAAATGACACCAAGCCTTTGCAGTACGCCCGGTAATCTTACATTCTTGTAATCGTCAAGTCCTGAATAGGCGAGTAGTATAAAAATTCCAAAAACCGCTAATGCACTGATAAGCTTTATGTTGTTTTTGAATTTCCCAAGCATTAGCCACCCGATTAAAACAGCAATTGCTACCCGAATCAACATCAAAGGCAATCCTTCGAGTTCACCTATATTTATATGAGTGAAAAAATTCAGCATCAAACCGAGGTTAATAATCCTCAGTGAACGAATTGTGATTGTCTTGAGAAAATCGATTGTTATACCTCCGGGCTTGGTCCTGCTGAAAGGCACGGCCATACCCATTGCAAAAACAAAAAACGGAAAAACCAAATCGGTAGGTGTGCAACCATTCCATTCGGCATGTTTAAAAGGTGCATAAATATTTGACCAGTCGCCGGGATTGTTGACAATTACCATCAGTGCCATTGTCAAACCCCGAAAAATATCTATTGATTTAATCCTTGGTTTCTCTGTGATCATTTTCATTTTTGAAATTTACAGTTTTTTTAAATTAATAATAAAATAAAAAAGAATTAGTTTAATAGAATTATTGGAACACGGTATATATCTGTACCCTTAGCCTCTGCTGTGTTGTGATAGATAAAAATTTTTCAACTAAAGTTTGCAGCATAGAATAAAATTCTTACATTTGCACCCTATTTTTAGGGAGCGAATATGCCTAATTCAAAAATAGAGATTATTAACTCCTTAAGAATAAGATAATTAGAAATTAAAAATTAATATGTCTGGTATCATTGGAAAGAAGATTGCGATGACCTCACTGTTTGATGAAAACGGGAAGAATATTCCCTGCACCATTATTCAGGCTGGTCCTTGCATCGTGACGCAGGTCAGAACCGAAGAGAAGGATGGCTATAAAGCTGTTCAATTAGGTTTCGATGACGCAAAAGAGAAGAACACCTCTGCCGCCTTGAAAGGACATTTCAAGAAAGCGGGGACTACGCCAAAAAGAAAATTGGTGGAATTTTACGGAGAATTTGCAGATTCTTTAGAATTAGGTAATGAAATTAAGGTAGATGTATTCCACGAAGGTGAGTATGTCGATGTAACCGGAGTTTCAAAAGGTAAAGGTTTTCAGGGTGTTGTGAAACGCCATGGATTTGCAGGTGTGGGTCAGTCTACTCACGGTCAGAAAAACCGTTTGAGAGCTCCCGGTTCTATCGGAGCCGGTTCGGATCCTTCCAGAGTATTCAAAGGAATGCGAATGGCAGGCCGTATGGGCGGTGACCAGGTTACTGTTCAGAACCTGAATGTTAAAGGTGCTGTACCCGGTCCTAAAAACTCATATGTAATTGTAAGAAAATGGAATTAAAAGTATTAAACATACAGGGGAAAGAAACCGGAAAGAAAGTTTCTTTGGATGATTCAGTTTTTGGAATTGAGCCTAACGAGCATGTGGTTTATCTGGAAGTGAAGCAATATCTTGCTGCACAAAGACAGGGAACTCACAAATCAAAAGAGAGAGCTGAAGTTGCAAAAAGTACTCGTAAAATTAAAAAACAAAAAGGAACCGGTGGAGCCAGAGCGGGCTCTTTGAAGTCTCCTGCTTTTGTTGGAGAGGGTACTGTCCTCGGCCCGAGACCAAGAAGTTATAGTTACAAA
>CAYFWH010000122.1:0-7326 GCA_964346785.1 uncultured Weeksellaceae bacterium | reverse complement strand
AAATACCAAATAATTAAAAAATCAAAAACCAAAAGATTTGTATAAATTTGAAAAAACAATACAACTTAAATCAGCCTAATTGTGATACGGGAAATGGTGGTACTGTAAAAAGAGCGGCTAAAAAATCTAATTAATTATGAAAAAATCACTATTTATAGTATTTATATTGTTACCTTTTCAATTGCTTTTATCTCAAGATAAAGTAGATATCCAAAAAATATTTGATATAGCAATGGACAGTATTATACAGAAAAGTCCAAAAGATTTTTATTATTTGGGTAGTGATCAAATGTTGACTTCAAGTAAGAAAGCGTTAAGTAATGATAGAGGATGTGGGTTAGATTATACGAGTTTTGATTTTCAGGTAGATATTAAAGAAAATATCAGCTTCTTGGATGAACGAAAAATAAAATCAAAAAATTTTATTAATAAATTGCTATATGGTAATCGTTTAAAATTGCTAACCGTTTTTAAGCCATGGGAAAATCAAAAGAGTGAATGGGTTTTAATTTTATTCATTAGTGGTAAAGATAGGGGGAAAGAGTACCGAATTGTTTTCAATAAATTAAATTATAATGTTTTAGAATTTTGCGAATTATCATATATTCATTAGTAGGTATTGTTTAGATATATGGGAGGAGGTACGGCTATAATTATTGAAACCTTTGAAATTTTGCATGAATAAAAATAAAAAGATAATAAATAATATGTTTACTATATCAAGCTGGAAATACTCCGGATAGGTACTTTTCCAAATATGTGTGGATGGTAAAAAATAATAGAGTATATTGCTGATAATCAAAATAAATAATGAGTAAACAGTGGATACATACATGGAATTTAAAAACAATGCGCAGCATTGACTTTTGTTTGATTTAGCATCTCCCAATTTGGGATCAGCGGCAGCAAATCCCTTTTGAATTTTTAAAATCATAAATTCAATTTTTTAAAATGTCGCCCGTATCGGGCTGAATGATTTTGATTATAATCATCCTACCTAAGTGTCGCTCTTACGAAGCTAAAAAACAATATGATAGAATCTGAATTTTCGTTTTGTGTGAGTCTCGTAGAGGCGTGATTTTTGTAGAAATATTAAATCATCTTTTGTGTATTTTTCTATTTAAATTAATAGCTTTGTTCAAATTATTTCAATGTTTGATTCGATAGTTGCTTATTTCGAACAAATCTCTCCTGTCAGAGCTGCATTATATGCCACAATTTTCACCTGGGGATTAACCGCATTGGGTGCATCTGTTGTTTTTTTGTTCAAAACCATGAACCGGACAATTTTAGACGGTATGTTGGGATTTACCGGTGGCGTGATGATTGCTGCAAGTTACTGGAGTCTGCTCGCACCGGCCATTGAAATGAGCAGAGTAGAGGACAGCGTAAACATTTTACCGGTTGTCATCGGTTTTATTTTGGGCGCATTATTTTTATTTGCCTTAGATAAACTATTGCCTCATTTACATATTAATTTCAAACAGGAAGAAGGAATCAAAACACCCTGGCAACGAACAACTCTTTTGACATTGGCGATTACACTTCACAATATTCCTGAAGGTTTGGCAGTTGGCGTTTTGTTTGGTGGTGTAGCATTGGGTTTGCCCGAAACTTCAATTGCAGGTGCGGTCATTCTGGCAATAGGAATCGGTATTCAAAATTTTCCTGAAGGAATTGCAGTTGCGATACCGCTTAGGAGAATGGGCTTGTCGAGAAGGAAAAGTTTTATGTACGGACAGGCATCCGCTTTGGTTGAACCTGTTTTTGGTGTTTTGGGGGCTTATGCTGTGACAGTTTTCACACCAATGTTACCCTATGCACTTGCCTTTGCCGCTGCGGCTATGATCTATGTAGTAATTGAGGAAGTCGTTCCTGAAACACAGCAAAACGGTCATTCAGATGTTGCTACCCTCGGTTTTGTTATCGGTTTTGTTGTGATGATGAGCCTCGATGTTTTGTTGGGCTAAAGAAAGTTTTATTTATTTTTTTTGTAATTCATAACCCGTTTTTAAGCTGTGATTTTTGATAAAATCTCTGATTGATAAACGGACAATACATTTCAAGCACAGATTTCATGGGTTCAACTTTATTGATTATCATTTGAATTTGGCGTTGAGTTTCGATGTCGATCAAAAAACTGAGCGGTTGCTCCACTTCGTTGATTTTGAAAAAAGCTTTTCTGATTTTCTCATCCCAGATTTTGTGGTATTTCAATAAATCATCCGGATAAACATTTCTTCTTCTGGTTCCTTCAATTGTTCCGTACATTGGTTCTTCTACATTAAAAACCCCATAATCATTGGTCAGTTCCTGACCCGGTAAAATATCTTCTGTCGCAATCTCAAAATGATAAGGTGTCAGAAAACAATTTGCCTTGAAACTGTGGTTCATCATTCTGCCATTGTCCCAGCACAATAAATAATTTCCATCTTTATTTCTGTAGGAATACTCATCTATGATGTCCTGCAATTGTAAATTCATTTGGCTGACCTGAGCCGGAGTATATATTTTGTCGAGCGAATCTTCGACTCTTATGATGGTTCCTTTTGGAATAAGCGTTTTAGCGAAAACACCGTAACCAATTGATTTATTGATGTATTTAAGCCTTGTTTGCTGTATAATCATAGCAGAGAGATTTATGATTATAAAAATATAAAATTAAACATTAGCTGATTAATTTGTTGTACCAATAGCCTTGATTTATGTATAGTTGAATTTAATTCAAAAATTCCAAAAATTCCTGAGCCGGAATCTCTCTTGCACCCAGACTTTCTAAATGTTTTGTATGAACCTGACAATCAATTAACTTGAATTTATCTTTATGGTTCAAAACAAAATTGATAAAAACCGCTTTTGATGCATTTGAAACTCGGGCAAACATACTTTCACCGCAAAAAACATTATCGAGTTCAATTCCGTAAAAACCACCTGCAAGTTCATTGTTCAGCCATGCTTCATAGCTTTTTGCAATTCCCAATCGGTTGAGCTCAATATAGGATTCCAGGATTTCATCATTAATCCAGGTGCCGTTTTGTCCGGGGCGATAGGCACTCCTGCAATTTTCAATAACTTTGTCAAATGCTCTGTTTTCAGTGAATTGAAATTTTTGATCTTTCAGAATTTTTTGCATTGATTTAGATACTTTCAATTCATCAGGAAAAAGTACAAACCTCGGATCCGGAAACCACCACAAGATTGGCTCATCCGGATTGTACCACGGAAAAATTCCTTTGCTGTATGCGAGCTTCAGTCGTTCGGTTGATAAATCACCACCATAAGCAAGAATGCCTGATGAAGTTGCGAGAGAATAATCAGGGAATTCAATTTTATCTGTCAGCCTGACTATCATATCGGTTTAATTTTTTAAAACTGATTTCCTGTAAATTTTTCTTCTTCTGAAGATAAAAATTAAACCAAAAGTCCAAATCAAAAGAATTGGAAGCAATAAGTTCATCATTTGCCATTCCTTTTTTTCAAGCCTGACTTTGGTGTCATTCAATACCGGAATTTCTAATTTTCTGTTTTTTAAATTTAGAAAATCTGTATCTCCAACCAAATAATCAATGCAATTGAGCAGGAAATTCTGGTTGTCATAAGTTACCGGTCTTTGTCTCGGATTGTCGGGTCTGAGCGAGTATTTGTCTTCGCCAAGCCGCATGGGTCTTCCCATCAGAACATGATTTTTTGCGACATCACCGTCAGCAATCAAAATCAATTTCCCATCATTGGTCTCTGATTTGAAATCCGGAATTTCATTTCTTTCATACCGTGCAGAAAACATCGATTGCAGTTTTCCTTCTGCAAGAACTGCCAGCGGAATTCTGTCCATAAAATACTCTTCCGGATTGATTTCATCGACTTCTTTTAGTTCAATAAAACTCATAGACTGCTGTAAACTTGTGTAAGGAGAACTTGCCAGCAAAACGGTTTGATTGATATTTGGATTTTCCAGGATTTCAATCGGGTTTGCAAATTGAAATTCAACTGAATTAATACTGTTTGTAATTGGGCTTGGCTGAGCTTTGAAACCTCTGACGAAATAAGGCCAGGTATAAGAGTTGTAACTCACATTTCCGGAAGTGGTTTCGCCGTCGGCAAGTACGATTTTTGCAGCTTCAAGGTCTTTGACAATTGTCGGAATAATTCTGAGACCGTAATTAAAGAAAAAATCATTCAGTTTCAAATCCCTCGGAAAAGCTACGATTTTTCCGCTTCTGAAAATACTGTCCATCTCAGCATCTACCATTTCGGTTAGCCAAAGCATTTTACCGCCATTCATAATGTATTGATCAAGAACGAGTTTGTCAGTGTCTGAAAATGGCATTGTTGGTTTGGCAACAATCAGTGCATCATATCTTTTGAGTGAGTCAATATCGTTTTGATTCAGTGAAAAAGTAGAATCTATAATCGGATTCAGATATGCACTCACATTGTAGTTCTCTGCAAGTGAACTGCCCAAACCGTTGATGTACAAATCGGGTAATTCGTCGTGATGGACAATCAGTCCGATGTTTTTCCTTTCATTTCTTGTAATTTGTCTGATTTCATTCATGAAAAGATATTCGAGCTTTTCGGTCGTCGAAGCAGCGAGCTCACTAAACGGAACTCCGGGATCGTCAATCAGAGTTTCCATCCAGCCTTCCTTGTCTGCATAATCCAAATGGGCATAAGGATAAACATTCAGTACACCTTTATCGGTTTTGACAGGCGCCGGTTTCAGATTTTGTTCCATCAACTGCTCAGTTGTATAGTTTTTTGATGGATCTGTAAACTGATACGATATTTTAGGATTGATATTTCTGAATTCATCCAGTACAAATGAAATTTCATTTTTGAGTGTTCTGTAATCACCGGGCAATTCACCGTCAAGAAGAAGATTGATTTTTAAAGGCTGATCTATTTTCTTCAGAATTTCACGACTTGTATCTGTCAATGTGTACCGTTTGTCACGGGTCATATCAAAGCGTTTGTAGAAGAATTCTGAAGCCAGTAAAATCAGAATCAGCGCTGAAATTGTGATGACTATATTTTTTTTGAAT
Source organism: uncultured Weeksellaceae bacterium (assembly GCA_964346785.1). Classification (GTDB taxonomy): domain Bacteria; phylum Bacteroidota; class Bacteroidia; order Flavobacteriales; family Weeksellaceae; genus Moheibacter. Next base: position 2,284 of record CAYFWH010000122.1, on the reverse strand, counting down.
TTCTTCATTTGTTTCCTAATTTAATGTATTCGGTCTGCATTATTTTTTTCTTTCTAAATTAAATTGAGTCAAAGCAAGAAACAATAATATCAAAACCAGAAAATAAATCAAATCACGGGTATCGATGATTCCCTTAAGCAGTTGCTGATAGTGAATCTGCATACCGAGTTTTTGAACATAAAAATCAAGACTTCCAAGTAAATTATAGGAAGACAGACTTTCGAATGCATAGAAAAAAACAAAACACAAAAACACCGAAAAAATATAAGCGGTCACCTGGTTTTTTGCAAGTGAAGAAGTAAATAATCCAATTGCTGCAAATGTGGAACCGAGTAAAAATAAACCCAAATATCCGCTCAGAAACGCACCGTAATCCAAATTTTGACTTTCGGCTACAAAATTTTCGAGTGTTTTGATAAAACCAAATGTCATCAGCAGAGAAAAAATCAAAACAATTAATACCGGAATGAATTTTCCCCAAACAATTCCGCTGATTTTCAAAGGTTGAGTAAAAAGCCACTGAAGTGTTCCCGAACTCTCTTCTTCAGCAATCGAACGCATGGTCAGTGCAGGAATCATGAAAAGTAAAATCCATGGAGCAATAAAGAAAAAACTGCTCAGAGATGCAGTTCCGGAGTTGAAGATATTGAATTCATTGTCAAAAAACCACAGAAACAAACTACTGATCAGCGTAAATGCAGTGGCACTTACATAGGCTATGTAGCTGTTGAAGTAATTTGATAATTCTTTTTTGAAAATCTGAAACATTTTTCGCTTACTGTTTTATTAACTCAGTTTGTCGTTTTTTATTTCGTTTGGGCAAAACCCTTGCAAAAATACATAAATTTGTTTCATCCGTCTTGTTTTTTAGATTTATGAATACATTGGTTTAATCAGAAAAAACTTACTTTTACTCAAAACAATTTTAAAATGGATTTCTCAATTCAACCTGTGCTTGAAAATGAAAAAGCAAAACTTGTCCCGTTAAATGAAAATGATTTCGATAAACTTTATGAGGTGTCTTCCGACCCTGCGGTCTGGGCAAATCATCCGAATAAAAACAGATGTGAGAGAGAAGTGTTCAAAAACTTTTTTAAAGGCGCCGTCGAAAGTGGTGGTGCATTTCTGATTTATGACAAAATTTCTAATCAGGTAATCGGTAGTACCCGTTTTTATGGTTATGACAAAAATCAAAAAAGTATTTTGATTGGTTATACTTTTTATGCTGTAGATTATTGGGGTAAATCTTACAATCATTCAGTCAAGAAAATGATGCTCGATTATATTTTTCAATTTGTTGAAAAAGTTATTTTTCATGTCGGTGCAGAAAATTACCGCTCACAGGGAGCAATGAAAAAGTTGGGAGCAAGAAAAGTCAGAGAGATTGTTGTAGCCTATTATGGTGAACCCGACAGAAATAATTTTGAATATGAAATAACTAAAGATGAATGGCAGAATTTCTCTGATATTTAATCTTCAAATTCGACATATATCTCACTTCCTTTTTTGAGTCCGTACAGTGTGCTTGCTGCGCCAAAAGCTCTTGGGTTGCTTTTGTAAACAGAAATTTCAAGATAACCGGATGAGCCAAAAAGAGCCATCCCTCTTCCCACAAAATCTGCTTCGTTATCAAAATCATCAACAATTTCGGTATAATTTTTTTTGATATTATCAAATGAATGATTTCTGAACCGAACCGTGTATTTTCTTTTTTTACCAATTTTATCAAAGAATCTCTCAGAGATATTGGTGATTGAATTTCCGTAATTGTCAATGTAAATCACGCTTCCAACAATTGTTTTATTATCTTTAACAACCGGTTGAAGACTCGATAACTCTTTGAAACCTTTTGCACGGGTTCCAATTACCGAAAGTTTTCCGCCACGGGCAAGATGACATGCAACCGGCACAAAAACATCTCTTACCGAGAAGATTCCCGGATTTTGTGATTGCGGAATATCGATTTCTACAATTTCGCCGGGTCTGATATCCATATTAATTAACGAAAGTATTCCGTTGTCACAGGTTATGAAATAGTGACCGTCAATCAAGGCAGCCATTGCTTTTTTGTTGGGTGTAATCAGAGAATCAACACCTATTATGTGAATTGTGCCTTCTGGAAAAGATTTGTATGCATTTTTCACTACAAAAGCACCTTCGGCAATATCGAAAGGTTCAATTTCGTGAGAGACATCGACAATTAAAACATCTTTTAACTCTTTGTATATTTCACCTTTAAGACTAGCCGAAAACGGGTCTTTTATACAATATTCTGTCGTTAAAG
>CAYFWH010000121.1:0-7367 GCA_964346785.1 uncultured Weeksellaceae bacterium | reverse complement strand
TCAACCAAAATCTAAAACAAAATCCAATACTTTTTCTTTGTCAAATGGTGAAAACCAATTAATTCTCTCATCTTTTCTGTACCAGGTCATTTGTCGTTTGGCATATCTCCGGCTGTTTTTTTTGATTTCAGAAATGGCGGTTTCCAAATCGGTTTTGCCATCTATAAATTCAAATAATTCACGGTAGCCGACGGTTTGCAAAGCATTCAATTCACGATTTGGATAGAGTGATTTGGCTTCTTCCAAAAGTCCGTCCTTAATCATCAAATCGACTCTGTGGTTGATTCGTTCATAGAGTTCTTCTCTCGGCAGTTCCAATCCGATTTTTATGATTTTGAAGTTTCTTTGGGTTTGATTTGAAGTTCTGAAAGACGAAAACTTTTGACCCGTTCCGCGAATGATTTCCAAAGCGCGAATCACTCGGACAGGATTTTGAATATCGGCTGTTTTGTAATATTCGGGGTCTGAAATTTTTAATTCCTGTTGTAATTTTTCGATGCCGTTATTTTTAAATTCAGCGTTCAGTTCCTGTCTGAATTTTTCATCGACTTCAGGGAATTCATCCAAACCATCTGTCACTGCTTTTTCGTACAATCCTGAGCCGCCAACCATAATTAAACAATCATAAACCTGAAAAAGCTCTTCGATTTTCTGAATCGCATCTCTTTCAAAATCACCCACCGAATAATTGTCAAAAATACTGAGATGACCAATGAAATGATGGGTTACGGCATCCATTTCCTGTTGAGTCGGCACAGCAGTTCCGATTTTCATTTCTTTGTAAAATTGTCTCGAATCGCAGGACAGAATCTCTGTTTTCAGCGACTTCGCCAAAAAAACAGAAAGCCCCGTCTTGCCTGAAGCAGTGGGGCCTGAAATACTAATGAGATATTTGTTTTCTTTAGTCATTAACTATGATCGCATCGGTCACAAACGATTTTGTCTTTTGCGCCTTTTCCCATTCCAAAAAACGATTGAGTTCCTTTCTAAAATATTTGAGTGCAAAAAACACGATGGCAGCATCATCGACTAAAATTCCGGGAATTAAATCGATTGGCGAAATCACATAAATAATCACTGCCGTGCCGATGAATAGATTAATTGTTTTGGGTGAATAATTTCCTCTGAATGCACTGATCATCATTCTGACAAATGCTTTCAATGATTGTATCAAAGACATATCAGTGCCTTTGGCCGATCTGGCGGCAACACTGGCAAGTCCTATTATTTTTGCTTTTTTCATTTGAGTTGGTTTTAATTTTTCAGGCTCTTAAAAATCAAAAAACATTCCAAGTTTTAAATCTATGGTTTACAACCCGATAATCAATCACTTATTTAAATCATCGAGCAATTTATACACCTCCTGAGTACTCCAGTCTTTCGAAATAATTTCCTTTTTCACTACTTCACCATTTTTATCTAAAATATAAGTAGTTGGAAAAGAGCCCGGTCTCACTTTTTTAGGCAGCAGGCTTTCGGCTTCATAAACAGGCATTGTATAATTATTGTTTTGCAAATAAGGAACAAATTTCTCGGGCTTGTCATTCATCGTAATCAGCACCATTGCTATTTCGTCACCTTTGTCTTCGTACAGTTTCTGAATCGACGGCATCTCTTCCACACAGGGCGGACACCAGCTTCCCCAGAAATTCAAAAACACAACCTTTCCCTTCAAATCAGAAAGATTGATGTCATTTGTTCCGTTATAGCCTTTGAGCGCAATTTTCATATCTTCATCGCTCAGGCTAAAATCTCTGTCGGGCAGTTCTTTACTCGCTCCTGTAAGCGTTACATCGTTGACTTTGTAACTAAATTGTTTGCCCAGTGGTGTAAAGAATGCAAGTCCGAGCACCACTACAGCCAATCCACTGATTACATAACCGGCATTGATTTTCATTTGATTTATTTTGACATTAATTCGTAAAGTTCATTAAAAATTGAGTTCCCTTTGTCTTTGTTGTACCACAGTTGCAGGTCGTTGTGAAATTTTTCCTTGTCAAAACCGGCCGGATCTTCTTTTGCCTTTTTCAGCAATTCCATTCCAGCCTTTGGTCTCGGACCAAATCTGAAAATTTCTTTTCCGTGGTTGTCAACTCCTATAAAAATCGGGATTGATTTTGAGCCATTGGTCAGATAGGCGTCCATCAGTTCAGGGTTTTCATCTCTGAAAACGATGTGGTGTTCGATATTCAATCCATTTGCGATTTTTTCGACCACCGGAACAATTTGGGAAGCGTCGCCACACCAACCTTCGCTGATGGTTAGAATTCTAAAATCAGGTTCAATAGATTTTAGTTTATTTTGTTGTTCATCACTCAATTTGATGCTTTTATTCAATCTCTCAATTCTTTTCAGGTTGATTGAAAAATAATCTGCAAAACCTTCAGGATCTTCACCATTTTCAAGCTGATGAAATTGTTGCTCAATTTTCGTCAGATAATCAGCGTAATTTAAGCCTTTTCCAAAATACTCGTTTAAATTCATTGTTTTGTGTGTTTGTTATGTTGTTATTGTTTAAAAGAACAATTACATTTTTTTTGCTTAATTAATAAACCCACTTCAACCGTGGCGATTCGTCAGGAACTACAATTCTTTGTGATATTCTTTCGAGTCTGTCGGGCAGTTTCATGATAAAATCTCTGGCTCTTTCGGCCTCCTGGTTCAAACCTGTAATTTTGTCAATCTGCCACATTTTAATCAATTTTCTAACGATATCCACATAATCAAAAGCGGTATAAACGCCTAATCTTTGTGCCGAGTCCGAAAAAATTTCGAAGGCTCTGCCCATTGGTTCACCCGATTCTCTCAGGAAGTGTGCCGGCATCACAATTTTCAACTTCAGCATGTACTGAAAAGCAAGCATCATTTCGCTCGGATCGACTTCGAAAACTCTTTTCACAAATTCGGCGTACGCAATATGGTGTCTCATTTCGTCACCTGCAATGATTTTACACATCCTTGCCAAACTTTTTACACCGTATTTTTTGGCCAATTCAGAAACCCTGTTGTGTGAAATGTAAGTAGCCAGTTCCTGAAAACTGGTGTAAACAAAATTTTTATAAGGGTCATGGCTGGTGCCAATGTCAAATCCGTCAGAAATCAGGTAATGAGTTGAAATTTCAACTTCGCGCATATTTACACGACCCGACAGGTATAAAAATTTATTCAGTACATCACCGTGACGATTTTCTTCGGCAGTCCATGCTCTGAACCATCTTGCCCAGCCGTTACTCTCTTCGTTGTCAACACCTTCTATCTCCATAATCCATGATTCATAGGAAGGCAAAGCCTCTTCGGTGATGGTGTCGCCAATCAGTGTAATCCAAAAATCGTAGGGTAAATCTTTCGACAATTCTCTGAGTTCAGTCAGTTCATCAAAAAATTTATCTGAATGTGAATCGGGCAGAAAATCTGTGGGTTGCCATATTTTCTCGGGACTAATCAGAAATTTGTCCATATAATCATTCACATCCTTGTCGATGAAATTCATCACCTCCAGACGGACATTTTCTTTTTTAGTCATAATTTTAATTTTTAAGTGTTGAAAGAATTGATGCTCTGATTTTTTCTGTCAATTCCTCAAATTCAATTCCTTTTGAAGCAATCGGATCGTGAATATCCAAACTAAATCTGACTCCCAAAGATAATGGAAAACTACCGTTTTTGACCAATTTCCACGAATTATTAATCGTTACCGGAACAATTAATGCCGTCGGCGCATATTTAATCAACATCTTGATTCCGCTTTCGTGAAATTTTTTGAGCTGACCGTCTTTGCTTCGTGTTCCTTCCGGAAAAATAATTGCAGATCTTTTGTGTTCTTCTATGTATTGTCCTAATTTTTTGATTTGGGGCAAAGCCTGTTTTGAATCTTTGCGGTCAATCAGAACCGAACCACCGTGCGTCAGATTGTATGACACGCTCGGGATTCCTTTTCCAAGCTCAATTTTACTGATGAACTTTGGATGAAAATCACTCAGGTACCATTCCATTGGCGGGATGTCGTACATACTTTGGTGGTTGCTTACAAAAATAAGCGGAACTCCCTTTGGTAACTTTTCTTTGCCCGAAAAGCGATAAGTAGTTCCTAAAACTCTTGTGGCATTAAAAATCATCCAATCCATTAATTTTACAGACTTGTGATGTGACATGTAACCGCCTAAATTATAACACAACCACTGAACAGCGTGCATCACCACCAGAATTAAGCCAAAAAACAAATAAAACAAAGCAGAGAGAACGAAAGCCGGAATCTTCATCTCTTTTTATTTAAATTCAACTTTTAATCTTTCAATTTTTGAAGCTAATTTTGACTCATTGATTTCAAAATCTTTTTCCTCTTCTAATTTCGATTGAACCGAAAAATAGAATTTAATTTTAGGTTCTGTACCCGAGGGTCTTGCACAAACTTTGGTGCTATCTTCGGTGTAGAAAATCAATACATTTGATTTTGGCACATCAATTTGAGAAGTTTCTCCGGTTATTAAGTTTTTAGAAACAGAACTTTGATAATCATTAATTCTTATAACCTTAGACCCATCGAGTTCTTTTGGCGGATTTTGTCTGAAATTTGTCATCATTTCCTTAATTTCGGCCGCACCGTCTTTTCCTTCTCTAACCACAGAAACCAAACCTTCGAGATAATGTGAAGTTTTGGTGTAAATTTTAATTAATTCACGATAAAAACTGCTTCCGTTTGCTTTTGCATTGGCTGCAATTTCACACGCGAGCAAAGTAGAAGTTACAGAATCCTTGTCTCTGACAAAATCGCTGACCATATAGCCAAAACTCTCTTCACCACCTCCTATAAAAGTTTGTTTTCCTTCGGCCTTTCTAATCATGTCTGCAATCCATTTAAAACCTGTCAGACCGGTTTTGCATTCCACATTGTAATGTTCTGCGATTTCGTAAAAAATATCTGAAGTAACGATGGTCGAACCAATGAATTCAGTTCCGTCCATGCCATCATTTTGTCTTTGTTGCAACAAATAGTCGGTCAGCACTGTATTGGTTTGATTACCATTGAGTAAAATCATTTTTCCGTCAAGGTCTCTTACTGCAATTCCCAGACGGTCAGCATCCGGGTCGGTTCCTATCACAATGTCTGCACCTACCTGCTCAGCGAGTTCAAGTGCCATTTTCAACGCAGCCGGTTCTTCCGGATTGGGTGATTTCACGGTTGGAAACATTCCGCTGGGTTCTGCTTGTTGTTCTACGATATAAACTTGTTTGAAACCGGCTTCGTCAAAAGCTTTGGGCGTAATTACAATCGATGTTCCGTGAATCGAAGTAAAAACTATTTTCAAATCATCTTTTCCCTTGTTTGTAAAACCGATATGCTCACAACAAGCTTTTATAAAAGCCTGGTCAGTTTCCTGTCCAATCAGTTGTATCAGTTGGTCATTTCCCTGAAATTTAATTTCAGACGGACTTACTTTTTGAACTTCTGCAATAATAGCAGTATCGTGTGGCGGCACAATTTGGGCTCCGTCGTTCCAGTAAACTTTGTATCCATTGTATTCGGGTGGATTGTGCGATGCAGTCAAAACGATTCCGGCGTCACAGTTCCAATGTCTAACCGCAAACGAGAGTTCAGGTGTTGGTCTGAAACCGTCAAACAAGAAAACACGGATACCGTTTCCGGTCAAAATGTCTGCTACTATTTTTGCAAAAACATCCGAATTATTTCTGACATCGTGTGCAATGGCCACCGATTTTTGTTTGTCCGGAAACTGACTGTTCAGATAATTGGCAAGCCCTTGTGTAGCCGCACCTAATGTATATTTATTGATTCGGTTGGTGCCTGTGCCCATGATGCCGCGCATACCTCCGGTACCGAATTCAAGGTCTTTGTAAAAAGATTCTTCGAGCAAATTCTGATCTTCGTCCATCATTCGCTTTACTTCTTCTCTGGTCTTTTGATCGTATTCTTCGCTAAGCCATTTTTTGGCTCTTTCTATCGTATTACTCATTTTCTACTATTTTTTTTCAATAATTGATTTGTCTTTTGCTGTTGCATCTTTATTCGGGTCGCCCTTGTAATTCACCACTGAATTGTCAACGGCAGTACCTTTTAAATTTTTCATTGGCGAAACAGACAAGTTTGAATTATCTTTTGCTTTAAAATTCACATCAACACTTTGTAACTCAAATAAATCAACAATTGATTCATTTCCTGTATCAACATTTAAATCAATAGCAGTTCCTTTTATATAAACATTGCTGTTGTCCTTTGTTTCGATTTTAAATTTATCAATATCCACAAAAGCATCATTTATTATTGAATTGCCACTGGTTTTGAATTCCATTTTTTCAGCTTTCAAAGTTCCTGAAATCTTCAATTTGGATTGATCTTTTAGTTCAACTTTTGACAATTCAGAATTGAAATAAATGTTCAGATTATACAAGCTGTATTTTTTAACTTTATTTTTTTCAGAAATCTTCAGTTTTTTTCTTTTTGAATCAATCTGAAGATTATCTATTAGATTTTGATGAGATTCGACAACAATTTTTGTGTTTTCTGATGGAATTAAAGTCACATCACAATTACAACTGATTTCGAGTTCACCGAAAATATCGGTTTCAAATTCTTGTTCAAACCTCGCAGGACCTTCGCCTTCAATTTTTGATTTGCAGGACATTAATCCGAATAAAATCAAAGAAATTAAAATTGTTTTTTTCATAGTTTAATTTTTTGATTGAGATTAATTGATTCACTGATTTCAAATTCACTTTTTCTTTCTTTGGATCGAATCAAAATCTCACCTAAGAATCCTGCAAGAAACAGTTGAGTACCGAGAATCATCGCCACCAGTGAAATATAAAAAAACGGATTGTCGGTAATCAGTCTTGCATTTTTTTCGAGTACATAGACTTTATACAACTTATCAATCCCAAGATATGCTGCGGCTATAAAACCGATGATGAACATCAGTGTGCCAATTGCACCAAAGAGATGCATTGGTTTGTTTCCGAATTTATTGATAAACCAAAGTGTCACCAAATCCAGAAAACCGTTGATAAATCTTCTGCTGCCATACTTTGATTTTCCGTGAATTCTCGCCTGGTGTTTTACTTTTTTCTCAATAATATTTGAGTAACCCAAATTTTTTGCAATTACAGGAATGTAACGATGCATATCTCCATGAAGTTCAAGGTTTTTTGCAACTTCTGAACGGTATGCTTTGAGTCCGCAATTAAAATCATGGAGTTCAAGACCGGATACTTTTCTGGCAACTGTATTGAAGAGTTTTGAAGGAAGATTTTTAGTCAGTTTCGGATCTTGTCTGTTCTGTTTCCAGCCCGACACGATATCTGCATTTTTATTTTTCAGTCAGGGCATTTCTAAATACATATGAACTGCTTGA
>CAYFWH010000120.1:0-7401 GCA_964346785.1 uncultured Weeksellaceae bacterium | reverse complement strand
ATAGTATTTGTGAAAATCCTTAGCAGAAATATCAGAAATTCTTTCTATTTCAGTAAATTCAAATTGCATAGACAAAACTTTAATTCAAAAATAATAAAGATTTTTAATATCAATGATTAAATTCAGACTGACTTCGCTCATTTTTGTTTATCTTGGTCATTAATTTTATCAATGAAAAAACTGATGTCATTATTGTTGGTAATGATTGGTTTCTGTGTTTTTTCACAACAGAGACTTATACCGCAATTGTGGTCAGAAAATGGAGAGATTCATTTGAAAAGTCAGTCATTACAAGTTAATGTCGTCGGAACAACAGCTGATGTCCGGCTTTATCAGTCATTTGAAATTGAGGATACAGACTCAGCATCATATTTATTTCCAATACAGACAGATGCGTCATTGTATGAACTTTCAATTTATTATCCCGACCGGATTTTATCACTCGATGCCAAAAACATGGACAATATGCGAAAGCAAATTATGGCTGAAAATAAAAAAGGTAAAAGAATTACGCTTTCACACAGTATGAATTCATCTTTTATCAGCCTGAAACTTGATAAAATACCAAAAGAAGATGATATAAAAATAGTACTGAAATATATTAAAAACCTGAATCAGCATTCAGGAATTAAGTTGATGGAGTTGCCGTCTTATATTTCTGAAAAATACAAAAGCCTGCCTGAAGATTTTAATTTTCAGTTTCAAATCATCAGCCCGACGCCAATCATTGAATCGTCAGTAGAAAATTATCCTGCAAATCTTCAAAAAATCTCAGATCGTTTTCAGATTTATGAGTATTACGGTCTGTTGAAAGATTATCCTGTGAAATTGAATTTGAGTACCAGAGGTGATGAGGCGCAGGCGGGGATGCTGGTTTATGAGGACAAAGGTTGTCGTTATATTTTGGGATTGGTAGATCCACCCAAAATAATTGAACCCGAAGATATTGCGCCAAGAGAATATATTTTTGTTATTGTTTTATCCGGCTCTATGCACGGTTTTCCGCTCGATACTTCAAAAGAACTAATCATTAGAATCCTCGAAGATTTGACCCCTGAAGAAAAGTTCAATATTTTATTTTTCGAAGGTCAGAGCGATTTTATGTCTGAGAAATCAGTCTTTGCAAATTCAGAAAATATTGAAATGGCAGTTGAAGCGTTGAATTCTCAGGAAGGTGGCGGTAAAACAAAACTGAGTGAAGCAATGTTGAAAGTTTATGCCTACAAACCGGACAAAGAATTTAACCGGGTAGTGGTTTTGATTACAGACGGCATGTTCAGTCCTGATTATGCACTTTTTCAGGGATTGAAGGACAATATAGCAGATGCTCAGTACTTTATCTTTGGTATTGGTTATGAAATAGCAAGACCAACACTTCAACAAATGGCACTGGCAGCCAGAACAAAACCGGTTCTAATCAGTGAATTTGATGAAGCAGAAAATCAACTCAACCAATTTTTTAATTTGATTAAAACCCCGCTTCTGAGACATATTGAAGTTCAGTCAAGAGAATTAAATTTATCTGAAACTTATCCAAGTCAGTTCAATGGTTTTTTATCGAGCGAATCATCCAGCTTTGTCAGTAAAGAATGCAGCGGTAGAAGAGATCCAAAATTATTACTGACCGGTATTTCGGGCGAAAAATTTTATACCGAAGAGTTTACACTGCCAAAGGATTCAAATAATGAAAGTCTGATGATTCTTAAATATCTGTGGGCAAGAGAGAAAATTGATTATTTATTGCAGGAAGAAGAAAGATGTGGTAAGCCATGTATTAAAAACGGGAAATACAGAAATCAAATCATTAAGCTTGGAGAGGAGCTGAATATCTCTACACCTTACACCTCTTTTATTGAAGAAAGTTATGAGAATTTTAATGAACGAAAAGGCAGAAAGAATTCACTCTATACAAATCCTGAAAATCATTTGACTTTCCAAAATGATTTTGATTCTGATTTTGACGGCATCCCGAATACCGAAGACGAATGTCCTTTTGACAGAGGTGGTACAGACAGACAGGGCTGTCCGAAAACCAAAGAGGAGAAAATGACACTGGAGGTGAATCGTATGATTGAGGGGATTGAATTTGATTTTGATTCTTATGTAATTAAAGAGGAATTTTATGAAAAGCTCAATACTGCTGCTTCAATTATAATAAGTATGGAATCAAATAAATTTATTGTTGAAGGTCATACCGATGCGGCAGGAACACCTGAATACAACCGTGTCCTTTCACTAAACAGGGCCAAAGCTGTTGTTAATTATTTGAAGAAAAAAGGAGTAGATCCTAAAAAGCTAATTCTTGTAGGCAAAGGTGATACAGAGCTTCTTCACCCCGAATGCAGACCTCAGGAAATTTGTGATGATCAAAAGAATTTTGAAAATCGTCGGGTTATTTTCAAACTTAAGAATTAATTTTGTGGCAATACAGACTGATTTGAAAAAGATTTTTCACATTTTGATTTTGCTGTTTTTTGGTGTTTCTTGCTCTCATCAGCAAACTCTTTTCTCAGATAAATGGACAGATACAGATCTGGACGGAATTCCTGATTACAAAGATGCATGCCCGTTAGAAGCAGGTTCTCCTTTTAATCTTGGCTGCCCGTCTGACAAAAATCTCTCAGCAAACTACAACAGAGAATTATCTACTGATTCTGATTTGGACGGAATACCTGACGAAAAGGATGAATGTCCTTATGAATATGGTTCTCCATTCAATATGGGTTGCCCGATGGACTAATTGGTATCTACACCGTCACCGTACATTTCTTTGTATTTCTTCTGAATATTTTTTATCACAGTCAGAAATTCTTCTTCAGTAATAATTTCACCCTTGACAGGTCTTGTGATTTTTACTTCATCTTCTCTGACAGCTATATTAACAGCAGTTATAACCATGTCAGTGCCGTTCATTATAAACTCTGTTTTCAGAATTAATCCGGGTAAACCCCACAATCTGTCAGGACCGTCTTTGAAGTTTAATTTTGGTGCATACCAGGCAGTAACCGGAATGGTGTCATTCATCATTCCGATAGCTTTGTATGTTTCAAAACCTGCAATTTCTGTTTTTTCTCTTGTGATTTTCCAGTCAAATTTAATCAGAGAATCCTGTACGAGATAAGTTTTGCCCAAATCATATACTTTGGTGTAGATCCCGTCTTTTGTGGTTTTATACAAAAACACTTTGTCCATGGCAGAAACCTGAGATGCAATCATACCGCCACCCAATTGTGAATTGCTGATTTTCTCAACCATTTTATATTCAGATTCCTCACCGCTGATTCTGAGTTTGTAATCAATAAAGATTCCGTCACCAATTTCCTGTCTGATCTGGTCTTCTACCATAGCACGCCATTGTGAAGGGACATTTTCCAAAATCTCCTCCACATCCATTTTCATTTCCATTTGGTAGTCAATTTCCAGAAATTGTTCCGGATTTTGTGCGCTCAGCTGTACAACTGAGATAAGGAATGATAAAATCAAAACAGTTTTTCTCATCTTTTAATTTTACTAATAAGTAGCCTGATTAAAAAAATTGTTACAGTTTTCAGTTATTCGATTTCATTTATTTCAAATCCTGCCTTTTTTACTGCTCTCTCAATATCTTCTTTGGTTGAGTTCTCAGTTTCTACAGTCAGTATTTTATCAGGATTTTCTGTATCAACTTTCCATTTGACATCTTCCAGTTTGTTCAGAAATGGTGTAACTCCAGCTATACAGCCGTTGCAATTGATATTTGTTTTGAATTTGTAAGTACTCATTTTTTTATTGTTTAATTGTCTTGCTTAATTCTTGTCGTGTGCAAAAATTTAATTTTCCAATTGTTATTTTCTTTGACTAAATCTGCACTTTCAAGCCAGTTTAACTGAACAAGTTTTGTACCATTATAAATGAAGTCTTCGGTTTTTTTATAGGCAATAGATGCATAATTGCCGCTTACTAAAATATTTAGAAAATCAAAATGATTAATTCTTTCCAATACATTGCCGTTCTGATTCTCAGCACTCAGATTTTCAGAAAGATTTTTGATAAAACTTTTCCATAACTCAAAATCAAAAACCTCACCGTCAGAAAAAATTGTTGCATCGTTGCTGAAATAATCTTCGATTTTGTTGATTTTGCTTTTTGAATAAATATCTTCATACATATTTTCAATCACTGACTGTATCTCAATTCCTTCAGGAGTTTGTGCAGTAAGCGGATATAAAAAGAAAAACAATGATATTATATAGAGTGCTTTCATTTGATTTTGAATTGATTTCAAAGATACAAAACTGATTTATTTATCTAAACTCACCCGATTTCGTTCATAAACTTTTTTTGAATTGAATTGATAGATGAAAATTGAAATTAGACAAAGTAAACCACTGATTAGAAACATATTAGAAAAACCAAAGTGCTCAGCAGAATATGCACCACTCAACATTCCCAATCCAATGCCCAAATCAAAACCGGTCAGATAAGTTGAATTGGCGGTTCCTCTTTTCGAAGCCGGAGCCATATTGATATAAATCGTTTGAAGAGCAGGGAAGAGGGTGCCGTAACCAATCCCGATAACAAAAGCAGAAAGGCAATAATAAATTATATTGTTGAGCAGTGCAAAACAACAAAATCCAATTGAAATTGCAACAAGCGCCAGAATCATAACATTGTGAAGATGCCCGCGATCAACAAATTTACCTGAAGTAATCCTAGATAAGATAATTCCGCCTGCCAGAAAGAGAAAGAAAATTCCCGAATTTTGAATACCTATTTGTTTGCCATAGAGTACTGCAAATGCAATCAGTGTTCCCCAGCCAAATGAAATAAAAAGTTGGTTGAGAAGTATTGGTACAGCTTTTATCAAAATAAAACGGTCAAAAGACAATGCCGGAACTTTATCCAATTTTTTACGAACCGGAATTCTGATAAAACTAACCACTATTATTGACAGTAAACCCATGCCAAGTGCAGAGCTGATCAGTGCGTTAAAACCATATGAATCATAGATGTTAACAGCAATATATGGAGCAATAGCCATTGCAATACTACTGTTCACACCAAAATATCCGATTCCCTCAGCTCTTCTCGAAGCGGGTATGATGTCGATTGCAGCTGTGTTGGCAGAAACCGTTGACAGTCCCCAAAACATTCCGTGGAAAAATCTGAGAATTACAAAAAACATAACTGTAAATGCAAAATAATAACCGATATAGGCAGATACAAAAAGCGTTATACCCAGAATTAGCAATGGCTTTCTTTTAAAAACATCCACCCAATAACCGCAAAAAGGGCGAATTATTAATAAAGCTATTGCATAGGATGATAAAACGATACCGATTTTGGAAGGCTGTACTCCGAGTTCCTCAGATAAAAAAATCGGAATGGTCGGCATCAGCAAATTAAAAGAACAGGCTACCAAAAAGTAGGTGATACAAGCGATAATAAAATCTCTGTTCCAAAGTTTTTCTTTTGCCTGCATTTTTTATA
This sequence comes from uncultured Weeksellaceae bacterium, assembly GCA_964346785.1. Lineage (GTDB taxonomy): Bacteria > Bacteroidota > Bacteroidia > Flavobacteriales > Weeksellaceae > Moheibacter. The sequence goes on along the minus strand of CAYFWH010000120.1, from coordinate 1,932 downwards.
ATTACGACTGCAAAATTACACAGGCTTTAGTTCATATAAAATTGAATCGAATTTAAATACCCGATAAACTGATAAAAAACATTGATGGATTTTTCTGTTTGTACAAAAAAAAACAGCTCAATTGATTACGGTCAATTGAGCTGTCTGTTCTGAGGATAATAATTTATTGAATCAGTGTGAATTTGGTGTTGATTACCTCTTTCCCCTCCTGATTTACGGCCTTCAGAACATAAATTCCAGGCAGTAGAGAGCCGTTGAGTTTCAGTTGATAGTCTCCGATTGATTTAACGGATACTTTATTTGTGTAAACCTGTTTGTTGTTCAGATTCCAGATGCTTACAGTTAAAACTGTTTTTATATCATTGTTTGAAACAATATTTAACTGACTGTTTTTAACCACTGTCGGATAAAGACTGTAACCGCTGCTCAGTTCACTCAACTGATCTGCTTCATTCTGACGAAGGAAGTACGGACTTGATAAATCATAGATTGCAAGTGCGTAATCAGCTTTGTAAGTTGCCTCCAATGTTTCCATATTTAAACTGTAAAGCGAATTGTTTTTTGAAGTTGTACCCAAAAGAATGCTTCCGTCTCTTTCAACAGCAGCACCGTTAACTGTATAACCTGCCGGTAGCCCCTGAATTTGACCAAGATATTCTGAACTCAGTTTATTCGGATTGATCTTAAATACATGTGAGCTAGCAGAAATTACATAAATGTTTCCAAATGCATCTGCTATCATATCACCACCGTAAACAGCTGTTTCTGCGCCCAGCTCTTTTGCTTTTGAAACAAACTGATTGATGGCACCCAGATTTTGAATGCTACCGCTGGCAGAAATTTTCAAAAATTCTGTTCCGCTATTGTTTAAAGCGTACATATAACCGTCAGGAGTCGTTGTCATCCTGGCATAATATCCCGCCTGGTCTTTTGAATCAGGCTGAACGGTTGAAAAAGTGTATTGCGTGCCGGTTTTTGAAACTGCATCAATCTTCATTACTTTCTGTCCCGACATCGGTATATAGAATATATCACCGTTTAGGGATTCTGTCATCGCTGCAATGTATTTCCCGCAGCTGCAAACCTTACTCATTTCAGTTTCTTTCGACTCTATTGTGATTTTATCACTCTTTGACAACAAAATTGTTGAGTTGTTCAAATTGTCTGAGTCAATAACTCTGAAATCGTTGAAATTAATTTGTCCTTTGTTCAATCCGGTTGCAGCAGTGATGCTTTGCGCACCTGCAAAATATCCGGTTAAAAGAACTGAAGCAAGAAATAAAACTTTTTTCATAATTGTTGTTCGTTTTTGAATTCGAAATAAAGTTACTAAAATAATTTATATCAAATCACATTTGAACTAAATTTTAACAAAACAAGACATTCTGTCTGTGTTTTTTAATGCCGCTTATCGATTTTCATGTAAAACAAGACATTATGACATGGTTTTGTGCTCAAAAATCAGATGGAATATAAATTGACTAATGTTTAATCAAACAATTAAAAAAATATAAAATGAATACATTAGTTAGAAGAAATCAGGATTTATTTGGAGGCTTAATTGACAGTTTGATTAATGATTCTCCGCTTTTTAATTCAGAAATCAGCAGAAAATTTTCTGTACCTGCAGTGAATATCAAAAATAATGAAAACGATTTTGAAATTGAAGTAGCTGCTCCCGGACTCAAAAAAGAAGATTTCAATATCGAAGTCGAAGACCATGTTTTGAAATTATCTGTCAATAAATCAACTGAATCTGAAGAAAAAGATGATAACTACAGCAGAAAAGAATTTAGTTATTTCAATTTTCAGAGAAGTTTCACACTGCCTAAAAATGTGGTGGATACCGAAAATGTGGCTGCAAGCTATAATGACGGAATATTGAACATTACACTTCCGAAACAGGAACAAAAAGAAACAGTGAAGAAAATT
>CAYFWH010000119.1:0-7420 GCA_964346785.1 uncultured Weeksellaceae bacterium | reverse complement strand
ACTCTCCCCCTCTCGAATAATATTTTTAACTTATGAGATAATTTTCATCTGAGAATTGCTTATTTTTTTGATTGGAACAATAATCTTTTCATCTCCGCTTTTCAGAGTTATACTGATGTTGTCAATTGATTCAATCACACCTTCCAAATCATCACCTATTTTGATTTTCATTCCGGGTTCTAGATTTTTTTTAGCATAAAAACCAAGAATCAGTCTGTAAACCACATCTCTCGATCCGAATCCGACTGCTACAACAACCGTTACCAATGCAGCACCGATTAAATATGAAAGATTATTTGATATAATCGTCGTATCTATTCCAATCTGATTGATTGCTGTAATTGTGACAAATATAAAAATCAGATAAAAAACTAATGAACTAATAGCTTTTGAACCACCTGAATCAAGTGACTTTAGCATCTTGTGTATAGCTTTTTTAGCCTGAGATGCCAGATAAGTTCCGATTGCAAAAATTAAAACTCCTGAAATTAGTTTTGGCAAGTAAGCCAGCAGATTGCTGATTTGTTCCGATACGATTTTTAGTTCGAGTAGCTCACTGCCTACAATCAGCAGAATAAGTATCAAAATAAATTTCACAAAACTTAAAATAACTTTGGTGATATCGATTTTGAAATTTGAATTTTCAAAAATTTCTATCTCATTGATTTTACCATTTAATTTTTCAATTTTAGATAGTTTTAAAAGCTTCATAACAAGCCAGAGCACGATTTTATAAACAATATAAGATCCTATAAGAAAGCCAATTCCCATCAAAAAAGACGGTATGGTTTCAATAAAATAGTTATAAAAGCTTTGTAGTAATTCAGTCGATTCTCTCATCTTGTTAACTTTTAATTTTCTTCGGTTTTATCTTTATTTTCATCTTCCTTTTTTCCGGAGGCTGTCTCCAGTAAATTTATCAGGCTTGACGGATATTTGACTGCAAACAAATCAGCCATATCGAGTGACAGTTTAATCAGTCTAATATCATCCATCACTCTGTCTCTCAACATTTGAGGAGCTTCATGACTTTCTATTATATTTTTAAACGGATTTTCCATCACTGTATTTCATTATATAAATTAATCAGATTAGCCTTGGCTCTTGAAAGCCTCATTTTCACAGCACTTTCGCCCAATTCCATTGCTATTGCAATATCTCTGATTGATATATCATCCTGATATTTCATCAGCAGAATCATTCTTTCGTTAGGATTTAGCATCTGAATAGCTTTGTTTAATTTTTCAGCTTTCAATTCAAAAATTTCCTGATCCGAAATGTCATCGGACAGATTACCTTCAACATTCTCATCTACAGAATATGTCTTTTTATCGTCTTTGAGTTCCCTTTGCAGAAAATTGACACAATGATTATAGGTAAATGTGTATAACCAGGTTGAGAATTTAGAATCACCCTTAAAACTTTTCAATTTGACAAAGAGCTTCACAAAAATATCATGTGTCAAGTCCTGTGCTACTTCCTTGCTGTTTGTGAAACTTATACATTTACTGTAAACAACTGAGACATATCTGTCATAAAGGACTCCAAACAAATAGGTGTCGTTTGTTTCACAGATTCTTTTGATGAGTTCCTCATCACTCAAGTCTACACTTTCAGCTCTCACAGTCATTAACTGCCATTCAATTATTTAGACACATTAATTCTCATAAAGTCACTTTTTTAAGTAAACTTCTTTTTAGAAAAAGTAAAAATATCTGGAAATTCAATTATTTTTCAGGAATTTTATAGACCACTGAATTGATATTCATACCGGCACCCACGGAGCCAAACACCAGGTTATCACCCGGATTGAAACTATGATTACCCAATTGATTTCTGGCAATCAAATCATACATGGTCGGTACTGTTGCCACAGAAGAATTGCCAAATTTCTGAACAGTCATCGGTGCAATATCTTCAGGAATTTCTTTCAAACCATACAATCTGAACAATCTCTGCACCATGGCGTGATCCATTTTGGCATTTGCCTGATGGAGTAAAATTTTATTGATTTCTGAAATATCCAAGCCTGACTTATCTATACTTCTTTTGATTAGCGCAGGAACTTTTCTGAGTGCATACTCATAAACTTTTCTTCCGCGCATTTTTATATTCACCTTTGACCCCTCATAATCAGATTTCAGAGATTCATTATTGGTCAGATAATCCATTTCATCCAGACTATCACAAATTGTATCATACGCAATAATCCCTTCTTTTTTATCTGATTCTTTTGCTTCAAGTACTACTGCTCCTGCTCCGTCAGCAAAAATCATTGCGGTACGATCGTGTGGGTCCACCGCTCTTGAAAGCGTGTCTGAACCAATAACCAAAGCTTTTTTTGCTGTTCCGGACAAAAAGAAATGATGTGCCATAATCATTCCCTCAATCCAGCCCGGACACCCGAACAACATTTCATAAGGCCGGCAATGGTTATTTTTGATTCCGAGTTTGTTTTTTACTCTCGTTGCAATTGATGGCATACTGTCCACCTGTCTGTGAGAAGCATCTATATCACCGTAATTATTTGCAACGATAACATAGTCCAAATCTTCTCTGTCAATACCTGAATTTTCAAGAGCTCTTTCAGCTGCTATTGCTGCCATATCTGATGTGTACATGGAAATATCAGCATATCTTCTCTCTTCGATTTCAGTGATTTCCTGAAATTTAGAAATAGTTTCTTCGATTGGCTTTTCGATTCGCTGACCATCTTCTCCAAAAAAATCGAAATTCAGAAAAAAATCATTTTTCACAATTCTTTCGGGCAAAAAATGACCTGAGCCTGTAATAATGGTATTCAACATAAGATATGGTTTAATGATTGCAAATTTAATAAAATTAAAGTGTGAATACTCTATGAAATTTCAGTTACCTGTTTTCCGAGTATTTTTCGGCTGATAAAATCTTTTTCTAAATCCCAACCGCGTGCGGGAGAATATTCTCTGCCGTAGTAAATAATTTGTATATGCAACTTGTTCCAGCTCGATTTCGGAAAAAGTCTTTTGGCGTCCTTCTCTGTCTGTTCCACCGATTTACCATTGCTGAGCTTCCATCGGTGCATCAGTCTGTGAATATGAGTATCAACCGGGAAAGCCGGCACACCAAAAGCCTGAGACATTACTACCGAAGCGGTTTTATGACCTACGCCGGGTAATTCTTCGAGCTCTTCAAAAGTCTGAGGTACTGCTCCATCATGTTTTTCAATCAAAATTTCTGAAAGCCTTTTCAAATTTTTTGCTTTTGTATTTGATAACCCGATTTGTTTGATCAACTCTTTGATTTCTTCTACGGTGAGAAGACTCATCGCTTTTGGATTTGATGCTCTGGCAAATAAATCGGGTGTGACTTCATTTACTTTTTTGTCGGTTGTCTGAGCTGATAATGCCACTGCAACCAGTAGTGTAAACGGATCGGTATGATCAAGCGGTATAGCAGGCTTCGGATATAATTTTTCAAGTTCCTGAAGCACGAAAGCAGCTCTTTCTTTTTTTGTCATTTATAAATTTTTGAATTAAACCGACCTTGTCTCTGGTCAATGACAAGATCGTTTTATAATTCTCTAATCATGAATTTAAAATCTCATTCATATCATCATATCCCCCACCACAATATATATCTTCTACTCCATTTTCAATCATATAATTAAAAGCTGAAGTTGAACGATTTCCACCTCTGCAAAAAACAACAATTGGCTTTTGCATTTGTTTAATTTCTTCGATTCTGTCAGGAATTTCAGTCAGTGGTATATTAATTGCCCGATCGATTTTACCGTCAATTTCCAATTCATAAGATTCACGGATATCGATAAATGTAGCATTCGGGTCTTTTACGGCATCAACTGTTGTCATTTTAATAATTTTTCTAAAAAATAAAATTCTGAATAAATTCGGTACAATCATAATTTACCAAATTCTGATTCTGTCTGCCGGAGCTTTGTACATTTTATCTCCCGGCTTGATATCAAATGCTTCAAAAAAACCATCCACATTAATAATCGGCCCGAAAGCTCTATAATAACCCGGTGAATGAGGATCTGTATTTACCTGATTTTTCAGTGATTCATCGGTTGCCTTGGTTCGCCATATAGTTGCCCATGAAATAAAGAATCTTTGCTCCTGAGTAAATCCGTCAATTTTACCCTGATTTCCATGGTCATTCAAATACATTTTCAGAGCATCAAAAGCTACGCTTACTCCACCCAAATCACCTATGTTTTCGCCCAAAGTGAATTTTCCGTTTACAAAAACTCCCTCTACCGGTTCATATTTACTATACTGATCCGCCAGTGCCTCTCCGGCGACTTTAAATTTTTGTTCATCTTCTTCTGTCCACCAGTTTTTCAGATTCCCGTCACCATCATACAGCGCACCTGAATCATCGAAACTGTGAGAAATTTCATGACCGATTACAGCACCCATTCCACCAAAATTCACTGCTGCATCTGCTCTGAAATCATAGAACGGATACTGAAGTATAGCAGCCGGAAAAACAATTTCGTTATTTGAAGGGCTGAAATATGCATTTACGGTTTGCGGCGACATTCCCCACTCACTGCGATCAACCGGTTGTCCAATCTTATTGAACATATAATTGTATCTCCATTTTTTCAGATTCAAAAGATTTCTGAATAAAGCCTGGTCTTCGTTGTGAGAATAAATTTCAAGTTCGGAATAGTCTCTCCATTTATCCGGATAGCCAATTTTAACAGTAAACTTACTCAATTTCTCAAGTGCTTTCACTTTGGTCTCTGCGGACATCCATTCAAGATTACTGATATGAAGTTCAAAAGATTTGAACAGATAACTCACCATTTCTTCTGCACTTGCTTTGGCTTCCGGCGGGAAATTATCCTTTACAAATAATTTACCCAAAAGTTCACCGGCAGAGCCGTTTACAAACTCAAGACCTCTTTTATCCAAAGCTCTTTGCTCCTGCTGACCTCTGAGTTGTCTGCTGTAAAAGTCAAAATCAATTTCATCAAGTTCTTTGGTTAAATATCCTGCTACACCATCAATTAAATGGAATTTCAGGTATTCTTTAATCCGTGGAAGATTCTCTTCATTGATGATTTTATCAATATTTCTGAATAAATTAATTTCTCCAATAATTACAGAATCTGTTTTTACACCTAAATCAGTCAGGTATTTTTTTAAATCCACATTTTTTGAAAGCTCTCCCAAATCATTTACTGAATAAGGGTTAAACCTCTTTCTGCTGTCTCTTTGCTCTTCAACGGTCAGCATATAAGAAGCCATTTCTTTTTCAAAATGCATAATCTTTGGTCCTTTTAAATCTCTTGTTTTTGAACCGGTAAAAGCATAGATTTTATCGATATGCTCAGCATACAATCTCAATTTCTCCTGATTGTCTTCTGTATCTTTCTGGTAATAGTTTTTACCCATACCTAATCTCATTCCTCCAAGATAAACAGCATTCTGAGAACTGTTTTTCATGTGTGAATAAACATAAAAACCGTAAAGCGGATTAAACCCTTCTGGAGTTACATCAGTCAGATATTGCTGAAGATCTTTCAGGTTTTTAATATTGTCAATCCTGTTCAAATAGGATTGAATCGGAGCCAGACCTGTTTTGTTTCTGGCATCAAAATCAATATACGACTCATATAAATCACCGATTTTTTGCTCGTCGCTTCCTTTTGTGTAACTCTTACCCAAAAGGCCTTTCAAAATACCAAGGCTGATTTCATCAGTGCTTTCTCTCAGTTCATCAAAACTACCCCATCTGGCTCTGTCAGAAGGTATTTCTGCCGTTTTCATCCAGTTTCCGTTTACAAAATTGTAAAAATCATCCTGAGGTCTTACGCTGTTATCCATGTGCTCCAGATTGATTGCATGAAATTTATCCTGCCCCGCTCCATTAACCGTTAACAATGCAATTCCCATGATTAATAATTTTTTCATCTCCTTCTTTTTGTCGTATTAGTTATTATAAAATTATGTGAAACCACAAAAATACATAAATTTGTCATAACAACAATTATGGATTTTTTATTGAATTTAAGCAACTAAAATCAAATGAATTTTGAAGTTGTCTATAACTAAATAATCTATATTTGTCTTTCAATTTCATAAATTTAAATTATGTCCAAAAAAATTATGGTCACTGGTGCACTCGGTCAGATTGGTTCTGAACTGGTTGCTGCACTGAGAAGTATATACGGAGAAGAAAATATTTTATCAACTGATTTGAAGGAATCCTCTGAAGTAAATGACCCTTATTATGAAAAACTGGATGTAAATGACAACCAAAGAATTTCTGATATAATAGCTGAAAATAAAATCGACACAGTTTATCATCTCGCAGCTATGCTTTCCGCTACTGCCGAAAAAATCCCTATGAAGGCATGGGATCTAAATATGAATTCGCTGTTACATTTTTTGGAATTAGCCAAGGAGAAGAAGATTTCTCAACTTTACTGGCCAAGTAGTATTGCAATTTTTGGTACAGATACACCCAAAAACAATACAGACCAGAACGCTCTTGCAATTCCGGCTACTGTTTACGGAATTTCTAAAAGAGCCGGTGAATTCTGGTGTAATTATTACCATGAAAAATTCGGAGTTGATGTGAGAAGTATCCGCTATCCGGGTTTGATCAGTTGGAAAACACTGCCCGGTGGAGGAACCACCGATTACGCAGTCGATATCTTTTATCAGGCTATCCAAACCGGCAAATACGAATGTTTCCTTTCTGAAAACACGGCTTTACCGATGATGTACATGGATGATGCTATCCGTGCAACTATCAGTCTGATGCAGGCTGACGGCGAAAAACTCAGCGTCAGAACTTCTTATAACCTGAATGCATTGAGCTTTACTCCTGCAGAACTCGCTGATGCTATCAAAAAATACTTACCTGATTTTGAAATCTCATACAAACCCGATTTCAGACAGAAAATTGCTGATACCTGGCCGGCGAGTATCGACGATTCAATCGCTCAAAAAGACTGGGGTTGGAAAGCTGACTTTGATTTGGACAAAATGACCAAAACAATGCTTGAAAATCTGAAGATAAAATTAACTAAATAAGTTTAAGCTTTACAACTCGACCCCTCGTCTTTCACACCCAATTTCTTCAATATCTGATGGAGTAAACACCAGTTGGTGATTGAATTCTGTAATAGGTTGGCTCCGACAAAAGCGGCAATCCAAAGCCAGTTTTTATTGTCAGTAAAATAAGTCAAAAGCAAGCTGGACAAGATTAAAGTTCCGGCGAATGCATGTGCAATTTTGTTGTACATAATTATTTTTTTTTAAAAAGTTGTTTTTTTATTTTTTACTAACTACAGAGCCCGCAAAGAAGGCACAAAGTGCTCTGAGTTCTCTGTGGTTTCTCAGTGAGCTCTGTGGTTAAATCATAGTTCTTTATTTTTAATTTCTCTAACCACAGAGACCAC
>CAYFWH010000118.1:0-7486 GCA_964346785.1 uncultured Weeksellaceae bacterium | reverse complement strand
CACTTCGGTTGATGTTTATCTTGCCTCAGGCCAACCCGGTAATTTGGTGATGCAGCTTCTCGATGAAAACTGGCAGGTTCTGGATCAATCTACAATTGCATGTCGGGCCGGAAACTCATCAAATCCCGTACAATTCGAAGTTCCTCTAAACTTTACAGTTGAAGCAAATAAAACCTATCGCCTGGTTGCAGAATCAAGCCCTGAAATGGTTCGTGAATTTTCAGGCAGCCCTCCAGGATTCACTTATCCAATCGGAACTGCCGGATCAGTAACCGGAGGAACAATCAATAAGTCGAATTCCAACAATACAGTTTATTATTTCTTCTACAACTGGACGGTTGAAACAGGAAGCGGAACTCAAATATGCGAATCAGACAGAGTTGAATTTGAGGTTATTGTAACTTCTGCGCCCAATGCACCAACCGGTGATGCCGACCAGTATTTCACTCAGGGTCAAACTCTTGATGATCTCGAGGTTGAGGCGTCAGGTGACTTGAACTGGTATGCAGATGAAAACGGAACAGTTTCCCTGCCCGGAAATACAGAACTCGTTGACGAAACAACTTATTATGTAAGTCAATCTGTTGACGGATGTGAAAGTGATTTATTTGCGATTACAGTTCACTTGATTCTCGGTGTGGATGACTTAAATTCAAATTTGTTCAGTGTTTATCCAAACCCTGTAACAGACAATCTTTATATCGTTGGCAAACAAAATATAAAATCGATTGAAATCTTTGATATAAGCGGAAGAAAACTGACTCAAATCAATCAGATTTCAAACGGAATTGTTGATTTTAACGGCTATAAAGCCGGTGTGTATATTGTGAAAATATATACTGACAAAGCTGTGAAAACAGTAAAAGTGATAAAAAATTAATCAGGTCATTTAACTAACTCTAAAGCCTTCTTAACGGAAGGCTTTTTTATTGTTATTTTCTTTTGTAATAAAAAGTTTTCAGATAAACTGCTTCAGCGAAATTTGCAGGATGATCAATATCGTGACCAGTTTCTTTGAAAAGTTGCCAGTCCGAACCTGAAAATGCCTGTCGATGTACTTCTCTGAAATCATCTGCACTGACTCTGCTTGAGCAGGAACCGAGAATTAAAATTCCATTTTTAGTTGTTAATTTCGAACCGATTTCAGCCAGCCTTCTATACTGTTTCAGCGCAGCCGGAACTTCAGAAGCTTTTTTGGCAAATGAAGGTGGATCGATGATGACCAGGTCAAATTTTTGATTTTGTTCAATCAGTTGATGCATTGCATCAAAAGCATCAGCGGCAACAGGAGTCCATCTTTTCAGGCCAAAATCATTCAGTTTCATATTTTCTTCTGCCACTGTCATTGCCTGTTTACTAATGTCTATCGAAGTTAACGAGGATGCACCTCCTTTGAGCGCATGCAAACCAAATCCACCGACATAACTGAAAACATCCAAAACCTTTTTGTTGTTAGAATTTTTCTGAACCCAATAGCGATTCGGTCGTTGATCGAGAAAAAATCCTGTTTTGTGTCCCGAAACCGGATAGGCATAAAAAGATATGCCATATTCCTGAAAAGGAATTTTTTCCTGACTCAGTTCCTCGCCTATTATCTGACCTTCATTATACTCATAACTATTGTTAATCAATAATTTACGACTAAAACGAATCACAATTCTGATGACCTTGAAAATATTTTGTATCAGTTCGATTAAATCCGAAAGATAGGGTTGCCAAATCGTTGAATAAATTTTCAAAACTGCCGTTTGATTATATACATCGAGAATCAGTCCCGGAAAACCATCATTTTCACCGTTCAAAGCTCTGTATCCGTTTACCGATTTCAATAAAGGTTTTCTGATTTCATACGCTTTGTTTAAACGGGATTCCCAAAATTCATTATTAAGTTTCAATGAATTTCCTGTTTCCAAAATTTTAATTCTAATCACTTCATCCGGATCCCACAGACCAAAAGCAAAAGGCCGGTTGGTGTGACGATCAAAAATTACACAAAGACTTCCCGCATCATTTTCAGAATCAACCGGTTTTTCAATACTGCTTTCAAAAACCCAAGGATGACCTGATTTAACTTGTTTTTCAGCAATTTTTGATAATTTAATGGCTAATGTTGCCGGTTTTTTCATTTTTGTCGTTTTTATAAATCTGAATAACTTTTGAGTAATTTAATAATTCCAAATTTATTTCTCTCACCACTACCTTTAAATTTACCGACAATCATTCCGGATCGGTCTATGACAAGCGTGTGTGGAATTCCTTTTACAAAAAAATCATTTTTCGAAAAAGATTCATTCTCAGCTTCTGAAAAATGAAGCCAGTTGATTTTGTCCATTTTGTATTTGTCAATTGCATTTCTCCATTTATCAGAATCATCGTAGAGATTTACAAACAAAATACCGAATTTATCTGAATCATAATGCGATGAAAGATCATCGTAAAATGGTAAATCACGGATGCAAGGCTCGCACCAGCTCGCCCAGAATTCAATGATCAGCATCCTGCCATTGTTAAATTCTTTCAAATCAAAATCATTTCCTTTGAAATCTTTACCAACAATTTCAGGGCAGGAACTTCCGGGCATACTTTTTTTGAAATAGCCGAGTTCTTCTTTCATTTCAACTCCTTCCTTACTGTTTCTGACTTCTTCTGTAACTGAGTTGTAAAGTTTTTCGAAATCATCATAAAATTTCATTCCGGGCTGTCTGCCAATTTGAAATTTTACTCTTTTAAATACCAGCATAGAATAAGGATGCTCAAAAGCATATTTGAAATCCAGTTTCAAATCTTCAATTTCAATAGAATCATAGATATTGTAAAGCGAATCGGTCTTCAAATAATTCTCGTGCGTTCTCTCCAAGCTGTTAATTATACCAACCTGCTCCATCAACGCTTTCATTTCAGAACTGAAATCTTTGTGAAGCTCTATAAGTTCATTTTCAATTTCAGATTCAGTTTTTTGACCATAAGAAATTTGAGAAAGAAAAATAATTAAGATGAATACACTTACTGTTTTTGGTCGAATCATTCTTCAAAATTAAATTAAAATCTGTCTTAAAAAAATCAATCACTGATAATTATCTTTTTAACACCAAGCACAGTCTCATTCTGTATAATCTGAATAAAATATATTCCCGGCGGTAAATTATTTCTTTCTAAAATAATTTTCTTACCCGATATTTTATTCTGTCTTCTCATTAACTTACCTTCCATATTGGTCAGTATCAATTCGGCGTTGTTGAGCTCTTTGCTAAAATAGATATTTGCTTTGTCTGAAAACAAATATTACCAAAATAGAGAATTCCTTTTTCATGATAATAGGTTTATTGATTGAGTATCAAAGGTATGAAAAAAGGATTGAGAGAGAATGCAGTATTGTTTATTTTGAATAATTCAAAGAAACAATTTACATTTATACAATATACATTCTACAATAAGTTTGCTATTTTCTCCAAACATTATTCCCCAAACTCACATCTGCGGTTTCTTTGTTTTTATCGATTTCAATTTTCACCAGCTCTTTTTCAAATCCATACATTTTCTTAACCGGTCGGTGAGGGAACCTCCAGACTTCTACAGGATATCTGATTTCTTGTGTGCTTCCATCATTAAAACTGAAAGTCACCAGCAATGGCATAGGCATTCCGCCGATTCTTTCATATTCAACTTCATAGAAATAATTTGGTTTTGATTCTTTGTCTAAATTATTCTCTTTCAGAAAATCCTTCATCAACTTTGAATCATATATATTTTCATTTGAAGGTTTTTCGCTGAAATAAATATTGACATTATTTTCATTCTTCGTAACAGCCGGATAAAGTTGTCTGACCGATTTCACACCTAAATCAACGACTTCGGTTGTAAAGTACCAGCCTCTGAAAAACCAGTCGATATCCGTTCCAGAAGCGTCATCCATCGTTCTGAAAAAATCTGCGGGAGTGGGATGTTTGAACGACCATCGCTGAGCATAAGTTTTGAATGCATAGTCAAAATTCTCGTGACCCAAAATCAGATTTCTCAGAATATGAAGTCCGACAGAGGATTTGGAATAGCCTTCATTTCCGAAATCAGTGTACAAATCACCCTGAGTCATTATCGGCATCATTTCTTCCTGTGGCTTTTGCATATAAGGCACGATTTGTTCTGCTCTCAACCTTCTGGACGGAAAATCTTTGCTCCACTCCTGCTCTGCCAGATTTTGTAAATAGGTATTCAAACTCTCATCAAGCCAGGTCCATTGTCTTTCATCTGAATTGACAATCATCGAAAAGAAATTATGGCCAACTTCATGAATAATTAATCCGATAAGATTATTTGCCATATTTTCATTGTAACTTCCGTCTTCAAAAGCTCTTCCGCCATTGAAGCAAATCATCGGATATTCCATTCCCTGCCATTGAACACTTGCTGAAACCGCTTTTGGGTAAGGATAATCAAAAGTATATTTTGAATAAGTTTTCATGGTGTGCGCTACTGCCTTTGTTGACAAATCCTTCCAGAGATTACCTCCTTCTTTAGGATAAATCGATTCTGCCATTGGCGTTTTATCACCGATTTTAACAGCCATTGCATCCCATAAATAAGTTCTCGAAGAAACCCACGCAAAATCTCTTACATTTTCGGCTTCGTATTTCCAGGTTTTTGTTTTTCCTCTGGCACCATCTTTCATTCTTTGTGCTGTCTCTGCTTCGGTAACTATCATTACGGGTTTGTCAAAAGTTTTTTTCGCTTTTTGATACCGGTTGAATTGTTCGGTAGTTAACACTTCTTTCATATTGGTCAAATCTCCGGTTGCATTAACCAGATGATCTGCCGGAACGGTAATGCTTACCTTGAAATCTCCAAATTCAAGAGCATACTCTGAGCGGTACCAATAAGGCATGTTTTGCCAGCCTTCTACATCATTGTAAACTGCCATCCTCGGATAAAACTGTGCCATTGCATAAATATTTCCGTCTTTACGGGGTTCATATCCGTTTCTGTCATTTTCTTCAAAATAACTTGGAATATTGTATGACCATTTGATTTTAAAAACAAATTTTTCACCCGGCTGAATCGGCTGTGTCGGGATTACCCGCATCATCGTTCCGTTGACATAATAACTCAAATCCTGATTGGATGAATTTTTAATTTCATGAATTTCAAAACCTCCGTCAAATCTTTCTTTTACAAATGATTTTGAAAAATCATTAGCTGAGACAGGTGAATCTGGTGCTCCATCTCTTGCATAATCATGGTAAGGTGAATCTTTTTTTCTCAGGTTCTGATCCATCGAAAGCCAGAGATATTCCAGCACATCGGGTGAATTGTTGTAATAGGTAATCGTCTCTTCTCCGGTAAGTGTGTTTTTGACATCATCGAGTATCAGTTTCATATCATAATCCACCTGTTGCTGATAATATTCCGGCCCGGGAGCACCTGCTGCAGTTCTGAATTTATTTGGAGTAGGCAATAAGTCATGCAGTTGATTAAAAGGATTGCTGCCGTCATGTCCCTTGGTGGTTTTGTAGTTGTTATTTTGCGAAAAAGAAAGGACAGGCAATAGAAAGATTATTGCCAAAAAAGAAAAAGAGAATCTCATTTGCTGATTATTTTGGATAAATATAGAAAAAATAGATTCTTTTGATTAGATGTAATGGTTTAAATTTTACAATCTAAATAAAATCTAACTTTTCAATCAAAATCCTCCCCATACCCTGCCTTTGAGTTTAACCATTCAGAATTATAATATTCAAATAACTCAACCAGTCTGTCTTTGACAATTACTATATGATAAGACTGTACTATAAGAGGAGCCATTGAAAATAGACCACCAAAATTATTTTCTATAAATTTAAATTCAGCATCTCTGTACGCAATCCAATTTCTTTGAGATTCTTTCAGGTCATTTTTACTTTCTTTTGACTTTATTTTGGCAAGAAGTTTATTGTAATATTTATTCAGAAGTTTATCATATTCGTCATATCTTGTATAGGCACTTTGATTTATGCTTTGCTGGCTAAAATATTTATTTAAGTACAAATCTTGTCTTTTTTCTATTTTAAAAGTATCAACTTTGAATTCAATTTCACGACTTTTCATTTCTTCATCATAATGATCAATTTTATTTAATTGAATTCTAAGACTATCAGCTGATTTACTGACTAATATCTCAAATTCTTTTTTGTCTTGAGAACTGATATCATCCGGATATTGTGCAAATGAATATCCAAATAAGAATTGCAGGATGGTAAAAAAAATAATTTTTTTCATGGTTTTAATATTTTAGAGAAAATTAAATGATTTTATTTTATAAAGCTACATTATTTTTTATAAACACAAAAAAATCCGCTCTGTGAAGAACGGATTTTTTAATATATGAAATTGTGTTTTTACTACACTTTAATTTCAACCTCAACTCCACTTGGGAGTTCAAGTTTCATCAGCGCATCAACTGTTTTAGATGATGAACTGTAAATGTCCAGCAATCTCTTGTGGGCACTCAATTGAAACTGCTCGCGTGCTTTTTTATTGACATGCGGTGATCTTAGAACTGTAAAAATTCTTTTGTGAGTAGGCAACGGAATTGGTCCGTTTACCACTGCACCGGTTGATTTAACAGTTTTAACGATTTTTTCTGCTGATTTATCAACCAGATTATAATCGTAAGATTTGAGTTTTATTCTAATTTTCTGACTCATCATTAATTAATTTAAACAGTTGCACCTTTAGCTTTTGCGATTACATCTTCAGAGATATTCTGAGGAGCTGCTTCGTAATGGTCAAACTCCATAGTAGAAGTTGCACGGCCTGAAGTCAGCGTACGCAAATCTGTTACATATCCAAACATTTCTGAAAGCGGGACAAAAGCTTTAACCACTTTTGAACCTGCTCTGTCGTCCATACCGCTAACGGTACCTCTACGACGGTTCAGGTCACCTACTACATCACCCATATTTTCTTCAGGTGTGAGTACTTCAAGTTTCATAATTGGCTCAAGAATAACCGCTTTTGCAGCTTTTGCAGCTTCACGGTAACCCAATTTAGCCGCCAATTCAAACGAAAGCTGGTCAGAGTCAACCGGGTGGAATGAACCATCCTTCAAAGTAACTTTCATTGAATCCATCTCGTATCCGGCCAAAGGACCATTTTTCATGGCTGCTTTGAAACCTTTCTCGATAGACGGAATATATTCTTTCGGAACATTACCTCCTTTAATTTCAGAAACGAATTCAAGTCCTTCTTTTCCTTCATCAGCAGGTCCGATTTCGAATACAATATCTGCAAATTTACCACGACCACCGGTTTGTTTCTTATAAACTTCTCTGTGGTCAGCTGTAACTGTAAATGCTTCTTTGTACTCAACCTGTGGCTGTCTCTGATTAACTTCAACTTTGAACTCTCTTCTCAGACGGTCAACGATGATGTCAAGGTGAAGCTCACCCATTCCTGAAATAATGGTTGGTCCTGAAGCTTCTTCGGTTTTCACCTGGAAAGTCGGGTCTTCTTC
>CAYFWH010000117.1:0-7505 GCA_964346785.1 uncultured Weeksellaceae bacterium | reverse complement strand
TGCTGATATCAGATTTTGCTGCAATGTTTACTACATCATTACTTACTGTAGGATATACAGAGATTTCATTGATTTGAATATCTTTTACACCAAGCTCTCCCTGATAGAAATGAATGTTGTCAATATACATTGAGTTTACTTCAGAAAGTGAATAAAAGTCAAACCCATTTAGTTTACCCATAAATGTCGGGTCATCTCCAAATGGAATTGTTTGTGAAAAAACGATTGGATTACCATCATAGAAGATTTTACACTCATCATTATCCATATCATGCTCAACAGCAAAGTTGAACCATACTTCCTCATCATAAGGGAATGAATAAGCTGTTCCTCCGGAAGCAAAATAGAAAGTTCCTGCATCAGGCGGGTTCCCTGATTGAGTTGGGTCAGCACCAATAAATGCCTGATAAGCCCAGTTACCGGTTGTACCCAAAGCACTCAAATCGTGCTGTGCATTGAAATAACCGGTTGCACCAAAGTCAATATAAATATCCATTGATACTGTCCAAAGACCTCCGATTTTCATACCTGTGTCCAAAATAGCATCCTGAATCCCATCTCCGCCAATATAACCGGATTGAGATCCTTCTGAAGCTATATCGTCGACAATCAAAATGTTTTCATCGTTGTCAACCATGCTCCAGTTCGTCCAGTGTCCACCAAAATATGGACCTAACGGATAATCTTCGAAGCCGTCGCTCAATTGTGCGTTCACTAAATGCCCAAACGCAAGAGCAGCTGCTAAAAAATAAATTTTCTTCATAATTAATTAATTTTAATAAATTTTCTCCAACAAATATATTTGATTTTTTTAATATTTTCACATAATCTGTAAAAATTAACAAGAAAATTCTTCAAATCAAATCCAAATTAAAAATAATAATAGCAGATTCTAAATAAAGTATTCTAAAACAGACTTTAATTCAATCAGAGATAAATTTAAATTTATAACTTTGTCCGATAGTCAGAAAATTATGCAGACACAAACAGAAAATAAACTATCATTTGAACAGTTTAAAGAAAGAATTTTAAATGATTATAAAACAGCTGTAAAATCCAGAGAAGCCAGTCTGATTGGACGAAAGGAAGTTTTGACCGGTAAGGCAAAATTCGGAATTTTTGGTGATGGAAAAGAAATTCCTCAATTAGCAATGGCAAGAGTTTTTAAAAACGGAGATTTCAGATCGGGATATTACCGTGACCAAACTTTTATGATGGCTATTGGTCAGCTGACAATTCCTGAGTTTTTCGCCCAACTTTATGCAGATGCTGATATTGAAAAAGACCCAAATTCAGGCGGAAGACAAATGAACTGCCACTTTTCAACCCGTTCACTAAACGAGGACGGTTCCTGGAAAAAATTGACCGAAATGAAAAACTCAAGTGCTGACATTTCGCCCACTTCGGGTCAAATGCAGCGATTACTCGGTCTGGCACAAGCTTCAAAGTTCTACAGAGAAAATCCTAATGCAGATAAAGATCAGAATTTTTCGGTTAACGGAAATGAAATTGCTTTCGGTACAATCGGTGATTCGAGTACTTCCGAAGGCCCTTTTTGGGAAACCATCAATGCTGCCGGAGTTCTGCAGGTACCGATGATTGTGTCTATCTGGGACGATGGTTACGGAATTTCTGTTCCTAATAAATACCAAAGTACAAAATCAAGTCTGAGCGAAATGCTTTCAGGTTTTCAAAGAAATGAAAACGAAAGAGGTTTCGAAATTTTCACTGTCAAAGCCTGGGATTATCCTTCATTGATTTCTACTTACGAAAAAGCTGAAAAAATAGCCAGAGAAGAACATGTACCTTGTATCGTTCATGTACAGGAATGTACACAACCACAGGGACATTCCACTTCGGGCTCTCACGAAAGATATAAATCTGCCGAAAGATTGCAGTGGGAAAAAGATTTTGACGGAATAACCAAATTCAGAGAATGGATTCTCAATTTCGATACCGGCGAGCAAATACTCGCTACCGAAGATGAAATCAAAGAAATTGAAGATTCTATAAAAAAAGAAGTCAAATCACTTCAAAAACAAGCTTGGGCTGATTACACAAATCCGTTGAAGGAAATCAGAAATCAAGCAGTTACCTTACTCGAAAAAGTTGCTGCCACAAGCCCGAACAAAGCTTTTATAGAAGGTGATATCAAATCACTAAAAGCAAAAGAATTTCCATCCAAAAAAGATTCTTATGCCACCGTTAGAAAAATATTTAGAACGACCAGAGGAGAAGAATCAGCAGCACTCGACGAATTGAAGAATTGGTGGAAAAATCAATTGGAGATTGAGGAATACGCTTATGGTTCTCATCTCTACAGCGAATCTGAATGGAGTGCACTAAAGGTTGAAAAAATAAATCCTGAATATGCTGACAACGCCGAAGCTGTGGATGGAAGAGTTGTGGTCAGAGATAATTTTGACAAACTATTTGAAAAATACAATAATGTTCTGGTCTTTGGTGAAGACTCCGGTAATATCGGTGATGTGAATCAGGGATTGGAAGGAATGCAACAAAAATACGGTGAATCAAGAGTTTCTGACACCGGTATCCGAGAAACAACCATTGCCGGTCAGGGAATCGGAATGGCTATGCGAGGACTGAAACCGATTGCAGAAATTCAATACCTTGATTATATATTGTATTGTCTCCAAATTCTTTCTGATGATGCCGCTACGGTTCAATACCGTTCAAAAGGCGGTCAGAAAGCACCTCTTATCATCAGAACAAGAGGTCACAGACTCGAAGGAATCTGGCATTCAGGCTCACCGATGGGTGGGATTCTAAACCTGGTTCGGGGAATGTTTGTCCTGGTTCCGAGAGATTTGACAAGAGCAGCAGGTTTCTACAACACCATGCTCCAGAGCGATGATTCTGCTATTATTATTGAAAGTCTGAATGGTTATCGTTTGAAAGAGAAAGAGCCGTCCAATCTTGGTGAATTTACAATCCCGGTAGGTGAAGTTGAAGTGACCCGAAACGGAAGCGATGTCACACTCGTCACTTATGGTTCTACCTGGAGAATTGTGATGGCGGCTGCCGAAGAATTGGCGAAACTCGGAATTAACGCAGAAGTAATTGATATTCAATCATTGTTGCCGTTTGATATCAAACATGATATTGCAAAGAGTCTTGAGAAAACCAACCGTTTGGTAATCATAGACGAAGATGTTCCGGGGGGTGCCTCAGGATTTATTCTTCAAAAAATTATGGAAGAACAAGACGGTTATTACCACCTCGACAGCAAACCGATGACGATTACTGCAAAAGAACACCGTCCGGCTTATGCGAGTGATGGAGATTATTTCTCAAAACCATCTGAAGATGATATCATCGAACAGGTTTATGAAATGATAAGAGAAGCAAAACCCAATCAGTTTCCTAAGATTTTTTAAATCGAATTTTATAAAAATGAAATAAATACAAAATCCGTCGAAAGGCGGATTTTTTTTTATAAATGCGATTTTCAAAACACAATTCAAAGATTGTAATTTATTAAATTTAAGGAATTTGAAAATCAATAAACCTCCAATGTGTCAGGTTCTGTATGCACCAGTACATCAGCAACTTCAGGTATCTGTTTTTGAATTTCATCTTTCAGGTCATGACCTATTTTATGACCTTCCATCACCGAAATATTACTTTTTACAATCATGTGTAAATCGACATAATAAACCATTCCCATTTTTCTGACATGACATTTTTCAGTTGCAATCACACCCGGAACTTTTGTTGCAATCTCTCTGATTTGATCAATTAAATCGTCATACAATTGCTCATCAGTAATCTCACCCAAAACCGGTCTGAAAATTTTATAAGCATTGTAAGCAATGATAAATGCAGCAATCAGTGCCGCCCAGTCATCAGCATTTTCATATCCTTCACCCAAAATCAATGCAATCGAAATACCTATGAATGCAAGAATCGAAGTAATCGCATCACTTCGGTGGTGCCAGGCATCTGCCATCAGCGAAGGGCTGTTGATTTCGATACTTTTCTTTTTTACATACTGAAAAGACAGCTCTTTGAAAATAATTATTCCAATCAAAACATAGAGTGTAAAAGCTTTTGGGCCTTCGTGTGGTGTTCTGATGTTGTGAATACTTTCATAAGCAATAACAGTGGCAGAAATCAATAAGAAACCGACCACAGAAAAAGTAGAAAGCGCTTCAATTCTGCCGTGTCCGTATGGGTGATTTTCGTCCGGCGGTTTGGTCGAAGCCTTCAATCCAACCAAAACCAGAGTTGAAGAAAACACATCGGCAGTTGATTCAATCGCATCTGCAATCAGGGCATAGGAATTCCCAAGAACACCCGCTACCCATTTGATTATTGCCATTGATAAGTTGAGTAATATACTGTAAACCGAAGTTGCTATCGCTTTTTTGGCATCCATTATTGAATGATGAAAATCTGATTTTAAATTGTCCTGTAAAATTACATAAAATAAATCTGGCTATGCCGGTATTAAAAAAAAGTCTGTCAAAAAGTTATTCTGACAGACCTTATTTGATATTGAATTTAATTATTCAGCCATAAACGGATATTTGTAATCCTTTGGCGGAACAAAATTTTCTTTGATCGTTCTTACAGAAACCCATCTCAGCAGGTTCATGGCAGAACCGGCTTTGTCGTTGGTTCCCGAAGCTCTTGCACCACCAAACGGCTGTTGTCCTACAACTGCACCGGTTGGCTTGTCATTGATATAGAAGTTACCCGCAGAATTTTCGAGCATTCTCGTTGCTTTTACCACTTCGTATCTGTCTTTTCCAAAAACAGCACCGGTCAGCGCATATTCAGAAGTTTGGTCAACTAATTCAAGTGTTTTTTCCCAGTCTTTGTCATCATAAACATACAAAGTCAGAATCGGACCAAAGATTTCTTCGACCATACTTTCGTATCTCGGATTGGTTGTTTTGATAACAGTTGGCTGTACAAAATAACCTACTTTGTTGTCACATTTCCCACCAAAAACAACTTCAGCTTCTTTTGATTTATTGGCTCTGTCGATGTAGCCTTTACATTTTTTGAAAGACGCTTCGTCAATTACTGCATTGATGAAATTGGTAAAATCATCGGGCGCACCCATTTTGATTTCGCCAAGCATTCTGCCCATTTCTTTTTCAACTTTTGGCCAAAGGCTTTTTGGAATATAAGCTCTTGAAGCAGCCGAACATTTCTGTCCCTGAAATTCAAAAGCACCGCGAACCAATGCAACAGCTACTTCTTTTGGATCAGATGATTTGTGTGCAATCACAAAATCTTTTCCGCCTGTCTCACCTACGATTCTCGGATAAGTTTTGTGGGTCGTAATATTGTCACCGATTTGTTTCCAAATTGATTTGAAAACGCCGGTTGAACCTGTAAAATGTACACCTGCAAAATCAGGGTGTTCGATACAAATTTTCGCAGTTTCAGCACCACCGGTCAATACCATATTGATTACACCATCGGGCAAACCTGCTTCTTTGAAAATCTCCATCAAAACTTCAGCTGAATAAATCTGGGTAGTCGATGGCTTCCAAACCACAACATTTCCCATCAAAGCCATTGACGAAGGAAGGTTCCCGGCAATCGATGTAAAGTTAAAAGGTGTAATTGCAAATGTAAAACCTTCAAGCGGTCTGTATTCGACTCTGTTCCAAATTCCTTCTGAAGAAACCGGCTGATCCGCATAAATCTGAGTCATGTATTCTACATTGAATTTGAAAAAGTCAATCAGCTCACAGGCGGAGTCGATTTCAGCCTGAAAAGCATTTTTTGACTGACCAATCATAGTGGCGGCATTTAGTTTTGCTCTATAAGGGCCGGCAAGTAAATCGGCAGCTTTCAGAAAAATTGAAGCTCTCTGCTCCCACGGCATGGCAGCCCATTCTTTTCTGGCCTTCAGTGCAGCATCAATCGCAGCTCTCACATCATCTCCGGTTCCTTTGTGGTAATATGCCACAGTGTGTTGGTGGTCATGAGGCGGATGAATCGCTACTTTGTTTCCGCTTTTTACAACTTTCTTTCCAATATATTGTGGAATTTCAATCACCTGATTGTACATTTTATTGTACACGGCAAGAAGTTCCTCTCGTTCAGGCGTTCCGGGTGCATAAGAAAGCACCGGTTCATTCATCGCATACGGTATCTGATAAATTCCTTTGGGCATGATTTATAATTTTTTATTGTTTTTAAATTTCGATTGGCATAGATACGAAATGGTTTCACAGAACACAATTGTCATAAAAGCTGGTTGCAAAAACCTTGAAATCAATATAATTAAGCACAGAGTATTGTGCTGAATATAAATTTCAAATCTTATTCGTTTTAATTTCGTGAATTCACTTCACCATAACCCATCAGCACATCGTATCTGACACCCCACGGACGGTAATAAAACAAAGCCTGGTACACATTTTCAGTTTCCCAAAAGCTACCATCAATTTTGGTGAAATCAACCTCCCCGGTACTTTTGTTTAAAACTGCATATTGATAGTTATAATATCCCTGTTTCAGTAGAAGTGAAACTTCCCAAAAATTAGCATCAGACAATCTCAAACGATATTCGGGTGACAACTGCCAGTTGTTGAATGCACCAACAACATAAAGCTCTTTAGTCCCACCGGCATCATCAAATTCATCCATTGCAAAATGAACCCAGCAATAATCTGCTTCTGAACCCGATAAATTCTGATTGAGCAATTTCACATTTCGTATATAAAAAGAGCCGTTCACATCATTGTCATCAAAATAACCAAGATTCCATTTCTGAAAATCAGGTCTCAAAACTGCATGATACAAACCTCCTTCATCCTTAAATATACTTTCGGTTGTCATTGCTCCTGCTTCAATATTCTTGGTATCAAACCACAAGTATTCGCTTCCGCCTTTGAAAAGATGTTTCTGGTCTTTGTATGTCAATTGACCCGGATTCATAAACTGAGGTTGTCTGATGACGAGATGGTCTTCCCAATTACCGTTTTTCATAACAAAAAGATAAGCTCCGTCGGGTGTTTCTGTCATATTCATCTGTCCCGAACTCGCTATTACACTGATTCGCTGATTCCAATCTCCGCTTCCTATCGCTCTTTCTTCATGTACGCCCAAAACGACTTTTCTGTCTTCATAAATTGCAAACCTTCTTGTGAAAACCGGATTGTTTTCGTCATCAGTAAAAACTTTTATCACATAATTACCTGCAAGTTTCAAACGAATATCACGGTTTGGAATTGCAACTTCATAATGGGTATATGCCTGATAGGTATTAAATGAATTGCTGTAATCCCTGATGTAATTTGAACTGTAACCATCCAGAAATTCAGATTGAAAAATACCCGAAGGCGTCCAGTCTGCATTGTAATGTTCTATTTTGTAATTGTATTCTTTGAAACCCTGGTTCAAATCATCAAATGACAAAATAAGATATTCACTACCCATACGGATTACAGGTGTGTCGTCGTTGGTTTGAGGATTAAACAGCTTAAGAGTTTTGATATGCTCAGGTGGCAGAATTTCGT
>CAYFWH010000116.1:0-7539 GCA_964346785.1 uncultured Weeksellaceae bacterium | reverse complement strand
GTACCAAGTATAACTTAACTGTCTGATGGACAAAAGTCCCAGAATAAGGGTAATACCAATAACTAGCCCTTTACCTCTCATATTTGCTGTCTTATTAAGAAATTTTTAACGGGCAAATATAGAAGTATCTGATAACTTAACCAAAATAAAACACCCTCTTAAATTGATTTTTTCAACAGATTTATTAAATATTACAACAGGTCGTTTGCCAGATTGGCCAGTTCGCTTCGTTCACCTTTGTTCAGCTGAATGTGTGCAACTAGCTTTTGACCCTGCAATTTATCGACCAAATAGGATAATCCGTTGGATTGTTCATCAAGGTATGGTGTGTCGATTTGTTTGATGTCTCCTGTGAAAATAAATTTGGTATTTTCTCCTGCACGGGTGATGATTGTTTTGACTTCATGTGGTGTGAGATTCTGAGCCTCATCTACTATGAAAATTACATCTGACAAGCTTCGTCCTCTAATGTAGGCAAGCGGTGTAATCAGTAATTTTTCCTGTTCCACCATCAAATTGATTTGCTTGTATTCCTTGTCGTGCTCATCAAACTGGTACTGAATAAATTTGAGATTGTCCCACAAGGGTTGCATATACGGATCAATTTTTGATTTGATATCACCCGGCAAATAACCGATGTCTTTGTTGCTCAGCGGTACGATGGGTCTGGAAAGATAAATTTGTTTATAATCTTTCTTTTGAGCGATAGCAGCCGCAAGGGCAATCAGGGTTTTTCCGGTTCCGGCTACACCGTGCAACGCCACCAGTTTGATTTCCTTTTTCATGATGGCATGAATTGCAAAGGCTTGCTCGGCATTTTTTGGTTTGATGTTGAAAATAGTTTGTTTGTTGACTCTTTCAAGTTGTTGTTCAAACGGATTGTAATAAGCCAGTGAAGAAGACTTTTCACCTTGTAGTATATAATAGGTGTTTGGCAGGAATTCAGATTTGTCATTTAAATCCTCTATCGGAATAGCGAAATTTTTATATAAATTGTCAATTGAATCCTGGTCAAAATTTTCATAATTAACGATACCCGTAGGTAGATTGTCAACATTTTGAATTTTTCCGGTTTCATAATCTTCAGCCTTAATTCCGATTGCTTTTGCTTTTAGCCTTAGATTAACATCTTTGGTAACCAGAATGATTTCTCTTCCTTTTTCTTCCTTCATAACAATCATACAAGAATTCAGTATTTTGTTATCATTGGATTCTGAACCATATATTTTAACTGCTGATTTGGTCAACCCGTTGGTTTCCATCGCAATTTTGAAAGAGCCTTTTTCTTCACCGGGCAAAGGAATCCAGTTGAGTATGGAATGGTCTTTTGAAACTTTATCCATAAACCGGATAAATTCGCGGGCTTCATAATTTTTGGTGTCATTCCCTTTTTTCATGGTATCAAGTTCCTCCAAAACTGTGATTGGAATAACGATGTCGTGTTCAGCAAAATTCACAATCGACTTGTGGTCGAAAAGGATTACTGAAGTATCCAGTACGAAAATTTTCTTCTTATTCATTTATCAAAAATCATTTTGATAAATATGAAGATTATTTAATGGATTTATGTCTTTAAAAATTTAAATCTATTAACTAAATATTAACAAATCAATCAGGTATTTTTGAATTATACTGCACCTCACGGGGATAGAGGTAATTGGGTTGTAAACCTTCACGACCGACAATCAGCTGACCTTGCTGTGAACCTGCAAATCTTGAAAAACCACTGCCGATTCCAAATCCGGGTTCACGAACGATGAAATAAACGCCTTTGAAAAATGGATATCTCATAGCCAATATATTGGGTACAGTTGGTTCCTGTAATTTGTTGTTTTCATCCAAAACCGGAAGAACTTTTACCTTTTCCAGAATTTCGGCTGCTCGTTTGCTGTCCGGTTCACTGATTTCATTTAATCCAATTACACCAATTGTATTTTTAGATCTTTGAACAAATTCAATGACTTCATCTGAATTGTTAACTGCTTGAATACCTTTGTTTTTAGGGATTTTTAGATTTAATATTTCTTTGACTGTATTGAAATTCCCTGAATTACCGTTGTCAAAAATTACTTTTGCATCTTCTTCCAGAATTCCTTTTCGAAGCATATCAAAACTAACTGAATCCAAAGGACTGTCTTTTGAACAGACAAAAATTACAGCATCGTATGCGAGTAGCGTAGAACGGGGTGTTACATCTGTTTTCTTTCGGATGTGTTCTGTCTGAGCATCTGTCAACGGTTGATTGATAAAAGCTGCATATGCAACAGTGTCAATTAAATCCTTCAAAATCTGATTTTCGGGTTTCAAAACAATGTTGAATTTCACTTTAGGAAATTTCATCATATAAATATCGGTCAATGCAATCAGCAGACTCTCATTGGAAGAATCAGCCAATATGGTCATTTCACCTTCCTGGTGGTTGATTTCAGACTTTTTTTCCTGACAGGAATTAAGTTGAAAACAAATTGTAAAAATCAAAAAGAAGCCGGTAAGCTTAATTACGGATTTCTTTAACCGCTCTGTAAATTCTAAAAACTCCATAGACAATAAATATGATACCGAGTGTCAAAGCTGCATTTTCACTTAACTCGGTCAGAAACCATTTTTTTATTAAAATAAGAACACCGATACCGAAGTAAAGAATGCCAAAAATTATGTTTGCAATTCCTCTAATCATTCTACAAAATTACATAAAATAAATTCTGATAAAATTATTTTTTAAATCCTGAATAAATCCGAAGCAATACCGTCTGACAAAAACAATCCGCTTTTGGTGATTTTCAGATGATTTTTATCCAGAATCAGAGTTTTGTTTTTTAAATGCGGCTGGATATTTTCCATTAATTGATTCAAAAAATCAGCATTAAAATTTTCTGCCACTTCATCCAAAGACAAACCTTCTGCCATCCTCAGTCTGATCATCAGCATTTCATTGAAACGATCATTTTCTGATAATTCTTCGATTTCTAATGGAAGTTGATTTTTGCGAATATGGTTCAGATAAATCGTATTGTTGGCTATATTCCAACTTCGGTTTTTTCCGTCATACGAATGTGCTGATGGCCCCAAACCAAGATACGGAACGCCTTTCCAGTAGCTGCTGTTGTGTTTTGATAAAAATCCGGGCTTGCCAAAATTTGAAATTTCATAATGCAAAAAGCCATTTTGGGTCAGTGTTTCAACCAGCATCATAAATTGTTGTTGCTGTTTATCTTCATCAATGTTTTTGATTTTTTTTGTTTGAATTTGATGTGCAAGAATTGTTTTGGGTTCGATGGTCAGTGCATAAGATGAAATATGCGGAACATTCAGTTGAAGAGCAGTTTCCAGATTTTGTTGCCACATTTCGTTTGTCGTGGTTTGAGCACCGTAAATCAAATCGATGGTTATATTTTCGAAACCGGCATTCTGAGCATCTTTTACAGAATTAATGGCGTGTTTGGAATCATGTGCACGGTTCATAAATTTCAAATCTTCATCAAAAAAAGATTGAATACCTATACTTAAACGGTTGACCGGTGTGTTTTTTAAAACTTGGTTTTGTTCCCGACTTAAATCGTCAGGATTTGCTTCCAGTGTAATTTCAGGATTTTCAGAAATATCAAAATTCTGACTGAGTGCATCAAAAATTTGATTGAGTTCGTTTTGGTCGAGCAGGGAAGGAGTGCCACCACCGAGATAGATGGTTTCAACCGTTTCGGTTATTTCATTTTTTCGGATTGACATTTCCTTGCAAATCGCATTGACCATTTCCTGTTTTGAACGGCTGTCGGTAGAAAAATGAAAATTACAATAACTGCATTTTTGTTTGCAATAGGGAATGTGAATATAAATTCCTGCCATGTTGCAAAGTTAATTGCTTTTGTATTAATTGAGGTGATTCAAATTAATATATAAAAAAGCAGGAATGAATAAATCAGTCCTGCTTTAATGGAAAACTCAAATTAAATTTAGAAACCAGTCCTAAATTCAAGATCTTTCATAAACTGAACAAAATTATCAGGCAGTTTACTGATATCGGTATATATATTCTCGAATTCAGTAACTGAATAAGCTGTTCTCGCATTGTTACTTTCCAATATAGTTTCAGTTTTGAATGGAAACAGAACACCTCCGACACTTTTGTAGTTTGAATAATAGGTTGTGCTGAGACTGTCTCCAAAGTGAGAGTCATTTGTCTTTTCTACAACCATAGCCAGTAAAAAAGTTTTGGTATCATAAAACCTTGTTTTTTGAATAGTTTTTGTCTTATTAAATCTGTAATTAATTGCTTTTTCTTCAGGAAGTTCAATTGCAAAATAAGTTTTGCCGTTAATTGTTTTTTTGCCAAACATCATCGGCGGATTATTTACAAGCATTGCATATTCTTCAACATAACTCACATTACTCGCCTGTTCAGAAAGCGTACGCATTCCAAAAATATCATCTTCTTTCCAGTCACCCGAATTGTCAGGCCTGAAAATTCTGTGTCCCATATAAACTGCTTCTCCGGTACGGTCGCCCTGATCGGTGTATAGGTAATAGGAAGAAGGTCTGTAAAAAGTCAATTGTTGTTTTGCACTGAAGTCGCTTTCTTTACTTTGATAAGATACATAATTCACATTTTTGACCTGGTGAATGTATTTTATTTTTTTAATGTTTTTGTCGCCGCCAACCGCTTTGATATTTGCAATTAAAAGTTGTTCTGCATTTTGCGGAACTTGAACTCCGTTATCATTAAAACCGTTCATTCCTCTTTGCCATCCTCTTTCGAGCGCAATTAATCTTTGAGAAACAGGAGGATGGGTCGAAGAACCCACATCGTCCATAATAGTGAGGAAAGCATTTTTTTCTTCTTTGAAATCACCGTTGACTTTTGCGAGTACAAAACCTGCAAACTCATCTGCCTGTAATTCCAAATCCTGCTGACTTCCGCTTCCATAAATTATATGACCATTCAGATGATGTCCGAGTTCATGGGCAAGTATTGCAAAAGTACCCCAGTTGGAATGAGTTGCGTCTTTTATCATATCGAGGAGCATGTCGTCATAAATAATGAAACGGTACTGTGCGCCGTTTACTGTATTGGTAAGATGGGTTGCGAACGCATTTTGAATTTCGCTGCAGCCCAAAATACTAAAATTTCGATATAGCCCGATTTCTCCGAGTATTGTATCGATATAATTCAGAATCTGATCGTTTTGATTTCTTGTGAAAATGCCATTGTAACTATTGCACAGAGAGATACCGTTCATGTCATTGACTTCGAGTTCCAGGTATGATGTAAGCCCGCAAGAGGTGGCTTTATATTGCCCAAACGAGCTGATTGATATAAATAAGCCAAGAATTATGAGATTAATTTTTTTCATGATAAAAAATTTTAATTAATAATTGATGTAAAGATATTGGCTCATTTTTAACATTGCAATAAGTCATTTGCCCTATTTTTTTACAATTGAATTATTCAAAGAAAATATTATAACCTGAGTTTGGTTATTAAAATTGCTTTCAAATCGCTTAGAAAAACTTTTAAGTTTGTAAGTTTACAGCATTATTGAAAATTAAATTAAAAAAGATGAAGAAACTGTTCTTAATTATTGCAAGTGCAGCCTTTCTGCTCGGTCCGGTTCAAAAAGCCAAGGCCGATGAGGGAATGTGGTTTCTGATGTTTATCGGAAAAAATATGGACGATATGCGTAAGCAGGGTTTCAAACTGACTGCTGAAGATATCTACAGCATCAACCACAGCAGCATGAAAGATGCGATTGTACAATTTGGCGGCGGATGTACTGCCGAAATTATTTCTGACACCGGTTTGGTTTTGACGAATCACCATTGTGGATATGGTGCGATAGCAGAACTTTCAACTCCGGAGCATGACTACCTGACGCATGGTTACTGGGCAAAGGACAAAGCGCATGAATTGAAACCCAACAGCCTGAAGGTTCGTTTCTTTGTGCGAATGGATGTGGTTACCGACAGAATTCTGGGCAAAGTCAATAATGACATGACTGAGGATGAAAGAAATGCTGCAATTGATGCTGAGATTAAAAAAATTGAAAATGAAAATAATGACGGTGGAAAATATGTAGTTTCAGTTCGTTCGTTTTTTGAAGGAAATGAATATTACTATTTCGTATATCAGGATTTTCAGGATGTGAGATTGGTGGGAACTCCGCCGAATTCAATCGGGAAATTTGGTGGTGACACCGACAACTGGGAATGGCCGAGACATACCGGAGATTTTGCTCTGTTCAGAGTATATACTGACGGAGACGGAAATCCTGCTGATTATTCTGCCGACAATATCCCGATGAAGCCCAAATATCATTTACCAATCAGTCTGAATGGTTATGAAGAAGGAGATTTTGCAATGATTATGGGTTATCCCGGAAGAACAAACCGCTGGATGCCATCTGGTGGTGTAAATCAGAATGTTGAGTATGCTTATCCTGCTTGGGTAGAAGCTTCAAGACTTTCGATGGATGTATTGAAAAAATACATGGATAATGACCAGAAAGTGAAATTGGATTATGCTTCTAAATATGCCGGAATCGCAAATTACTGAAAAACAGAGGCGGAATGATTGTGGCTCTGAAAGAACACGGAACCGTTGCTTCGAAAAAAGATATTGAACAAAAATTCAATGTGTGGGCAAACGAGCCATCCAGAAAAGCAAAATATGGTGATGTAGTTGAAATTCTGAACAATTATTATTCAAAAACAAATGAAAAAGCTAAGACTGATAATTATTTGATGACTTTGCTTAGATCTGCCAATTTCTCGTTGCTGCCTACTAGATTAGGAATGGGGCTTCGACAATATGTAATGACAGAAGACGGCGATCAAAAATCCGAGATAAGAAAATCAATTGAAGAAAAGATTGAGAGTTCCTTTGGTGAAAGAGATTTGACGCTGGAAGAAGAAATTTTTGTAAAAAAACTTAATATATATTATACCAAAGGTAATGCAGGTGGTCTCTCTCCTTATGTAAAAGAAATCGGAGACAGATACAACGGAGATTTTTCAGTTTATATTGGCGAAGCATTCAAATCGAGCATTTTCACAGATAAAGTAAAGCTAACTGCATTTCTTGAAAATCCGGATCTTTCGGTTCTTGAAAATGATGAACTGATGAAACTTTCATCGAATTTACTGGATACATACCGTTCTGAAACGCCGGAACAAAAAGCACTAAACGATTCTTACAGTCGTGCATTCAGATTGTTGGTTGAAGGTTTGAGAGAGTCAGGTTTGTCAACAATTCAGTATCCGGATGCAAACAGTACTTTGAGACTGACTTACGGAAAAATCGTTGATCTACCGCTTGGTCCCGGAAAAGTAAATGATGCGAAATATAATTATTACACAACTCTGAAAGGTACGATAGCCAAATATCAGCCGGGCGACGATGAATTCGATATTCCTAAAAAACTGATTGATTTGTACGATCAAAAAGACTATGGTCAGTATGCTGATAAAAATGGCGAACTTTGGGTGAATTTCCATTGTGATTTGGACATGACAGGCGGAAACTCAGGTTCTCCGGTGATGAACGGA
>CAYFWH010000115.1:0-7593 GCA_964346785.1 uncultured Weeksellaceae bacterium | reverse complement strand
TTTCCTTTTCAGGATTTTTAAAAGAAGTCCTGCTCAACTTTGTCAAAGTTTTTTTCCGAAGTTCCCGGCGTAACCTGACTTACTTTGACAAAGTATCTGATTGCCCTCCAAAACAATTTCAGTTGTTTTCCTTTTCAGGATTTTTAAAAGAAAGTCCTGCTCAACTTTGTCAAAGTTTCTTTAGAAAGTTTTTGTAAATTTAAGAACTGTTAAAACTTAAAGAACATGGATATTCGAATTCAAAAGCTCGAACCCGGTAATTATTATCATATATACAACAGGGGCATAAATGGAGAGGAAACCTTTTCAAATAAAGATAATTTTGATTTCTTTCTTTCAAAGGTTCAAAAATTCATTTCACCTTATTTTGAGATATTTTCATATTGTCTGATGTCAAATCACTTCCATTTTCTTTTAAGCCCGATTGAAGTAAAAGATAAAGTTTTTAGTTCGGAATCCGGATTGCACTCAGCAGAACATTTTTACAGCAAACAAATTGGGAAATTAATAAACTCCTATTCTCAGGCTTACAATAAGATCACAAATCGTCATGGACCTCTATTTGAATCTCCTTTTAAAAGGAAATTAGTTAAAAGTGAAGATCAATTAAAAAAACTTTTACTCTATATCCACAACAATCCCAGGGATTTGGGTTTTCAACCGAAAGATTATAAATATTGTTCCTATGTTGAAATTATCAGTAACA
Source organism: uncultured Weeksellaceae bacterium (assembly GCA_964346785.1). Classification (GTDB taxonomy): domain Bacteria; phylum Bacteroidota; class Bacteroidia; order Flavobacteriales; family Weeksellaceae; genus Moheibacter. Next base: position 6,887 of record CAYFWH010000115.1, on the reverse strand, counting down.
GAACTTTGTTGGTTTCAAAGGAGAGCATAAAATGGTTTGACAATCTGGATAATTATATTTTTTGTCACGATCGACTTTAACTTTGTCAAAGTTTTCCTGAAACTCCTTTCTTAACCTGATTTACTTTGACAAAGTTTTGGTTTCTCTCCAAAACAGTTCCGGTTGTTTTTCTTTTCGGGATTTTTAAAAAAAGTCTTGCTCAACTTTGTCAAAGTTTTTCCATTAAACAAGCATAATCTTTTCACCTTACTCACTCTCTAACTGCCGAAGAAATAAGCTAATAAGGTCAATCTCAGTTTGCAGTCTGTTAGTTACTTAGGGAATAAGGTCTCATTTTGATTAATAAGGTTTTTATTTTTATTTTCAGATTTCCGTTATCAATTGTCAATTAACCATTATCAATTAACTCAGGGTTCCTTCTTTTATCTTTTTTCCTTTATCTTTTTTCTTGTGAGCCTCAATTATCAATTAACAATTTTCAATTATAAAACTATCTTTGTCAAATGCCAAAACCCAAACTCATTCGGATTACGACCGTTCCGGTTTCGCTCAGAACACTGCTCAAAGGTCAGCACCGCTTTTTCTCCGAAAACGGTTTTGAGGTTATCGGTGTTTCATCCGCCGGTGATGTGCTGGATGAAGTCAGCCAAAACGAGGGGATACCGACTGTCGCCATAGAAATGAGCCGAAAGATTTCACCGTTCAAAGACCTGAAATCGCTCTGGCAGTTTTACAGATTTTGTAAAAAAGAAAAACCGGATATGGTTCATTCACACACACCCAAAGCAGGAATCGTCGGAATGCTCGGCGCAAAACTGGCAGGTGTGCCGGTGAGAATCCATACTGTGGCAGGTCTTCCGTTGATGGAAACTACAGGTTTGAAAAGAAAAATGCTGATTGCTGTCGAGAAACTGACTTATGCCTGTTCAACCGGAGTTTATCCGAATTCAAAAGGTCTCTATGATTTTATTCTCAAACAGAATCTGTGCAGAAAAGATAAACTGAAAATTATCGGAAACGGAAGTTCAAACGGTATAGATACCCAATTTTTCTCGACTGAAAATGTTTCGGCTGAAACAAAAGAAAAATTAAAAAAAGAATTGGGAATCAAAAAAGAAGATTTTGTTTTTGTGTTTGCAGGTCGTTTGGTGGGTGACAAGGGAATCAATGAGTTGGTGGAAGCGTTTAGTGAATTATCAGGTAGCAAGTATCAGGTAGCAGGACGAGAAGTCAAATTGTTGTTGGTGGGTCCTGAAGAAAGAGAACTCGATCCGCTGAAACCGAAAACATTGACAGAAATTGAAGAAAACCCGGATATCATTTCAGTTGGTTATCAGAAAGATGTTCGTCCGTACTATGCGGTGGCAGATGCGCTGGTTTTTCCGTCCTACCGAGAGGGTTTTCCAAATGTAGTCTTACAGTCCGGTGCGATGGAGTTGCCGGCAATCGTATCTGACATCAATGGTTGCAATGAAATTATTGAAGACGGTCAAAACGGTTTAATCATTCCGCCAAAGGACAGTCCGGCTCTTTTCGGAGCCATGCAGAAACTGATTGCTGACACAACTTTGTATCAATACCTGAAATCAAATGCCCGTCCAATGATCACAGCCCGTTATCAACAGCAGGAAGTTTGGAACGCACTTCTGGCCGAATACAGACAACTGCTGAAAACAAATCAAAAGAAATCTTAAGGGTGGTTGGTGATTGGTATCAGGTATCAGGAACCAGGTATCAGGATGCAGGTATCAGGAAGTCGGGAACTGTACTATGTACAATGTACTATGTATATTGTATTAAGTGATTAGTAATTGGTAACGAGTAATTAGTTACTTTGACAAAGTTTTGGTTTTTGTTCAAAAAAGTTCCGGGTTGTTTTACTTTTCAGGATTTTAAAAAAAGTTCTGGTCAACTTTGTCAAAGTTTTTCAAAGTATGTAATTTTCAATTCATAATTCATAATTCATCATTAACAATTAACAATTATCCATTTTCCATTGTCTTGGTATCGGGTATCAGGATGCAGGTATCAGGATGCAGGTATCAGGAAACAGGTATCAGGAAACAAGTACCAAGTATCAGGTAGCAGGTATCAGGAAGTCGGGAACTGTACTATGTACAATGTACTATGTATATTGTATTAAGTGATTAGTAATTGGTAACGAGTAATTAGTTACTTTGACAAAGTTTTGGTTTCTGTTCAAGAAAGTTCCGGATATTTTTACTTTTACGGGTTTTTAAAAGAAGTTCTGCTCAACTTTGTAGGGATTGGTATCGGGTAGCAGGTATCAGGAAGTCGGGAACTGTACTATGTACTATGTACGAAGAGGTGTCAAGAAGTAGAGAACAAGTATCAATAAGTACCATTTACTAATCACTAATTACTCATTACTTTATACATTGTACTTAATACTTTGTACATGGCACAATGCCAAAAGTTATAATCATATTTAGAACTTTCGTATATTTGTTCGAAAGTTATAATCGTATTTAAAACATTGGCTAAAGAATTTCCATATAGTATCCCTCGTCCTCTTTATATAGACAGAGTCGAACCATTTATCGGTAAAGATTTAATCAAAGTATTTACGGGGCAAAGGCGGGTAGGGAAAAGTCATCTTCTGTTTCAACTCATAAAACGGATTAAAGAAATTGATACGGAAGCCAACATTATTTATATAAACAAAGAAGACTTAAGGTTTAGAGCTTTAAAAACTGCTGAAGACCTGAACGATTATGTACTTCAACATCAATCTAAAAGTCAAAAGAACTATGTTTTTATAGATGAAATTCAGGAAATAGAGAATTTTGAAGATGGTTTACGGTCCTTGTTGTTGGATAAAACAATGGATATCTATTGCACAGGAAGTAATGCAGAGTTGTTGTCAACTGATATTGCCGGAAGATTAAGCGGTAGATTTATTGAAATTAATGTTTACAGTTTGACCTATTTGGAATTTTTGGAATTTCAAAAAATAGAAGAGTCGTCAGAATCATTACAAAAATATCTGAAATATGGCGGATTGCCTTATTTGATCCACCTTCCTATGGAAGACGCAATAGTTTTTGAATATCTGAAAAACATTTATTCAACGATTGTTTTTAGGGATGTAATTAATCGGTATGGTGTTCGGAATACCACTTTCTTAGAACAGTTAATTTACTTTTTAGCTTCGAATATCGGGAGTATTTTTTCAGCCAAAAGCATCAGTGATTTTTTGAAATCTCAAAAAATAAATATGGCTTCAAACCAGGTTCAGGTATATACACATCATCTGGTGAATGCATTTCTGATTCATCAGGTAAAACGCTATGATATGGAAGGCAAAAGAATATTTGAAATAGGAGAAAAATACTATTTTGAAAATTTAGGTATTCGAAATGCCTTGTGGGGCTTTAGACCTAACGACTTAGGTAAGTTAATTGAAAATGCTGTTTACAATCATTTAATTGCTCATGCTTACAGCGTTAAAGTAGGTGTTTTGGGCAACAATGAAATTGATTTTATTGCTGAAAAAGCCGGAGAAAAAACATATATTCAAGTTGCTCTTTCTTTATTTGAAGAGAAAACAGTTGAACGGGAATTTGGAAACTTGAAAAAAATAAAAGATAACTACACAAAAATGGTCGTTACCATGGATTCATTTTCAGGGAATTCTGTAGAAGGGATTTTAACGATGGATCTAAGAAGTTTTTTGACAAATAATCAGGGACTAGGGATCAGGGACTAGGAATCAGGAATCAGGAACTAGGGATTAGGTACCAGGAACTAGGAATTAGGTACCAGGAATCACCTAGTCTCTAGTCTCTAGTCCCTAGTCCCCAGTCCCTAGTCCCTAGTCCCTAGTCTCCAGTCCCTAGTCCCTAGTCCCTAGTCTCGAGTTTCTAGTCCCTAGTCTCTAGTCCCTAGTCTCCAGTCCCGAATGAGTCTCTAGTCCCGAATTGCATTCAAATAGAAATTCTATAAAATATTTGCATATATTTGTTATCGTAATCCGAGTTACGGTAATATGAGTTGCGATAAAATATGAAGTTTTATAATAGAGAAAATGAATTGGCTTTATTGAGTAGGATTAAAAAACTATCCTACGAATCTGCACAAATGACTTTTGTAGTGGGGCGAAGGCGTATTGGTAAAACCAGTCTTTTAGTAAAATCAACTGAAAATTCGACTTCACTCTATTTTTTTGTTTCGAAAAAAGGTGAGGCCTTACTCTGTGCAGAGTGGGTGGAAGAAATTAAACAGAAGTTAAACCTCCCCATTTTTGGTGAAATCAAAACATTTAAAGAATTGTTTGGTTTTTTGATGAATCATTCAAAAACGAATCATTTTACTTTGATAATTGATGAGTTTCAAGAATTTGCTTCAGTTAATTCTGCAGTATATTCAGAAATGCAAAATATTTGGGATAGTCATAAAGAAGAAAGTAAAATCAACTTGATACTTTGTGGTTCGATGTATTCCATGATGACCAAAATCTTTGAAAATGCCAAAGAACCTCTTTTTGGTAGAGCTACTCAAAGAATACATCTTAAAGCATTTGACATCTCAACATTAAAACAAATTTTAACCGATTATTCTTTTAATTATAGCAATGAAGATTTGCTCGCCTTTTATTTATTCACCGGTGGTGTCGCAAAATATGTAGAGCTATTAGTGCAAGCTAAAGCCTTTACTTTTGAGACGATATTGGATACCTTATTCACCGAAAATTCAGTATTCTTAGAGGAAGGAAAGAATGTTTTGATTGATGAATTTGGTAAAGATTATGGGAATTATTTTTCCATCTTAACGCTCATTGCTTCCGGAAAAACATCGAGAGTTGAAATAGAATCCATTATGGAAATGCAAACGGGCGGTTTTCTAATGCGTTTAGAAAAAGAATATGGTTTGATAAAAAAGGTTCGCCCTATTTTAGCGAAATCCAACAGTCGAAAAGTAAAATATACGATTGAAGATAATTTTTTGAAATTTTGGTTTCGCTTTATCTATAAGTACCGCAGTGCAGTGGAGATTGGTAACTTAGAATACATCAAAGAAATAATTCGAAGAGATTATATGACATTTAGTGGGACAATATTAGAAAGATATTTCACAGATCAATTGAAGACTCAAAAGAAATATAATAATATCGGTACTTATTGGGAAAAAAATAATCAAAATGAAATTGACATCGTTGCAATTAATGATTTAGATAAAACTGTTTTATTTGTTGAAGTAAAAAGAAATAAAAGTAAAATTAGTTTAGAAAATTTAAAAGAGAAATCAACCCGTTTAACCGAGAAATTCAAAGGTTATCAATTTGACTATTCCGGTTTTTCGATGGAGGATATGTGAGTTTTAGGTATCAGGAAACAGGTAGCAGGTATCAGGACGCAGGTATCAGGAAACAGGTATCAGGTATCAGGAAACACCAATTACTAATCACTAATTACTTAGTACATAATACTTAGTACTTAGTACTCATCCCTAGTCCCTAGTCCCTAGTCTCTAGTCCCCAGTCCCTAGTCCCTAAGAATCTCCCTTTTTCCCTTTTTTATTTTCGTTTTCCCAAATCTTTGACAGGAACAAATATCTTTTGAACACCGAATGGGCATGGAGTTTAGAGATAATGTATCCTTCTCCGCCATCAAGAATCCCGAGTCTGAGTACATAGTGGTGCATAAATCTATACCATGGCTTCACCCAGAAGTGGAAGATATTTGGCTTCAGCCCTCTCATATACAGCTCTCTTGCCCTCAGTCTTGAATACTGGGTCAGTTTGCGGTCATATTCCTCAATTGAAAAATAAGAGTAGTGGTCGAGTTTATTTTCAAGAAATTTTGTTTTGCCCTTGCTGTCGATAAGCTCATGAACCAATCTGCCGCTGCCATACCGGTTTTTTGATTTTTTGAACAACCTGATGACCTTGTCATTCTGCCACCCGGAATGTTTGATGTATTTATTCATAAAATAAAAACGACGGTAAACAAAGAAGGCATCTGCCTGATTTTTTTCAATTTCATCAATCATCTCATAAATCAGTGCCTTTGGAATCCTCTCGTCCGCATCAAAGAAAGTCACCCATTCATTTTTTGCCTGTTCAATTGCAAAGTTTTTCTGAGCCGTAAAATTGTCAAACTTTCGGACAATGAATTTCACCTTCGGATGTTTTTTTGCAATTTCGGCAGTCCTGTCGGTACTCTCTGAGTCAACGATAATGATTTCGTCTGCATACCAAGCTTCATCCAGGAATTTTTTGATATTTCTTTCCTCGTTGTAGGTAATCAGCAGTGCCGAAATCTTTGGCAGTTTCGGAATCAGCTCTTCGGGCAGTTTCACCTTTCCGAAATTCTGCTGAAGAAATTTATCGGTTTCGGTTCTTACGAATTCAAACTTGAGTTTCGGATAAATTTTTGGAGTCATTTTCAGCAATTTCTTATCCGAATGGGTATTGATTAATTTTCTGTCCAAATCCTGAAGATGAACGCTCATGTGTTTGCAATTGTCCTCATAACAACCCCAATCAACCGGGAATTTATGTGGCGAATAAATACTGAATGTCGGCAGATTCAATGCTTTTGACATATTGACCGCACCGCCTTCATTGCCTGCAAAAGCATCACAGTGGTACAGGATTTTCAGAAAATCACGAACGCTTTTTCCGATGATGTTTGGATATATTTTTTCGCTGCTTTCAAGACTGTTCATAATTCTGTCCACCACTTCTTTTTGTCCCGGTGTATAATTGAACAGGATATTGAAATCATAGTATTTCTGAATGTGTGCAATCAGTTTTGTCATGTATTCAATCGGCCAGGATTTTTCTTCTGAACTGCCCATAATGCCAATCATCAGGGTCCTTCTCGAAAAGGCGGTACCGCCCTGAGTCAGGCTTTCTTTTCCCT
>CAYFWH010000114.1:247-7616 GCA_964346785.1 uncultured Weeksellaceae bacterium | reverse complement strand
AAATTCACTCTTATGACCGATACATAATTTGAAACCAACCGGTTTTCCTCCTGATAAATCTCTTAATTTCTGTAGGAATAAGACCATTTCATAAGGGGTATCAAAAGCAGTATGATAGGGAGGCGAAGCAACTATTGTGTGAGGTTTGATATGTCTGATTCTCGCAATTTCTTCTGTGTTTTTTGAAGCCGGTAAAATTCCCCCGTGACCGGGCTTTGCCCCCTGAGAAATTTTTAATTCAATCATTTTCACACTTTCAAGATTTGATTTTTCTGCAAACAAATCAGGGTTAAAATTACCGTTCTCATCACGACAACCAAAATAACCGGTACCGATTTGCCAAATCAAATCACCACCATGTTTCAAATGGTGGTCACTGATTCCCCCCTCACCCGTATTCTGTGCGAAATTTCCAATTTTAGCTCCTGCATTCATCGCCTCTACAGCCTGACCACTCAATGAACCAAAACTCATTGCAGAAACATTGAAGATACTTCCCGAGTATGGTTTTTTACAATCCTTATTCCCAAAAGTAACTCTGGGGTCGTGGTTGAGTGTTTCAAAAGCTTTCGGAGAAATAGAGTGACACATCCACTCATAACCTTCTTCATAAACATCAAACTCGGTCCCGAAAGGAACTGTTTGCAATGTCTTTTTTGCCCGTTGGTAAATTGTTGAACGGTCAACTCTGTGAAATGGCCGGCCGTCTATATCTGACTCAATAAAATACTGATACATTTTAGGACGCAAATCCTCCATCACATAGCGAAGCCTCCCCAAAACAGGAAAAATTCTTCTGACCGCATGATGGGTCTGTATCATATCCTGATAACCCATTACAGTCAAAACCATAATAATTGCAAAAAGAACATACCAGCTTGATCCTAAAAACCAACCCAATGCAAATGTTCCCAATAATGCCAATGTTGAAATTATAACAAAGCCCTTTCGATGCATAACTAAGTTTTTTTATTTTTTATTTGTTTATTTTATAAATCTAATACTCAATCCCTTAATTTACAAAGAGATATATATCATCAAAAGAAAAGCATCCCATAATGTTTTTCTGATGTAAATGTATAACTAATTGGTAATTTAAAAAAATATAAGACCATTTGATATTCAATACCTTTTAAGACATAGCTTATACAAAATCAATGGTTTACAATTAATTTTAGAATAACCCTTTAAATTTCACTGTTTTATATTATAATTAAGTTGTATCTAAATAATCTTAAAAAAATAACTACATCCATTTGTTTATCAATACCTTAAAATCTGAGTAAGTATCCAAAGTATTTCAAAATTAAGCCTGCATCATTCTTTCAAAAGTTATTAATTTTTAACAATTCTAAATAAGATTCAATTGTCTTCTGTAATTTCATAAACCGCTTCGCCAATACTTCCGTTGGGTTGCTGAATATGGAGCAATGCAGATAAAGTCGGCGCAATGTCAGTCATATAAGTAGTTCGGTGTGTGCTTCCCTTTTTGATGCCCCAACCCATAAAAACCAATGGAATATGGCTGTCATAAGGGTTCCATGCACCGTGAGTCGTTCCTTCTTTTGAACCCCAGAAACCATACCACTGCGGTTCGAGTATCAGTTGAATATCTCCGCTTCGTTTGTAGTTGTATCCGTTAATCGCCATTTCTTTGACCCTTGCCGGCATACTGCTCGTACTCAGTTTTTCCATATCGGCTGCAAACAAAACACCTTCCTGTTTTTTCAAAAAACGAATGACCGACTTTTTAATCGCCTCATCATCTAATTTTAAGGATTCAATTTGCTGATAATCCAAAAAGACCTGATTATTTGATATGGTATAAACCAACTTTTGATGACCAAATTCTGTTTCCAACACCGAATTCAGATTTTTCAAAACCTCTTTCCGTTGCCAGAAACCCGAGTTTCCTTTATTGTCTTCTATAAATTGAGGATTGTGCGCCGCACCGTGATCGGCAGTCAGAAAAATCAGATAGTTTCCCTGACCAATATTTTGGTCAAGAAAGTCGAAGAATTCACCCAAATCTTTGTCTAATCTTAAATAGGTGTCTTCAATTTTCAATGAATTAATCGCAAACTGATGACCTATATAATCTGTGCTCGATAAACTCACTGCCAGAAAATCTGGAACGCCTGCTGGATTGACACCCATTTTTTCCTGATTGATAATTTCTTTGGCAAACTGCAAAGTCAATGAATTTCCAAAAGGTGTCGATTTGATTAACTCTCTCCCCTCCTCTTTCAACGCTTTTTTCAGGTCAATCGGAAAAGTTACAGTCTTTTGATTTTTAAATTTCTCTTCATAAGGATTATCATCACCAACATGATTCATATAGGTGTCAATCGGATAAAGAGTCTCCCATTTTCCATTCAGGTATTTCCCGGTATAATCAGCTTTGTTAAAATCCTGAACAAACTTCGGAAGTTCTTTCATATAAAACGAACTGCTCACCCAGTTTCCATCAACATTCCAATAAGCTGCATCTGCAAAATGGCCGGCCGGCAATATTGCACCACGGTCTTTCAGCGAAACACCAATTACTTTTGATTTGAAGTCGGTGGCTAATTTCAGTTCATCTGTGATGGTCGTGGTCAGTAAATTCTTAGGTGACATTTTCCCGGCTTTTTTCTCAGCATCCAAACCGACACCTGTTACATCATCATCCTGAGTACAATACATTCTTTTCTGAGTTTCCCTGATGTAAAAATCATTTCCGGCTATACCGTGAATCGCAGGTACGCTTCCGGTATAAATCGAAGAATGACCAATGGCAGTATAAGTCGGTACATAGGGAATCAGCGTATTTTCGGCAGTGAAACCCTGATTAAGTAATCTTTTGAAACCGTCGTCTCCGTATCGGTCATAGTATTTATATAGGTAATCCCAACGCATTTGGTCCACCACAATTCCGACAACTAATTTAGGTCGGTCATTGTTGTTTTTGAGTTGAGAAAAACCGAATGAGAAAATTAATATTAAAAAGAAACTAAACAGCTTACGAAGTATTGACATTATTTGAATTTTTGTTTTTTTTGATTTGATTAAATTTTCACTCAATTCCCAGTGTTTCCTTCGCCAATCTAATGGTTTTTGGATCACCCGAATGTTTTCCTTTGTCGTCAGATAGTTTAACCACGCTTGACCAAGGCAAATCGGGTTCAGCTACCGAAGTGAGTTTCAACACGATATTCATCGGTTTCAAACCGGTGTCATTGGTCAGATTGGTTCCGATACCAAAAGAAATTCCGATTTTCCCACGGGTCGCCTCAACGATTCTTTTAACTTTTTCGAGATTCAAAGCATCCGAAAAAATAATGGTTTTGTGCATCGGATCAATCCCCATTTTTTGATAATGATTGATGATTTTTTCAGCAAACTCAATTGGGTCTCCGCTGTCGTGTCGTACGCCGTCAAAGAGTTTAGCGAGTTTTTTATTGAATTGGGTCAGAAAAACATCTGTGGTATAAGTATCGGTCAGCGCAATACCCAAATCGCCATGATACGCATTCACCCAACGATCCAGTCCGACCTGATTCGCCAGACGAAATCCGAAACGCGCGCCATGGTACATGAACCATTCATGCGCATGGGTGCCGATCGGTTTTACACCGGTTGTCATTGCAAAATGGACATTGCTGGTTCCGACATAACAACTGCCGTAATAGTCTTTCAGCGCATTGACTATCAACTGATGGACCTGATAGGAATGTCTTCTGCGGGTGCCGAATTCAGCGATTTTTACACCCATTTCCTGATAGACATCCATTTTATTTTTCAGTCTTTCAACTACTTTTTCATCCGATTCTCTTTCCAGTCCGGTCAGTTCATAATAGAGTTCGCTAATCAGCGAAAGTATCGGTACTTCCCACAAAATTGTACGGTACCAGTAACCATGGATTTTCACTTTCAAATCCCTCCCATTCTGAATAACTTCAACTTCTGCCGGATCATAACGGTATCCCTGAAGAAAATCGAGATAGGCAGGATTCAGATAAGGACAATTTATTTTCAGGTATTCCTTTTCCTCGCGGGTCAGTGCCAGTTCTGACATTTGATTGATTCTCTCCTTCAGTGCTTTGTCAAAACCTTCAGGAAATTCATGCCCGCCACGGTTCATAAATTCATAATTCGCAAGTGTATCCGGGTAGAGTTTTACCACCGCGTACTGCATGGTTATTTTGTAGAAATCGTTGTCGAGAATTGATTGATAGCTCATTGTAATATTGATGTCAGTTATCGGGTCTGCAACTTAGGTTCAGCCTGTTTACAAATTTAAAAGAAAATGCCCGAAAACCATGGTTTTCGGGCAAAAATAAATCTATGATCAAAAGTCTTATTTATCAATTGAACCCAGCACTCTTTTCATAAAATGATTGGCTGCATCTCTTTCGCTCATTCCTTCTTCAATAAGTGATTTCATTTCAATTGCACCACAGATATTTGAGATAATTTCACCGATTGCATCTCTCTCATCTTCTTTAACGGCCGGAGATTCTGCATAGATTTCCAATACATTCAGCGCAGTTTCCATTTCCTCAAAGGAACAGCGTTTTTGTAAATTTTTATAAACCGGCAATTTCATTGTATAGCTCTTTTAGATTTTCCTCTTTTGATGTAACTACCTGGTTTACAAATTTTCCATCCTTATATATCGCAAAGGTAGGCAGATTGGTGACCTCAGCCAGTTTTCTGCTTTCTGCAAATTTCTCTGCATCAACATAGATAAACTGTATATTTTCATCAGACTGAGCCATTCGTTTTAACTTTGGTTTCATCAGTCTGCAGTTACCGCACCAGGCTGCACCAAATTGAACCAGTGCTTTTTGATTCTGACTGAGAACCTCATTCAGATTGTCTTCCTTGATTTCAATAAACATTTTTTGTGTTTTTTAATTGAGTGACAAATATTCAGAAACACCTTCCTTTGTTGCCTGCATTGCAGTTTTTCCTTCTTCCCAGTTGGCAGGGCAAACTTCACCAAATTTTTCAACATGAAGAATCGCATCCAGCAAACGGATGTACTCGTCTATGTTTCTTCCAAGCGGTAAATCATTGATGGTTTCGTGACGAATCACACCGTTTTTATCGATGATAAAAGTTCCTCTGTAAGCAACCGGCAGACCTTCAAAAACAATTCTTTCGGTTTCGTAATCGGTTACATACTCACCTGCAAGCACACCATAATCCATTGAAATCGTTTTGGCCAGGTCAGCAACTACCGGATAGGTTACGCCCTGTATTCCGCCATGATCTTTTTCTGTATTCAACCATGCCAAATGGGTTTCTTCAGAATCAGTCGAAACTGCAACTACTACCGCATCTCTCTTTTCGAATTCAGCAAGTTTCTCCTGAAAGGCATGAAGTTCTGTCGGACAAACAAAAGTGAAATCTTTCGGGTAAAAGAACAACACTATATTTTTTTCTCCAATCGGTAAACTAAAGTCGTTTACGATTTCTTCACCGTCCAAAACTGCTGATGCGACAAACTGAGGCGCTTTTTTTCCTACTAATGACATATTTATTCTTTTTAAATTTTACAATTTTCAGCTGCAAACTTAATAGTAATAAACTATGAAATTAATATTGTACAATAGTTAAAATTGATTATTAGATTGAATGAAACTATTTGTGATTTTTATCATTCAAAAATTTGATAAGCGCTACCGTCAAATGAGCCAAAAACCATGCTCGGATGAGAATCCAAATGAAAAATATTCCCTTTTGAATCAATCCCAATTGCACCTGCAAAACCGTCATAGGGTTTGAGTTCATCAAATGTTTTTTCAAATGCATTTTGAATTGACATTTCGTCGGTAACACGGGTAACGATTTTTGCAGCAATTGCTCCGCTGACTATATCTTCGCCTACTCCGGTACAGCTGACCGCACAATTTGGATTGGCATAATTTCCGGCTACGGTTGCAGAATCAGAAATCCTGCCCGGAACCTCAAAGCCTTTTCCGCCTGTTGAAGTTGCTACAGCAAGTCTGCCCTCTGAATCAATCGCTACACATCCCACAGTTCCGGTTCCGAAAGATTTTAGTTTCTCTTCGTATTCTTTTCTTCTTTCTTCTGTTTCGGTCGAAAACTCCTCAAAGCCATTTTTTCTTGCAAAATCTGTAGCAACAGGGCCTCCAAGAATTCTGTCTTCAGTATCTATTAGAATTTCAGCAACACGAATCGGATTTTTAATATTTTGTATATTAATTACACCACTCATTTTCTGAGTTTGACCATCCATTACTGCTGCACTCATTCTGATTTTACCGTCACTTTGAATTTGTGAGCCGATTCCGGCATTAAAAAGAGGGTCATCTTCAAGCAAGCTTACAGCATATATAACGGTTTCGAAAGCAGTATGATTTTCCAAATATTTATATGATTCGTCCAAAATTCTCTTCAAAGAATTCTGTTTTGCTTTTTTGGTTTTATCATCCGTAGAAAACTCACTGAAAAACCCACCGTGAATGATTAGTTTCATTTATTTAAATTGTTTTGGCTGATTTTTCAAAAATACTAAGTTCGCCGGTTTCCAGATTATATTTATCATCCTGACTCATCACATGCACAATCATGTTGTTTATAGATATAGGTGAACCCAATGGAACATCAGTCAAATTTGTGTCTTTGATTTGCTTTCCATCAACCAAAATTACAAGTCCTGAGCCAATTGCTTCCATACAATTCCCTTCTTTTATCAGTAAACCCGTATCCTCTCCAAGTCCGATTCCCAAAATTTGCGGATTGCTCACAACTGCCTGAAAAAGCCTCCCGATTCTCCCCCGAATAACAAAGTGTGTATCGATGATTACATTATTAATTAAATCGAGACCACTTGTAATTTTCACTTCACCTTTCAACAGAGCCTCCTTACTTGTTCCCTGATAAATCATACTGGTAGAAGCTGCTGCTGCGCCGGCCGAAGTTCCTGCATACAAAAAATTCTCGTTTCTGTATTTTTCAAGAAGTATTTTATGAAAGCGGGTTCCGCCCAGTATTGAGGTCAATCGAAGCTGATCTCCTCCGGTAAACATAACTACATCAGCATCCTGTATTCTTTTTAAAGATTCTTCAGAAGAAGCTTCCTCTCTTTTCTGAATATGCAGTGCTCCTACATTTTGAGCGCCCAGATAATCAAATGCTTTGATATATTCATCTCCTACCTGCTTCGGAACTGATGATGCTGTAGTGACTATTTCTATTCTGGACTCTGCTCCAAGTGCGGATTCCCTGATGATTCTTTTTAAAATTCCTTTTTCAAAGAAATTCAAATTATTGGCAACATTTTCATCGAAAGTTGCTTCAGTGAAACTACCTTTATCGATAGCACCGCCAATAATAATAAGCTTCCCTTTTATTTCCA
>CAYFWH010000114.1:0-237 GCA_964346785.1 uncultured Weeksellaceae bacterium | reverse complement strand
GGGCAAATCTAACTATATTTTTATATTCAAATACACCTGCTTTATGCATTAATTAGTAACAATTTTTTAAGATTTTTATTTTAATGTATTGTTTATTTAAAAAAAGATTTAATTTTAACCCAAGCTGACAAAAATCACCGAAATTTTATCTTAAATTAACACTTTATGAAAATAATAAAAATTCAGGCACTCAGAGGTCCAAAGATATGGAGTAGCAGAAGAAAAAAAATAATCCAA
>CAYFWH010000113.1:0-7617 GCA_964346785.1 uncultured Weeksellaceae bacterium | reverse complement strand
GTGGTCAATTTCATTTTTGTCATCTGAGAACTTTGTTCCCATAAATCTTTTAATCGAATAAATCGTTTTTGTTGGGTTTGTTACCGCCTGTCTCTTTGCTGCATCACCTACTTTTCTTTCACCGCCTTCTACAAAAGCGACAATTGAAGGAGTAGTTCTTTTGCCTTCTGAGTTTGGAATTACAGTTGGATCACTTCCTTCCATTACAGAAACACATGAGTTGGTTGTTCCCAGGTCGATTCCTATAATTTTGCTCATATTCTTTATTTTAATTTTTTAATTTTAATTTCCTGTTAAAGGTCAATCATTGTGCCAACGGATAAGTCAAAGATATTTGACAGATTTTTATGACATTATGACAGAATGATTTTTAGAATTGGCTTGTTATTTGTTAAATACCATTTCAAAACTATTTAATTATGAAATCAATTCTATTCTTATCCTTTTTGATAAGTGGCGTTTTTTTAAATGCTCAAAAAGTTTATACAGTGAATTATGAAAGCCGGGCAGACATAAAAGTTTATGTGGTAGATTACGAAAGCCGTGCTGATTTGAAGGTTTACAAGGTTGCTTATGAGAGCCGTGCCGGAAAGAATGACGGCAAATGGTTTTTTGTAGATTACGAATCAAGAGCCGACAAGAAAATCTATTTTGTGGATTATGAAAGTCGTGCTGATTTGAAAATTTATTTTGTTGATTATGAAAGCAGAGCAGGCTGGGTGAACAAAAATAAAATGCATCTTTTGTATTAATTCTTTGCAACTAAACGAAAGTAACGGTTTTGAAAAGCTTAGCTTTTAAGTTTGTTTAAAACGCTTTTAAATTCTGTTGACTTTATTTCAGTTATAGCCCATAAATTAATTTTCTAAATAAAACAGATTCTGATTTTCTTTCAGCGGAATGAATTTCATATCCTTTTGCTCTTCTATTCTGTCGGTCAGCAATATGCCGTCTAAGTGGTCTCTCTCGTGCTGAAAAATAACGGCAGTAAATCCTTCCATAATTTCTCGGATTGAGCTTCCGTCGATAGTTTGGTATTGGACTTCTATTATATAATGTCTCATCACTGTACCTCTTTCATCAAAAGATAAATCACCTTCAGGACCGAGTTGCATCAAATCAGAAGCCCAAACAATAATCGGATTTACAAAAACTTCAAATGGCTTTTCGGTTTTGTCAAATCGTTGTACAACAATTACTCTGCGATTGATGCCGACTTGTGGTGCGGCAATTCCAACACCTCTGTTTATTGGATCATTTACAGAAAGCAGCATTCTTTTCGAAAGCAGATTCAACATTTTCTCACCTTCTTCAACCGGAAGTGATTTGCTTTTTAGTACCAGAGAATCACCGTGATTCTGAAGATTATAAACCCTTAACATTTGCAAAGAATCGGTTTGTATCAATTTGATTTCTTCTGAGTTAAAAGGCAGATAATGTTGTGAAAATCCACTAATTGAGATTAGGAAAACAAGAATTGACAGAATTTCTTTCATAATATTAACTTCTGTATTTCAAAATCAATGCTTGCAGAATTGCCCAGGTTTCGGCATCCAAAACGCCATTGTGTCTGTCCGGTCTGAAATGATATTGGAATGCACGGATAACATTTTCGGTTTGCTTATCCCATTCGCCTGTTTTCTGAATTTCGTAACCGTATTTGTTAAAGTCATTTTGAACTGACAATATGAAACTATAGGTGTCGATTTTGTCATAAGGGAAATTGGGCAGATACATATTTACATGTACATCTTCATACCATGCACCAACTCCATATTCGTCATATAATCTTTTCCACGGAAAATTAGGTCCGGGATCCGGTTTTCTTTGTGGTGCCACATCAGAATGTCCGAGTACATTGACCGGGTCAATTTTGTAACGGTCAACAATATCTTTTGAAATTTCACCAACCTTATCAATCTGTTGTTTTGGATAATTGTAAAAATATCTTCCGTCCGGTACATCATCTGTGATTTCACCCTGAAAATTCCCGAGATTTACTATTTCTATACCGATTGAAGAAAAATTCACATTGTTAATCCCTTTCCAGTAACTTTCTCCGGCATGCCAGGCTCTTTTGGATTCATCTACAAGTTGATAAATTTTATTGTCATAACCTTCAGGAATCAGATAATGGGAGCTTACTTCCTGCTGGGTCAGTACCCTGATTGAAGTGTCAAGATCAATGGCCGTATAATGCAAAATCAGAAACCGGACTCTTTCATCCTGACCGGCTGCCGGATAGTATTCGGTAGAAATTTTGAATTTCCCCGGATTTGCCATTCTTACGGATTCTTGTTTTTCGGTAGTTTTATTGATAATTATTGTATCTCTAATTACCTTATTAATTACCTGCGGTGGTTTGTTTGCACATGAACTTAACAAAAAAATTGTCAGTAAGGCATACAGAAATTGAAATTTCATAGACTTCGATTTTGCTGAAACAAAATTAGTTAAAAAGAATTTGATATGAAATGATAAAAAAGTATAAAAAGTATTTGCAAATTCAAAAGTATAGGCTTAGTTTTGCATCCGCTTTTAGAGAGTCAGAGATTTCTTTAAACAGGAAGCAGAGGAGAGGTGCCAGAGTGGTAATGGAGCAGATTGCTAATCTGTCATCGGGAAACCGATGCCAGGGTTCGAGTCCCTGTCTCTCCGCAAGTTGAAACTCGGGGTGTAGCGTAGTCCGGTCATCGCGCCTGGTTTGGGACCAGGAGGTCGCAGGTTCGAATCCTGCCACCCCGACCAAAATCTCAAAATTCAACTTTTTTGACAGGTTGATTTTGAGATTTTTGACCTTAAAAAGGTCGCGTAGCTCAGCTGGATAGAGCATCTGCCTTCTAAGCAGACGGTCACAGGTTCGAATCCTGTCGCGATCACAACAAGCATCTGTAATTTTTTGCAGATGCTTTTTTTATTCCTAATTCCGGGTATTTAAAATATATTCCAAAATTAAATCCGATTAAAACAGCATCTGATTTTTCTGATTGCAGAATTGCTGTTATATTTGGAAATCAAATAAAAATAAACATGTCCAAAATTTTAGTGATTGAAGATGAATCAGCCATCAGCAATGTGATTAAGAGTATATTAATCGATGAAGATAAAGATTATGAAGTTGATTTGGCTGCCGATGGTGAAGAGGGGTTGTCTATGATTGAACAGAATAGTTATGATTTAATAATTACCGATATCAAGATGCCAAAAAAAGATGGGGTTCAGGTGCTGGTTGAGGCACTGGATATGAACCCGGATTTGCCTTTTATTATGATTTCGGGACACGGTGATATTGAAACAGCAGTTGATTGTATCAAAAAAGGTGCGTTTGATTATATCTCAAAACCACCTGACTTAAACCGTTTTTTGAGTACTGTCAGAAATGCGCTTGACAAAAAAGTTCTGATTACTCAAAACCGTGAACTGACCTCCGAAAATAAAGCACTGAAAAGAAAAGTTGCTAAAAAATATGAAATGGTTGGTGAGTCAGAATCTTTGAAAAGTATTAGAGATATCATCAATAAAGTGGCTGATACAGATGCAAGGGTTTTGATAACAGGCCCCAATGGCTCCGGAAAAGAATTGGTGGCACATCAGATTCATGAGAAAAGTTCGAGAAACAGAAAATCACTGGTCGAAGTGAACTGTGCTGCAATCCCTTCAGAATTAATTGAAAGTGAATTGTTTGGTCATGTGAAAGGTTCTTTTACGGGAGCATACAAAGACAAAGAAGGTAAATTTGAACTCGCTGACGGCGGAACAATTTTTCTGGACGAAATCGGTGATATGAGTTTGTCGGCTCAGGCAAAAGTACTGAGAGCTTTGCAGGAAGGCAAGATTACCCGTGTGGGAGGTGATAAGGAAATAAAAGTTGATGTACGGGTACTGGCTGCGACCAATAAAAATTTAAGAAAAGAAATTGAAGAAGGCAGATTCAGAGAAGATTTGTACCACAGACTTGCGGTCATTGTAATTGAAGTGCCGGGATTGAACGAGAGAAGAGAAGACATAGAACAGCTTGTCCAGCATTTTTCGATTCAGTTGTCCGAAAGTTCTGGCACACCGGTAAAAGAATTTTCAAAAGAAGCGATTAAGATACTCGAAACTTATGACTGGACAGGAAACATCAGAGAACTCAGAAATGTGGTTGAAAGAATGCTGATTCTGGGTGGAAATCCGGTATCTAAGAAAGATATTGAAAATTTTGTAAAAAAATAAATAATAATACAGGCTGAATGCCGTTGAGACATCAAAGTACTTTTTATGAATAAAATCCTAATTGCAATTTTCTTTGGTTTACTGATTGTATCCTGCGGGTCAAAAGATACTGAATCCAAAGACCAAACCGGAACTGAAAATCAATTTGACATCGGCGACGATGGAGAGATTAGAGTAGAAGAAATTGTTTACAAAGGTCTGTACAAAGGAGAAATAAACGGAAAAGAAGTAGAACTTAAAATAGATGATGAAAGTTTTAGTGCTACTGAAAATGGTAAGAAAATTAACGGAAACTGGGAAAAAGTAAACGATGGAACCATAATTGGTCTGAGACCAAAAAGTGGAAAAATGTCAGTTGCAAATTATGTTTATTCTGATTCAGAAACATGGATTGCGCTGACTGACAGTCTGACTTATATTGAACCGGAACAATACCTGAAAAGAGTAAAATAATGAAAAAGATTTTATTGCTGTCTATGACGGCTGTAATGTTGTTTTCGTGTGGCGAAAAATCAAACAAAACACAGGAAATAGGTGAACGATTTTTTGAAATCTATTCAAAGCGAAAAGAAGTTGATAAAATGGTTTCTTTTTACTCAGAAGACTTTCATTATACCAATGTTGCTTTTGAGTCAGAAACAAATGATTCCAAATTTCTGTACAAAGAATTTTATGGCTGGGCTGATCCGAATTTTAAATTTGAGTCCGAAATCAGTGTTATTGTTGATGAAATTGTAAGTACAGATTCTACGATTGTTGCGAGAGGAAAAACACTGCCATATAGTTACAAAGGCACAGTAGTGGAAGGTAACAACTTTGTGATATGGCTTGATTTGGACGAAGACTTAAAAATAAAACGCCAAACTGACTGGTTCGACTATCCGATGTCTGAAATCATCGAAGCCTGGCATCTGAAAAGTTCTTTTGAAATTGAATAAAAGATTATTTAATTTTTCTTTTTAATTTCTTTAAAATAATTATTTTTGCAGTCTTATCAGCCCATGTGGTGAAACTGGTAGACACGCTATCTTCAGGTGGTAGTGCCTTCGGGTGTGTCGGTTCGACTCCGGCCATGGGCACAATTTTCATCCCCGTTTGACGGGGATTTTTTTATTTCTATAATTTTGGATTTTGTCTATATTTAGTTTTTAATTTATTGATTGGTAGATGATTAGCGTTTTTAATTATGAATAAAGTGATTTTTTTATTGATGGTTACAAACGGAGGAATTACACAAAACTTTCAGATTGAAAATCCGAAGATGTTAAGAGAATCTATTATTGAGAACTCCGGGAAATTTGCTGTGTAAAAGTTCTTTGGATTTTAAGTTAAATTAAAATGGTTTGAATAATTTATTAGTATAAATCGTGCAAATGGATTGATATCTTTCAATGCGAACAGACAATGAAAAATAAATTAGCTTCAAAATTAATCGAAACAGAAATTTGGACCACAGACAATTTTTTATCCGATGGTGGTTTTGTTTTTAATTTATTTTGAATCAAACTTTCATAAATCATCCAACGGGCTTTTGATTTTTCTTTTGGATACATCGGTCAGATGAGTATAAACCATTGTGGTTTTTATATTCGAATGGCCTAATAAATCCTGTACAAAACGAATATCGGTGCCTTGTTCAATCAAATGGGTGGCATAAGAGTGTCTCAAACCATGTATCCCAATTTTCTTGTTTATATTGGCTTTTCTCATTGCGTTTTTAAAAACAGATTGACAACTACGCACCGAATATTGTCCGCCATATTGTCCTTCGAAAAGATAATCTTTGGGTTTGTAAGCTTCAATATATTTATGCAGCAATTCCAAAACAGATTCGGGTAAATTCACATATCTGTCTTTTTTACCTTTCCCACGATTTATCAAAACCATCATTCTGTTGCTGTCAATATCTGAAATTTTGAGTGCAACAATTTCGCTTACACGCAGTCCCATACCGTAACATAATTTAAGAATCAGAAGATGTTTTAAATTATTTTCAATTGCCGAAAACATTTTTTTGATGTCTTGTTTAGATAGAACTCTGGGCAGTGTGCTTGGTTTTTTGGGCCTGGGTATATCCACAAAAAACTTTTCACGATGAAGCACCTGTTCAAAATAAAACTTAATTGCGTTTAGTCTGCTGTGAATCAGATTCTCTGACAATTTCAAAGTATTGATACAATACAAAATATAAGAGCGAAGCTTCTCGGGCGAAAGATCGTCAACCGGATGATTTTTTAGTATTTTAAGCAATTGTGTAAACTCTGTTGAATAAGTTTTTATCGTGTTCGGACTGTATCCTTTCAATTTTAATTGCTCAATAAACCGGTTAAAAGCCGGGTGGTTTACCGGGTCAATGTCTTCAAAAGTGTTTTTGCTGTATAGACTTTGTTCTATTCCTAAAAGCGTTCTGTAATGAGAATTGTCCGGTAAATACCATTTTTTATTGGAGTTGCTCCATCTTGCCGTAGTGTTTTGTCTGAGTTCCGAAATCAACGATTGATTATATGGAAATAGCACCCAAATCACATTTTTGCTTTTGTGGCTTCCAATTTCGTAAGTGTATTTTTGAGGATCAAATTTCATGGTTTCTGATTGCGTATTTTGTATTGTCTAAAAAACAAATATAATCAATATCACGAAACAAACAATACAAATCGCGCAATACTTTATTTTATCAATACTATTGATTCTGTGAGTCTTGCGATTTATTCACATATAAAAAATAATAAATATTTGTATTTGAAAAAGTTGCGTATATTTGTGCGTTGTAAGCAAGCCTAAAGAACGACAGTAATCCGAAAAACAGACATCTAAAAACGAACTTTGACATCATGACAAAAACTTACGGACTGACTTTAGCGACACACAATCCGACCCGAATGTTTTAAAAATTTTTCCCACCGCACATTTTAAAAAATAATTTTAGCCAACCGCACATTGGCAAAACCGCTCAAGCCGACACACCACCCAAGTTTTGCAAAAGAGCCAATTTCCCAATGTTCGACAAGGATGTTGAAAAGAATTTGAATTAAAATGATACAAATCAAAAATCTTTTCCTACTTTTGACACATTATGTCAATAGAGGTTATGTCAACAGGAACAATAGGCGAAAAGTTAAGACACATACGAGAAGAAAAGGAACTTCCCTTACGGAAAGTTGCTGCATTGCTCGACATTGATGTTGCTATTTTAAGCAAAATGGAACGTGGAGAGCGAAAAATAACAAAAGAAGTAGTTCTTAAACTTGCCGACATATACGATTACAACGCAGACGAACTTTTGGTTTCATTCCTAAGCGACAAGATTTTATATGAAATTCAAGACGAAGATTTAGGAATAGAAGCCCTGAAAGTAGCAGAGGAAAGAGCCAAATATATTAAAGCGAATAAGAAGAAATGACA
>CAYFWH010000112.1:0-7671 GCA_964346785.1 uncultured Weeksellaceae bacterium | reverse complement strand
CTCATATTGACTACGATTCAATCCAATCGAATAAATATCTCTTATCATATTCAATTTATTATTAATTACAATCATTTCACCCTTATGAGTTTTAATTAATACTTTTTGCTCGGTTACCATTATATCATCCCTGACGGGATTGCTCCATACATATATTTTAACAAATCTAATAAATTATGAATAAATACTTTAGAGTAAAAAAGTAGAATTTCAGACAGGTTTTCATAGCTTCGAAGTTTTTGATTGTTTCTACCCTGGTTTTTGAATTAAGTATTTAAAAATCATTAAATTTGATAATTCAATCTGCTATTGTACTCAAATCATGAATTCATTTTTAGAACAGAAATTAGAAAATTCACCCCGGCCACGGAAAATTTTAAACTTGGATGGCGGAGGCGTCAGAGGAATTCTAACCCTTGGCATCTTAAAAAAATTAGAACAGGAAATCAGAAAAAAACACAATTAAAGCATTGGTGAATATTATGATTTGATTGCCGGAACCAGTACGGGGGCAATTATTGCTGCCGGTTTGGCTATTGGAAAATCTGTGGATGAACTTACCGCATTGTATTTAAATCTTGGACAAGATATTTTCGGAAAAGGAAGGAAATGTAAAATCATTCCAAGAAACTGGACCGGATTGAGAGCATTATTTAAAGAAAATTATTCCTCTGAAAATCTGGAGGACATTCTAAAATCAGAATTTAAAGAAATTACCATCGGCGACACCGAAAATATTGTTTGCGGATTAGCTATCAACGCCAAAAGGGCAGATACTTACAGTCTTTGGACGGTTGCCAATCATCCGGATGGAAAATATTATCACGCGAACAAGCATTTGAAACTATGGGAATTATGCCGCGCATCTTCGGCTGCGCCCTATTATTTTAAACCAAAAATCCTTAGACTGAGAACCCGGAACAAAGTTGAATTTGATGCTGCTTTTATTGATGGTGGTGTTAGTCTGGCCAACAATCCTTCCTGGGTTTCTTTTCTGACCACTACTGTTGGAACATTTGGGTTTAAGTGGGATACAGGTGCCGAAAACCTTCACATCTGTTCGGTGGGAACCGGAAGTGGTGTAAAAAAGGAGAAAGCTGAAAAATTCAGAAAACTCAAAGCACTTAACTGGGCAAACCGGCTACCCGATTTGTTTATGACCGATGCGATGGAAATGAATCAGATACTCTTAGAAGGAGTAGGTGTGAATAAGGGAAAACACCATCATTTTATAGACAGTCAGTTTAGTGATGAAGACAAATCTTATGCACCGTTTTTCAGAATGAATGAAAAGTTATTCAGTTTTGAAAGACACAATGTGGTGATTGGGAAATTGCAACTTGCAGAACTTGGGTTTGAATTCAGCGACGACGAAATCGGTTCGCTGGTTCAGATGGATTATTATGAAAATATGGATACGCTGCTTGTCATCGGTAAGAAATATGCAGAAACGGCGGAGTTTTATGTTTGATTCCTTATTTCAGAATATTTACATTCTGCAAATCTGCTTTTATAATGTCAAAAACTTCGGTGAGTGATTTGGTGAAGTTGATGGTTGTAAGTCCGTTTAAATCCGAGGGAAGTACGGTGTCTCTTTGTTTCAGAATTCTGACTTTGTCTCTGCCGTATCTGCCACAAAACCAGCCGAGTTCGAATAAAACATTTGGTCTTCCCTGGAAATGACTCCTCCCTTTATTTTCAACCACATCATCGGCTGTAAAAATCACATACGCAAAAGCACAATCTTTTCCGAAATCCTCGAATTTTTCAATGATGGTTCCGCCATAGGTATATTCATCTTTCAGAATTATCGGATTGATACCAAGGTCGTTTTCGAGCATGTTTTCTAATTCTGAAAGTGCATTATAATCATGGCCGTGTACTATGAAAACATTTTTTCCAATCGGGTTGAGGTATTCTATTTTTTTTCTTTTCTCTTCAAGCATATCTGCCCGTCTTTCATATAACTCAATTAGTTTATTCACAAAAATCATAAGTGATATTGAGGAATTGGTCGAATCGGGTTCAAACTTTGATTCATCGATGGTTTTTAATGAGTCAATCACTTCACGGGTAATTTTCAATTCATCAAAAAAACCGCCTTGCTGTCTGGTTATGAATCCTTCAGTCATCTTGACCGTGCTGTAAATTATAGGTCTGAAGGCGACTATTGTATTTTGACAATAGGGCATGATGCCCCATAGATTTTCCTGAACAATCAGCTGTTGGGGGATGGTTTTGTAACTGGATATAGCAGCATCACAGAGCGCTAAAGCATTATGTGATTCTTCAAGTGATTTTTTGAATCTTTCCTGATTGTTTAAGTCTCTCGACTTGAATTCTCCAATGCATATTTCAAGTGTATTGCAGATAAATTTATACAACGCTACGATTTGCGGATATTCACCATTTTGAAGAAAACTCAATGAAGATTTCAGATTGGTCAGAGACGAATCTGCGGTTCCCACATCCATTGCAGAAATAGCGTTTCTGCCTTTCCAGTACTCATTGATAATGTTCATTTTGTACTGGGAATTGTAGGCATTGTTGTAATTGTCATTCTGGTTTCCGAAAAAGTTAAACATGTTAAAAGTATTTTTTAGTTGAGAACAAAAAAATTAAATCCCGAAGTCTTTTCCCTTGATGAAATTTGCTCCGAAAGGAGTCATGTTCCCATTATAGGTCAAAATAATTTCTTTTTTGGTGTCGGTGTCTGTTTTGACTTTTGCTGTAACACTTTTTGTGTCAAAATTTAAATCGATTGAACTGCCGGCTTCTTTTTCGAGGTATATCTCAACGCTTTTTGCGTAAAATAAAGCCCTGCTTAGAAAATTAAATTTGATGTTTTTTCGAAATGTTTTTGATTTTTTTTCAGAGAACTTAGATGCAGCCTGCATGATTTTGATACTGATTGGGTCCAGGTTATTGATTCTTGTCTTGACAACCGAATTCACTTTTACTGATATCGTTTTTGCACTTTTCATATTTCCGCTAAAACCGATATTAAAAAGCGAAGGCAATTGAAAGCCAAATTCTGTTAGTTGCTCTTTTGAAAACTCAAAATCCGGTACAGATGCGGTTTCTTTGGGTACAGACTGCAATTCTTTTCTGACTTGTTGTAATTCATCTCCCGAAAATAAATAGCCGATCAGGTTGTTGCCGGTTGTACGCCAGTTCCTACCGTTCCATTCATAGATTTCGCAGAGTAAGGTGTCGGTTGAAGAATGAGGCAATAAATCGATGTCTAACCACTTAAAAACTTCATTTGCATAAGGTCTTCGTTTGGTGATGGAGATACCGAGGTCAAGTGCCATCAGTTCTGTTAATTCTTGATTGGTAGCCATTTTAGCAGAGTTTAAATGTTAAAAAAATAGTTTTGTCGAGAATTTCCTTTAATTGATTGACTATAAATTTAATAAAAATTTAATTAATCGAAATTAACTTTTCTGCAAAAGATAATTTTTTAAGCTGAATTGCTCCAAAATCTTTTCTATTTGTTCGATTTAAAATAATTAAAGAGAGTAGCAATAGTTGGTAAGTTTCAATGATTAATTACTTGTGTTTTAAAAAAAAATAACTATATTGCACCTATCTAAACTAAAATTTATTTATTATGAAAAACTTTGAATTGATCCTACAACAGGATTACAGTAAAAAGAACAAATCTGAAATTGTTCAGTTTCTTACAGAATTGGAAACAAATCTTACACCTGATTTATATCAAAAGATATCAGGAGTATCATCCTCAGAGCTTGAAAATCTTACTAAAAAAGAATTACTGGCTATTATTGATGATTTCAAGAAAAATTATGATCCCGATTGGGAGAAATTTATGAAAACTGCCGGAGGTATAATCGGAGATATGATGGAGCGTTTTAATGTCCAGGATTTTTCTGTTTCGAACGCCTCAGACTCCGACTTTGCGGCAGAATTGGGAGGTTTAGATTTTGCTAAAATTATTGGAGGGCCATTAATGGCATGTGTAGATGCACAGGCAGCCGCCTCCGCAAGTACGATTGAATTTATCAATAAGACTGCCTTTAAAAAAGATGCATCAGGTGATGATGATTTTGGATTTTTAGATGAAGATAAAGAAGATAGAGAACTTTTGATGGCTAACTTCAGTTATCATAAGGTGACTAAAAACCCGGCTTATGATTCAGTAACAAATCCTGACGTAGATCCAACTATAGAAGAAGATGTTGTTATAAATGTTCCTTTTATTGCATTGGTGAATATCCCGTCCTTTAGGATAGAAAGTTGCACAATAGATTTTAATGTGAAGTTAAATTCTGTTTTTACAAATAAAACAACAAACATTAATAAAATTAACATGAAGTATGAGAATTCACCAGGTTTGTTAAGAAGTTTATTTGATAAAAGTACTTTTAGTGTATCTATGTCTAATCAAAGATCGACTACAACAGGTGTCAAAGTGCAGAAAGAGTATTCTCTTAAAGTTCATGTGGAAGCCACCAATGATGAAATGCCTTCAGGTTTAGAAAAAGTTTTAGGACTGCTGGGCGGATAAATTTTAAAATATTTTACGAATGATTAAATTATCAGATTACCTGAATTATCTCAACAGTGAGATAATTCAGGCTCGTAAAAAGGCTGATGAAGCTGCTGTTGAAGTTGCCAAACAATATGCTGAGCATTCTTATCTCAAGTTTTTTAAAGTGCCAAGATATTCAATTCCTTTGGTTAAGATGGATATTCCTTTAAAGGTAGCAAATATTGATCAAGACAATAAGTATGATTTTAAAATAAGGGAAGAAGATTTTTTAGAAGAGGTAAATAACGAGATTAAAAAAACTAATAAGGAAAAAGGATTGCAAATTAAAACCCTACCTCTTAAACAAGTTACAGAAAAAGATGGAATCTATCAAGCAATTTTTAAAGAACTTGAAAAGAGAGATCAGTATTATGGCAGAGAAACTATTAGTACAATTAATAAAACAAATATCGGAGAAAGAATTAAGGACTTGAAAATAAAAGGCTTTACCACACAGGAAGGTGCAACAGAAGAAGAAAATGAAGAATTAAAAAGAATAGTAACCAATTCGTTGCTGAGTCACTATAAGCTTGTTGATGTTAGGTTAAATGAATTGTATATTGATCCGGACGCCACGGTTAAAGAGGATGAGAATTCGATGTTTATCAATCTTCATGTTCAAATGGAGGAAGAGGGAATTCGTTTGATTGTAATGGAAGACGCGAACGGTAAAAAAATAGAACAAATAAGTTTTGAATAATAATGTTTGAACTTATTCATCATAATGTACAAATCCTTGAGAAATTACTGGATGATTTCAATAGAGTACAGAAATTGTATTCGGAAAAATCTTTTAGTTTTGAAGAAGAATTGAATAACTTTTTAGAAGAATTACTGAATTATTTTAAAGAAAAAGGAAAGCAAAGCAAAGAATCAGAAGTTTTAAATCTGAAAAACATGCTTTCTTTAGCAAAGAGAGGTGTTAATCCGGTTAGTATGGAAAAATTAAAAACCGGAAGAAGAGATTTGTACTGGTCATTTGGATTTAGAGCCTTGGACGAATTAAACACCATACTTCAAGAAATCTATCATCTTGAAATTGAGAAAATAGAAGAGGGCGAGGATATTTTAAATAGCTTAATACTTTCTTTAATACAAAATAATATAATCAATGATAATAAAATCAGTGAGCTGAATTCGTATAATGCTGTACAGGTTTTTTGGGATGACTTAATAAGTACACAAAACGGAAGCATCAGCTTAATCAATAATAAACTGAGAATGAAATTAATAAAAGAAGATATTTATTTGATTTTAGAAAAACTCTTTAACAGACTTCAAAACTAAAAGAAATGAGAGCTAGAAGAAAAAGAAAACGATATATCTTGTTGCTTAAAAATCAGACTGATAAAACTCTGAATAAAATTGAAAATGAATTCAGTCTGAGTGTTGCTTCTTCAGAAGATTTAAGTTCTACCAATAGATCTTTCGATATTATTGATGGAAAAAATGCAATGTTATATAAGAATCTGAATGTTGTGGTTGCTGATGATGTGGATGAGGAACACTTAACCAAAGTTGTCGCACAAAAAACTCATCCCATCCTGTATTTTGAAGAAGAAAAAGAATTTACAATTGCTCAAAATGAATTGGAATTGATTGGGGATCTAAAAGAAAACATATCAGATCTTCAAAAAAAACTATTGGAACTTGAAAAATTAATTCAAGATCGAAATAGAATTCCGGATTTGATTGTGAATTACGAATGGGGATTGGAAGCAATAGGATTACAAAATACTAAGTTTACAGGAAAAGGAATTGATATATGCATTCTTGATACAGGTTTCCAAATTGATCATCCTGATTTTCAAAACCGTATTATTGAAGGAAAATCTTTTGTAGCAGGAGAGCCCTGGGATCAGGATTCACATGGTCATGGTACCCATTGTGCAGGTGTTGCAGCCGGCTTTTTACAATCAGAAACCATGAATCGATATGGAATTGCTAAAGATGCAGATATTAAAATCGCAAAGGTTCTGGCAAATAATGGAATAGGTTCTACAAGTTCAATCATTGACGCCATTGATTGGGCTATTACCAAGGAATTTCGTATAATTTCAATGTCTCTTGCCTCTCCGGTCAATCTAAATGAATCACCGTCGCCATTGTTTGAAACAGTTGGACAAAAAGCATTAGATAATAATTGTCTAATAATTGCAGCAGCCGGAAATGACAGTAAACGGCCGTCAATGCCTAAGCCTGTATCAGCTCCGGCCAACGCACAGTCTATCATGGCTGTTGCTGCTATTGATTCTAATATGAAAATTGCTTCTTTCTCAAATGGAGGTTTAAATCCAACAACTGGTGGTGCAGTTGATATTTGTGCACCGGGAGTTAATATTTTCAGCTCTTATGTAAAAAACAGTAAAAGTAATGAGTTCTATAAAAAAATGAATGGAACAAGCATGGCTACTCCGCATGTTAGTGGTCTGGCTGCTTTATACATGGAACAATTTCCCAAAAAATCAGCAAAAGAAATTTGGAGATTATTAGAAGAAAATGCTTTAAAAATCGATGGTCTCGATTATAGAGATATTGGTAATGGATTAGTGCAAGCCATAAAATCTTAGTTTATGAAAGTCTATTTCGGAATTCTAAAAGCCAATGTGAAGTTTTCTGATGTGAAAAAAAAAATTCAGAGAAAAGGAATAAAAATAGATAAGTATTATTCTAAATTGAGAATACTAAAGTTCGCAATATGTGAAACTGAAGATTTTGAAGATATATTAAATTTATTCTTTGAATCATATGAAGAAGAGAAAGAAGATTTTTCAGTCTGAATAGTGATTCTTTCTGATTAATAAAAAGGCAGAGTTTAAAAACTATGCCTTATTTTATTCAAATCATTTAACCGGATAACACACTGATTATCAGCGTTAAAAAGTGGAGCTGGCGGGATTCGAACCCGCGTCCAAACAAGCAGCCTACGCGCTTTCTACATGCTTAGTCTGTTCTTTTTTTTCGATTACAGACCGAAAACAAACTTCCTATCTGCAACTTAGCTTCTTAAATTTCGACCGTTCGCCAAAGCTTCGTACGATCTATCCTCACATTCCTGTGCCTCTTGATCAAACGCCGTAAGGAAGGGCCTTTGAGAGACATTAGCCTCCCTGCCT
>CAYFWH010000111.1:1897-7788 GCA_964346785.1 uncultured Weeksellaceae bacterium | reverse complement strand
CCCGAAAAGATAAAAGTCTGAGAGCTTATCAAATATGGAAACACCGTTTGGGTACACCTCAGTCTGCTGACGAACTCGTTTTTGAAGAAAAAGATGATACTTTTGATTGTTTTGTTTATAAAACCAAATCCCGAAAATATATCATCATCGGCAGCAGCAGTACAGTTTCAAATGAGTACCGGTTTATCGATGCCGGAAATCCTGATGCCGAATGGAAAATTCTTCAGAAAAGAGAACGAAATCTCGAATACAGTATTGAACATTATCAGGATCATTTTTTCATCCTGACCAACAAAGACAAGGCTACCAATTTTAAATTGATGAAAACGCCGGTTGACCAAACCGAAAAAGAGAACTGGGTTGATGTCATACCTCACAGACCCGAAGTTTTATTAGAAGGAATTGAAATTTTCAAAAATTATTTGGTAATAGACGAAAGGTCAGACGGATTGACCAAAATCAATGTAAGAAGCTGGGACAATAAAATCAATTATTATTTACCTTTTGATGAAGATGTTTATACTGCTAACACTTCAAGAAATCCCGAGTTCGATACCAGTATCCTTAGAATTTCATATACTTCAATGACAACTCCGGTGTCTGTAATTGATTTCAATATGACTGATAAAACATCTGAAGTCAAAAAAGAACAGGCGGTTCTCGGTGATTTCAAAAAAGAAAATTACGAAACCAGGAGAATATGGGTTAAAGCGAGAGACGGAGTGAGCGTTCCTGTCTCACTGGTTTACAAAAAAGGCACAAAATTAAGTGCTGAAACACCTTTATTGTTATATGGTTACGGTTCGTATGGTGTCAATATGGATGTTTATTTCAGTACCTCCCGACTGAGTTTGCTCGACCGCGGATTTATTTATGCCATCGCACATATTCGTGGCGGTGAAGAACTGGGAAGACCCTGGTATGAAGACGGTAAATTACTGAAAAAGAAAAATACATTTAATGATTTTGTGGATATCAGCCGTTATTTGATTGAAAATAATTACACTTCTGCCAAACACCTTTATGCGATGGGCGGTTCTGCAGGAGGATTGCTGATGGGAGCAGTTATCAACCAAGCACCCGAATTGTACAACGGTGTGATTGCACAGGTTCCGTTTGTAGATGTACTGACCACAATGCTCGACGACACTATTCCACTGACTACAGGTGAATATGACGAATGGGGAAATCCAAATGAGGAAGAATATTATGATTACATCAAATATTATTCACCCTATGATAATATTGAAAAAAAGGATTACCCGAATCTTTTGGTTACAACCGGACTGCATGACTCACAGGTTCAGTATTGGGAGCCTGCCAAATGGGTTAGTAAATTGAGAGAAATGAAAACCGGAAATCAGCTTTTACTGATGAAAACCAATATGGATGCAGGGCATGGAGGCGCTTCAGGCAGGTTTGAAACACTAAAAGAAGTTGCCTTTGAATATGCTTTTATTCTTAAATTGGAAGGTATAAAAAACTAAAAATGAAGATTCTGATATATATACTAAAGGTCTGGTTACTGACAATGATTCTTGCACCTTTTATTTCATTGACTATCATCGGTCCGGGAAAAGACTTTTGGTATTATTACATCATTATACTGAGTACAAGTTTGTTGATTTCTATCCCTGTCGTTCTGATAATGGTTTTATTTATGAATTTTGCACCGGATAACTGGAGTAATCTGAAAATCAAGATATTAAATTCGGTTATTGCCGCCGCAGCCATCTCAATTACATTTATACTAATGGACAAAAGTTTTCTTGATTTTAGTGAGCAAGTTATTATCTGGCCTTTGTCCTATGCTATAACAATGATTATATTTATCTTTATTTTCAAATTAAATAGAAAAAACAAAGCTGTACAAAATGCTTAAATCTCTTCACCATATTGCGATTATTTGTTCTGATTATGAAATTTCCAAGAAATTCTATACAGAGGTACTCGGACTTGAGGTCATTCGTGAAGTTTATCGTAAGGAAAGGGATTCCAATAAACTCGATTTATCACTGAACGGACAATATGTTGTTGAACTTTTTTCTTTTCAAAATCCACCCAAAAGATTGACAGAACCTGAAGCATGCGGACTCAGGCATCTTGCATTTGAAGTGAATGACCTTGAGGCAGAAATAGAGAGAATTAACTCACATAGCTATACCGTTGAACCCATTAGAATAGATGAATTTACCGGAAAAAGGTTTACTTTTTTCAAAGATCCCGATGGTTTACCGATTGAATTATATGAAGAAGGAAATCATCGTTACAAAAAAACTTAATATAAAAAAAATGAGCAAAGCTGCATCAGAACTTATTCTGAATCCTGACGGAAGTATATATCACTGCAATATCAGACCCGAACATCTTGCGGATTTGGTAATTACGGTTGGAGATCCGGATCGGGTGAAAGAAGTTTCAAAATATTTTGACGAAATAGAATTCAAAACTCAAAAAAGAGAAATCGTTACCCACACCGGTTCACTGAACGGAAAAAGATTGACCGTAATTTCAACCGGCATGGGAACTGACAATATTGACATTGTTTTCAGTGAACTCGATGCACTTGCAAACATAGATTTAGAGAGCGGTGAAATAAAAAACGAATTCAGAAAATTAAGTTTTGTAAGAATGGGCACCTCAGGTGCTCTGCATCCGGAAAATCCGGTTGATTCCTATGTATTGAGCACCCATGGTCTGGGTTTTGACGGTTTACTTCATTACTATCAGGATTCAGAAAAATTTCGTGAAATTGAAATCGAAAAAGCATTTCAAAACTACTCAAATTGGGATACTAAAAAAGCTTTTCCGTATGTGGTCAAAGGTTCTGAACATCTTTTTGACAAATTATCTTCAAACCAAACATCAAGTGGCATAACAGCTACTGCAATCGGCTTTTACGGTCCACAGGGAAGATATCTCAGATTAGAACCAAGACCGGATACTATCAACGAAATTCTTTCCGGTTTCAGATTTGGTGATTTAAAAATCACCAATTTTGAAATGGAAACTTCTGCTATCTACGGTTTATCTGCAATGATGGGACACGAAGGTTTATCAATTAATTGTATTGTTGCCAACAGAGCCACCGGTGAATTCAGTAAGGATTCATACAAAAGTGTGGATAATATGATCAAGTATTCGCTCGAAAAATTAACGGCATGATTCAGCTTAGAACTGAATAAAAATCATCAATTACTTCGAGCTCTGTTCTGAAAGCATGCATTTTATCTGCAAATTCAGTAACTGATTTTTGCTGTAATTCGGATGCGAATTTCTGTTTGTATTCATTTAACTCATGACCTGAGTGACAGCTGTACTGTGCAGAATAACTCACGCTCCCTTCTTCTCGATGTGATGTCAGTCTTGAGAAACGACACGAAATAAAACAACCGGTATTCATTACTTCAGGAATATGGATTTTTCTCATCCACTTCAGCCATTCTTCTTCAATACTTTCATCAACACTGATGGTAACACTGTAAATAATCATTAAATTTAATTTGATAACGAAGATAATAAATTAACCGGCATAAATCATCAATCCTTAAAGTTACCATTAAATTTTTTGATAAACAGTTTTATAATCAGGAATGGAGTTTTATAAGAAAATATAAGATTTTATTTAATAAAAGAAAGGATTTTGAATTAAGCAGATTAAGAAAGCGGATACAAAAACTAAAAAATTAAGCTGAATTTATTACATTAGCCGTTTATTAAATCATTTCTATAATGAACGAAACTCAGAAATATATCAATGAACACAAAGACAGATTCCTTAATGAATTAATTGAACTGCTCAAAATTCCGTCTGTCAGTGCCGATCCTGCATTTAATCAGGATGTACTGAATACAGCAGACAAAGTTGCAGAATTTTTAAGAAATGCCGGAGCAGACAATGTTGAAGTATGTGAAACCAGTGGTTATCCTGTGGTTTATGGCGAAAAAATCATCGACCCGTCAAAACCCACAGTTTTGGTTTACGGTCATTATGATGTTCAACCTGCAGACCCGATTGAATTATGGGAATCTGATCCGTTTGAACCGGTAATCAAGAAAACTGAAATTCATCCTGACGGAGCAATTTTTGCAAGAGGTTCAGCCGACGACAAGGGCCAGTTTTTTATGCATGTAAAAGCTTTTGAAGCAATGAACAAAACAGGCGAGCTTCCTTGTAATGTCAAATTTATGATTGAAGGTGAAGAAGAAGTTGGATCAAGCAGTTTGAGTGAATTTGTTCCTCAAAACCGTGAGAAATTAAAAAATGACATTATACTGATTTCTGACACAGATATTATTTCAAAAGAACAACCTTCAATTTCAGTGGGATTAAGAGGTTTGAGTTATGTAGAGGTTGAAGTTCACGGAGCTACATTAGATATGCACTCAGGTGTTTATGGCGGTGCAGTTCCAAATCCGCTGAATGTTCTTTCATCAATGATTGCTAAACTTCATGACGAAGACGGAAGAATTACAATACCCGGATTTTATGATGGTATTATTGAGTTCAGTGATGAAGAAAGAGCTGAAATGGCCAAGATTCCTTTTGATTTAAATGATTACAAAAAATCAATTGGTATTGCTGATATAATGGGTGAAAAAGGATATACGACAATCGAGCGAACTTCTATCCGTCCGACTTTGGATGTAAACGGAATGTGGGGTGGATACATCGGTGCGGGTGCAAAAACTGTAATAGCTTCGGTTGCACATGCAAAAATCTCGATGCGACTTGTACCCAATCAGGATCCGGATAGAATTACCCAACTTTTTACTGACTACTTCCCTACTCTGGCTCCGTCTTCGGTGAGAGTTGTTGTGAAACCACATCACGGTGGTCATTCATACATTTTACCAACAGATGACAAAGGTTTTCTCGCTGCAAAAAAAGCGATGACTCAAACTTTCGGAAAGGAAGCATTGCCAACGAGAAGCGGTGGTAGTATTCCGATTGTAGCATTATTTGAAAAAGAGTTAGGTTCCAAATCAGTTTTGATGGGATTTGGTCTGAATTCAGATGTAATTCACTCACCAAATGAGAATTACGGTTTGTTCAATTTCTATAAGGGAATTGAAACCATTCCATATTTCTTTAAGTATTATACTGAAGGATAAAACACAGAATATTTTGAAACATTCATACAGCCGCTTTCTTTTTGAGAGCGGTTTTTATATTATCAATTTATTGAATTAAAAAAGCAAGCCGAATTGGCTTGCTTTATATTTAGATATAATTCTTTCTGAATTATGCTTCAGGCTGATTTTCTTCTTCAGCCGAAGTATCTGCAGCTTCGTCATTGGTTTCTTCAGCAGCAGTTTCTTCTGCAACCGGAGTCTCCTCAACAACAGCTTCTGGAGTTTCCTCAACCGCTGTTTCCTCAACAACAGTTTCTTCAACTTTTGCTTCGGTTTCAACTACTTCTTCTTTCTTAGCACCGCCACTTCTTCTGCTTCTTCTGGTTTTCTTCTCAGGTTTTGCAGTTGTGTAGGTTTCGTTGAAATCAACCAGTTCGATCATCGCAGTATCTGCACCATCTCCCTGACGGAAACCGGTTTTGATGATACGGGTATATCCACCCGGACGATCACCAACCTTTGGAGCAACTTCACGAAACAGTTCAGTAACTGCTTCTTTGTCCTGAAGGTATTTAAAAACGATACGACGGTTATGGGTGTCGTCAGTTTTTGATTTGGTAATCAACGGTTCGATATATACCTGCAAAGATTTAGCCTTTGCAACTGTAGTATTGATTCTTTTATGAGTAATCAGAGAAGAGGCCATATTTGACAGCATCGCATTTCTGTGTGCAGCTGTTCTTCCTAAATGATTGAATTTTTTGTTTTTTTTCATTTTTCTTAAATTATTCTATGTCCAACTTATATTTGGAAAT
>CAYFWH010000111.1:0-1887 GCA_964346785.1 uncultured Weeksellaceae bacterium | reverse complement strand
CCATTCCAAAGCTTAATCCTTTATTGTCAATCAATTCTTCGAGTTCTGATAAAGATTTTTTACCAAAGTTTCTGAATTTCATCAAATCTGACTTATTGTAAGAAACCAGTTCACCCAAAGTTTCAACTTCGGCTGCTTTCAAACAATTCAGTGCTCTTACTGACAAGTCCAAATCAACTAATTTGGTCTTCAGCAATTGTCTCATGTGAAGAGCTTCCTCATCATAGGTATCACCATATGCCACTTCTTCTGCTTCAAGTGTAATTCTTTCGTCAGAGAAAAGCATAAAGTGGTGAATCAGAATTTTAGCAGCTTCGGTAAGTGCATCCTGAGGAGTAATTGAACCATCGGTTGAGATATCCAGAATCAGCTTTTCATAGTCTGTTTTCTGTTCAACACGATAATTCTCAATACTGTATTTCACATTTT
Organism: uncultured Weeksellaceae bacterium; assembly: GCA_964346785.1. Lineage (GTDB taxonomy): Bacteria > Bacteroidota > Bacteroidia > Flavobacteriales > Weeksellaceae > Moheibacter. The sequence goes on along the minus strand of CAYFWH010000111.1, from coordinate 1,458 downwards.
TTATCGGCGTGTAAATAGAATCGATTGCAATTGTACCGATAGGTGAATTTGACTTTTTATTGTCATCTGCCGGCACATAACCTCTACCTTTTTCGATAGTAAAGGTCATATCGATTTTTACTTTTTTATTCATATTGGCAATTACCAGATCCGGGTTAAGGATTTGGAAGCCTGAGATGAATTTGCCAAAATCTCCTGCAGTCAGTTGTTCCTGATTAGAAATTGAAACGCTTACAGTTTCGCTGTCAGTCTCAGTAATCTGTCTTTTGAATCTGATTTTTTTCAGATTCAGGATAATTTCAGTCATATCCTCGACAACCCCTGAAATGGTTGAAAATTCGTGATCTACTCCTTCTACTTTAATTGAAGTGATAGCATATCCCTCCAATGAAGAAAGCAGAACTCTTCTCAAAGCATTCCCGATGGTCAGACCGTAGCCCGGTTCCAACGGACGGAATTCGAATTGACCGATATGATCATCAGATTCGATTAAAATTACTTTGTCCGGTTTTATAAAGTTTAAAATTGTCATCTTATTTTTTTTAGTTTTTAAATCATATGAACCCCATCCGGTTTCAATTTTTCAAACAAATTCTCGTAATCAGTGATTACTTAGAATACAATTCGACAATCAATTGTTCTTTGATGTCTTCCGGAATCTGAATTCTTTCTGGAACCGTATTAAATGTACCTGACATTTGTTCGTCATTCCAGATCAGCCAGTCATAATTTGATCTTGATCTCAGTGAATCAGAGATTACTGCAAGTGTTTTTGATTTTTCACGCACTGCAACAGTATCACCTGCTTTTAACTGATATGAAGGAATGTTTACCACTTCTCCGTTGACAGTTATATGTTTATGAGAAACAAGTTGTCTTGCTGCACTTCTTGAAGGTGCAACACCAAAACGGTAAACTACATTATCCAGTCTTGATTCGCAAAGCTGAAGCAAAATCTCACCGGTAATTCCAGGGTGTGCGTTTGCTTTTTTATACATATTCAGGAATTGTCTTTCAAGAATTCCGTATGTATATTTTGCTTTTTGTTTTTCTTCCAGCTGAATTGCACATTCAGACTTTTTACCTCTTCTTCTGTTTGGACCATGTTGTCCTGGAGGGTATTTTTTCTTTTCGAAGCTTTTATCATCACCAAAGATTGGCTGAACGAATTTTCTGGCGATTTTTGTTTTTGGTCCTGTATATCTTGCCATTTTCTTTTAAATTATTATTAATAGTAAGTACTAATCAGATTAAACTCTTCTGCGTTTTGGCGGACGACATCCGTTGTGCGGAAGTGGAGTCACATCAATAATTTCGCTTACTTCAATACCTCCGTTATGAATAGTACGGATTGCAGATTCTCTTCCCTGACCGGGTCCTTTCGCATATACTTTAACTCTTCTGAAACCAGCTTCAAGCGCTTGTGCAGTAGCATCCTGTGCAGCAACCTGAGCAGCG
>CAYFWH010000110.1:0-7790 GCA_964346785.1 uncultured Weeksellaceae bacterium | reverse complement strand
GCGGTACTTCTTACCACGCCGGACTAATCGGTGAATACCTGATTGAAGATCTGGCGAGAATACCTGTTGAAGTTGAATATGCTTCTGAATTCAGATACAGAAATCCGATTATCAACAAAAGAGATGTGGTGATCGCAATTTCTCAGTCAGGTGAAACTGCCGATACGCTTGCAGCACTGAAGCTCGCAAGGGAAAAAGGTGCATTTATTTACGGTATCAACAATGTTGTCGGTTCTTCAATTGCAAGAATCACCGACGCCGGTTCATACACCCATGCCGGACCTGAAATTGGTGTGGCATCTACCAAAGCATTTACAGCACAGTTGACCATACTTTCTCTGATTGCCATTAAACTTGGTAAACATAACGGAAACCTGAGCAAAGAAAGATTTAACTCTTTGATTAGTGAGCTTGATAACATTCCTGAACTGGTTAAATTCACACTTGAAAGTACAGCTGAAAAAGTAATTGAAATCGCTGAAAAATATAAAGATGCTACCAATGCACTTTATCTTGGTCGCGGCTATAATTTCCCGTCTGCACTTGAAGGAGCCCTGAAATTAAAAGAAATTTCATACATACATGCAGAAGGATATCCCGCTGCTGAAATGAAACACGGGCCAATTGCACTGATTGACGAAAACATGCCGGTTTTTATTATTGCAACAAAAACAGGTCATTATGAAAAAGTAGTGAGCAATGCCATGGAAATCAAGGCAAGAAAAGGACAGGTTATAGCTGTCGTTAATTCAGGCGATGTTGAATTAAAGAGAATTGCAGATTACACAATTGAGATTCCTAATTCTTCTGAAGAATTCAGTCCTATTCTCGCTGCTATCCCGCTTCAGTTACTTTCGTATTTCGTAGCTGTCAAATTGGGCAGAAATGTTGACCAGCCGAGAAATCTGGCGAAGTCTGTTACAGTAGAATAAGTTCTGATAAAATATATCAATCTGAATCCTCTTCCAAAACGGCAGAGGATTCTTTTTTGGTATCAGTTTCAGAAACAAAAGGTAGCATCCATGTTTCTTCAGTATCCCACATTGCTCTAACATTAATTACTGCCGGATATATCAATGCCGGCTCTGGATGTGTCCGGCTGAAAAAATCGCCTGTGTCCCAAAATAAATTCTCATTGACATCAACCAGAATCCTGAAATAATAATTTCCGGGAGTCAGATAGTTGTAAAAGAATTCTGCCGAAGTCGTATATTCTGTTTCCAGTAATTCATCTTTGTCATTATATAATTCAATAAAAAACGGATGTTCAGGCACATTTCTCAAATTCAAAATCAAATTTCCATAATCATTTCTGGCCCGGGTGCTGAAACTGTATTTCATGCTGTCATTGACCTTTCCAAAAATATCGGTTACAGCACCGGGATAAAATTCAACATCGTATTTTGAACTTAATTCTACCGGAAAATCAATCATGAATTCATTTTTATTTTTTTGATTTTGAATCAGTGAAACATCAAAAACCAAACTGTCTTTTTTTACTTTAATCAGGGTTGAGTCAAATTTCACAATCGGATAATTTGAAGTCATTTTTAATTTTCTGGCAGGTGACAGACCGAGTTTTGATTTTGATTCAAGCTTTAGATTATGTTTGTGACTATTGCTGTAAACGATTGAAACTGTGTCAGACTGACCTTTGTGTTTGACTTCAAACTTAAGCCTTTTTGAGTTCTCAGCTATTGAATCTATCCCCGGATTAAACCAAAAATTTAATGAATCACTTCTCGAGCTATAAGACTGCTCAGAAGTTGTAAAATCAAAATCTAATGGTCTGACTTCTACTTCTTCGGGTTGTCCCTTGAATTTAAAAGCCAAATGACCGTATGCTTTTTGTTCTCCTCTGACAACTTTATAATCAGGCAGCTGATCAAATAATTCTATATTTATTTTCTGATTGGAATCAAGCAAAACGCTTCCATCAACAAAACCAATTTTTTCTTTTTCGAGGTCAAATTGTAAATTTTGAACTTCATCATTGAATGCAATCATTTGGTATTCTCCGGAGTGAAGATAATTCAGTTTAAAATTTCCTTCAGCATCAGGTCTGGCGAGATAAAACGGTTTTTGTTTCATCACAATACTGTCAGAATAGGCAGAATCAATTTTGAAAAGTCCAATCACCAAATCTTTGGGCTGTTTTCTCAGCGACGGCACAGTTGCCTTTCCGCTGATTTCAAGTGAGTCTATATAATCGCCAGTCGAAAAAACAAACTGAAAATCCTTGAGTATATTTCCTTCATTGTGGTCCTGAACAGCACTTCCAAAATTGAAATTGTAAGTAGTATTTTCTTTTAATGGCTCATTAAGCTTAATTCTGATTGTTTTGGCAGCCGTTCCAACCGGTAAATAATTGGCTGATTTTTCGAATGGCGGTGAAACAACAAGTTGTGTTTGATGATCTTTTAGAATCAGATATTCATCAAAGTTTATTTTGATTTCGGTTAAATCTACCGGCACATTCAACGAAAGCGTATCCGGATTGGAACTCAAATATTTTGGTGGAGTTTCATCTTTTGGCCCGCCCGAAGGTGTACCTTGTCTGGCGCATGAAATCACCAGTAAAATAAAGAAGACCGTTGTCGAAAATTTCTTTAGCATAATTGGCTGCAAGATAATCAAAATCAAAATTTATAAAAAAAATCTTATTTTTAGTTTTTGATTACACATTGATTAACTTTGAACAAAACCTCAAAAACTATGGTTCGCTGTTTTATTTTTGATTTGGACGGTGTAATTACAGACACTGCCATTCATCATTTTAGAGCATGGAAGCAAATCGCAGATAAGTTAAATGTTAATTTCACTGAGGAAGACAATCTGAAATTAAAAGGTGTAGGCCGTGAAAAATGTTTGAAAATAATCCTTGAATCTGCTCAGTTGGAAATTTCGGACAGATATTTCACAGAGCTTTGCGACCTGAAAAATCAAATCTACCAAAAATTAATTACTCAACTCAGCCAAAAATCTATTTTGCCGGGTGTTGAAGAAAAAATTAAATTATTGAAAAAACACAGCCTGAAAATTGCAGTTGCTTCTTCGAGTAAAAATGCAAGAATGATTCTGAATAAAATAGAACTGACTGAATTTTTTGATGTTATTATTGATGGAAATCAGATTCAAAATCCAAAACCTAATCCTGAGATTTTTTCAAAAGCCAGTTTAGCCGTCGATGTATCTCCGTCAGAATGTTTGGTTTTTGAAGATGCAGAGGCTGGTATTGAAGCTGCTGTCAGAGCCGGTATGAAAACGATTGGAATCGGCACCAAAGGCAATCAGTTTTATTCGGCAGATTATAGTTTTGAGAATTTCAGTCAAATTCCGGATGATTTAATTATTGATTTGATTCATAGTGATATTTGTCAATAATTTTGGTATATGTTTTGTGCCTTTTTATTATGCAAATTAAACAAAATGAAAAAAATACTGCTGACCTCGGTACTGGTTGTTTTTTTGATTACTGGATGTAATCAAAAAACTGTATCAAATGAAAATACAGTTAAAAACTCTGTTGAAAATATTGAAAACGCAAGAAATTCATTGAACATAAACGGTGTTTACAAAGGCGTTTTGCCTTGTGCTGATTGTGATGGCATTGAAACTGAAATCAGCCTGAATCCGGATGAAAGCTATGAAATAAAAACCCGTTATCTTGGGAATAGTGATGAAATTTTTGAGGATTTCGGAAGTTATGAATGGATGGAAGACGGAGACAGAATTTTTTTAGAGAATATTGATTCAGAAATTGATTACTATCTGGTAACTGAAAATAAATTAACAAAATTAGACGAAAACGGCGGCGTTATTAAGAGCCGAAATGACAAAAGTTATGAATTGATTAAAAGATGAAAAACAACTTTGGCACGAACTTTGTAAATTAGTGTTTGGGATTTAGTAAATAAATTGTCCTCATGTGTTAATTAAGATAAGGAAGTCCGCTCACTGAGCGGACTTTTTTAGTTTTCAGACATCATTGATTCTGCTTTTTCAACCATGTTTTTTGAACCACAAAAGAAAGGTACTCTCTGATGAAGTTCTGTTGGTTCTATATCTAAAATTCTATTGAAACCATCACTTGCTTTTCCACCTGCCTGTTCTGCCAAAAAAGCCATCGGGTTGCACTCATACAGCAACCTCAATTTTCCGTTGGGATTATTGGTCCCTGACGGATAAATATAAATTCCACCCTTAATCATATTCCTGTGAAAGTCTGCGCACAAAGAACCGATATATCTTGAAGTATAAGGTCGGTCACCTTCTTTGTCCTGACAATATTTGATATAATTTTTTACACCCTGCGGAAAGAGCGCATAGTTTCCTTCATTTATGGAATAAATTTTTCCATTCTCAGGAATTTTTAAGTCGGGATGTGAGAGATAAAAAGTACCAATCGATGGATTTAGTGTAAAACCGTTTACACCACGGCCGGTAGTGAAAATAAGCATGGTTGAACTTCCGTAAACCACATAGCCGGCTGCGACCTGTTTATTTCCGGGTTGAAGAAAATCTTCAATTTGAACCGGTGTTCCTGCCGGTGTAACTCTTCTGTAAATCGAGAAAATAGTTCCAACCGAAACATTTACATCAATATTTGAAGAACCATCTAACGGGTCGATCAAAACTACATATTTGCTCTTGTCCGAATGCTGTGCGTTTTCGATTTTTATAAAGTCCTCATTCTCTTCAGATGCTATTCCGCAAACAACTTCCCGTTGAGAAAGTGTATTGATAAAAATCTCATTTGCAAAAACATCAAGTTTTTGTTGTTCCTCGCCCTGAATATTTTCTTTTCCGAATTTGCCTATTATATCTTCAAGTCCGGCCTGATTGACTTTTTGATTGACGATTTTACACGCAAGTTTAATCGAGCTGAGCAGCCTCGTCAGTTCACCGGTTGAATACATAAAATCTTTCTGGTTTTCAATAATAAATTCACCCAGTGTCTGATGGCTTCTTCCCATATTCATAATCAACTGTTTTTTTGAATACACAAATATCGTAATTTTAAAGAATAGAACATTCTTAAACTGCATAATTCAGCAATTCAGAAAATAAAAGCAGGGTTTGTTTATCTTTGCTTTTATATTTTGAAATTACTGAATCGATGAACATATTCAAATTCGGAGGAGCTTCGGTCAAAGATGCTGATGCTGTGAAAAATATTGTAACAGTTTTGAAAACCGTTTCCTGCATCAATACTTTCATGGTTTTATCGGCAATGGGAAAAACAACCAATGCGCTGGAAGAAGTAATTGCACTTTATTTTAACCAATCTGATTACAGCCGAAAAATACTTGAAATCAAAGAAAAGCACCTCGAAATTGTGAATGAACTTTTTGATTCAGGTCATCCTATTTTTGAAACAATTGATGATTGTTTTAATGAATTAAATATTTTCTTAGAAAGAAATAAATCTCCGAATTATGATTTTGTTTATGACCAGACTGTCTGTTTTGGTGAATTACTTTCTACAAAAATAGTAAATGCATATCTCAATGACAACGGTTTTGAGTCGGTTTGGATTGATGTTCGCAATTATATCAAAACAGATAACACCTACAGAGAAGGAAAAGTTGACTGGATAAAAACCGAAGAAAATTTAAAAAAACTCGAAAGCGACAAGTTTTATCTTACTCAGGGATTTTTGGGTTCTGACTCAAATAATTTCACAACTACTCTTGGTCGTGAGGGTTCTGACTACACTGCCGCAATTATAGCAAATTGTCTGGATGCAGAAAGTCTGACCATTTGGAAAGATGTTCCTGGCGTACTGAATGCAGACCCGAGATATTTTGAAAAAACTGAACTTTTGAAAAAAATCTCTTATGAAGAAGCGATTGAACTCGCATACTACGGTGCATCGGTCATCCATCCCAAAACCATGAAACCTTTGAGGTTAAAGGGAATTCCATTCTTTGTGAAATCATTTTTGAATCCTGAAGCTGAGGGTACTCATATCGGCAACAAACTTGCGCTTGAGCCCAATGTTGCATGCTATATACTCAAAACCAATCAAAATCTTCTGACGCTGACCAGTCTTGATTTTTCATTTATCACAGAAGAGAAAATCAGTAGAATTTTTAAGTCTTTACATGAGAGAAAACTAAAAGTAAATTTAATGCAAAATTCTGCGGTCACACTTTCTCTTTGTCTGGAAGATAAATTTAATCAGCTGAGTTCATTTATTGAAGAGATTAAAAAAGACTTTGAAATAGAATGTGAAAAAGGAGTATCTTTATACACTGTCAGAAATTTTGATGATAAGACAAACATTGAATTGGGAAATGGGAGAGAACTTTTGCGTCAGATTATTAAAAATACTTTGCAACTAATCAAAAGTCAGTAATGAAATTAATCAGCACAAAAGACATTTATCAGGCATCAGGCTTAAAGAAATTAGGCCCTCTCGGTTATCCGTTTGCCTGGCTGTTTAAGGTTATCAGCGGAATACCAAGGGTCAACAGATTGTATTCCGGAGGTTTGGGGAAGAACACAAAGGATTATCTGGAATATCTCTTGGACGACCTTGACATAAAATATGAACTACATGAGGAAGACTTAAAAAGAATACCCAAAGAAGGACCTTTTATTATTGTTGCCAACCATCCGCTCGGAGCATTGGACGGGATACTGATGATGCATATAATCGGAAGACTCAGACCAAACTTCAAAGTAATGGGAAATTTTTTGCTAAGGAAAATTGAACCGCTTGAATCAATGGTTATTGCTGTAAATCCGTTTGAAACCCGCAAAGAGGTTTTCAATAGTGCAATGGGCATGAGAGAAGCAATCCGACATATCAGAGATGGAAACAGTCTGGGGATATTTCCTGCGGGTGAAGTTTCCAACAAAAATGAAAAAGGAGAAATTACTGACCGGGAATGGCAGGAGCCGGTTATTAAATTAATTCAAAGATTGAATGTTCCGATTATTCCAATGTATTTTCACGCCAAAAACAGTCCGCTTTTTTACAGACTTTCAAAGATGAGTCCCAATCTTCAAACCGCAATGTTACCGTCAGAAATGGTCAGGCCAAGGACTAAGCCGATACAAATCAGGCTGGGTAAACCGATTTTGCCTAAGCAACAGCTTGAATTTGAAGAGGTCAGATCGCTCAGTGATTTTCTCAGAAAAAAAACTTATTCACTTTCCTATTATTACAACCGTACTTCACTGTTGATGGAAACCCTGAAAATCCCGGGTACCATAGCAATGAATACCCGAAATAAAAAACCAAAACAAATCGTCGATGAAACACCTCAGTATCTGATTGAATCTGAAATTAATGACCTGAGAATCGGTGATGAGCAATTGCTTTTTAAAAACAACAATTATGAATGCTATTTTGCATCTGCAGACCGAATCCCGAATATATTAAGAGAAATTGGCAGACTCAGAGAAATTACTTTCAGAGAAATTGGCGAAGGAACGAACCAGGAAATTGATCTGGACAGATATGACACCCATTATCATCATTTGTTTTTATGGGATGAGGACTCAAAACAGATTGTCGGTGCGTACAGAATGGCGCTTGGTCATGAAGTTTATGAAAAATTTGGTGTCAACGGATTTTACCTGAATGAACTTTTTCATATCGAACCGGAACTTTATCCTTTTCTGAAGAACTGTATTGAAATGGGAAGGGCTTTCATAGTAACTGCCTATCATCAAAAACCAATGCCTTTCTTTTTGCTATGGCGGTGAATTGTTCATGTCACGCTCAGAAGTCCGGATGAAAAATATATTATTGGTGGTGTTAGCATCAGCAATCAATT
>CAYFWH010000109.1:1096-7910 GCA_964346785.1 uncultured Weeksellaceae bacterium | reverse complement strand
AAAAAGTGCACCACATCTTTCGGCTGATTCTACTACAATTACAGCATCGCAATGACCGGCTATAATTCTGTTTCTCAATACGAAATTAATGGTTTCGTGTGTGTGAAAAGAAGGATATTCAGAAATCAACGCTCCATTTTCAATAATTTGATTTGCAACTGTCTTGTGTGCAGCCGGCGTAACTCTGTTCAACCCGGTTGCAAGTACAGCTATATTCGGCATGTTGTTTTTGACCGCTGAACGGTGTGCTGTAATGTCACAGCCAAAAGCAAGACCACTGACAATACAGAAATTATGGTCTGAAATTTCATCTGTGAATTTTTCAATAAATTCTTTTCCGTATCCGGTCATCTGTCGGGTGCCTACAATACCGATATGAAGTTTTGAGTTGAATTCATAATTACCTTTTTTATAAATCACCAGTGGCGCATCAGAACAATCGACCAGTTTTTCGGGATATTTTTCAGTTTCGTAATCATAAATTTCAATTTGATTTTTTCTGCAAAATTCAATTTCCTTTTCTGCTAATTCGAGGTATTCAGAACTTTGAAAAGCCGGAATAAACTCGGGTTTCTTTCTGAAAACATCATTCAGCTCTTTGTCAGATAGTAGCCACAGATTGTCGGCCGGAATTTCTCTGATAATTTTTCGCTGTGTAGCAGTGCCAAGACCGGGTACAAAAGTTAGAGCAAGCAGGTATTTTAAATTAGTTTTCACTTCTCTAAAATAAGAAAACTTTATCAACAATTTATCTACTTTAAGTTTTTTGTGACTTTTATTTATTAATTTTGAATTATGAATCTTGAAAAACATATTCTCACATTGCTTCTGCGTCATGACTGCGTCAGTGTACCCGGTTTTGGTGCTTTTGTTGCAAGGAGGTCGAACTCGGTATATCAGGAAGAAATCTCTGTAATTTCACCACCTTTTAAGGAGCTGATTTTTAATGCTTCACTGACTGAAAATGACGGTCTGCTGATTCAACAGCTTGCGACAGCAGAAAATCTGACTTATGATGCTGCTGAAGAAAAGTTGAAATCTGCGGTGAATTTTTGGAAAAATCACCTGAATTCAAATACAGAGTTGAGCCTGAGCGGTCTTGGTAAGTTAATTAAAGATCAAAACAATCAGCTTGTTTTTGAATCTCAACACCGAAATTTACTTCTGGAATCCTACGGACTGGACGATATTAAACTTAAACGAATTTTACAGACCGAAGAACAAACCGGCTCTTCAACGATTTGGTGGAAAACAGCTGCATTGGTTCCGCTTCTGGTCGGGGGCTTTCTTTATTTTGCTAAACCACAGCCGGTAAGCGACTTTGTTAACCAGCAGTGGAGTGGTTTTGTTTCGCCGGTTATGAACCCGAATACCCAAGCTGTTAAAGCAGTTGAATCATCTGTGAAAATTATTAGTGAAAACACAAGAAGCAATTATCAGGAAATTAAAGATGAACAGACTGTTCACAATCATCAGGTGATTGCCGGAGCTTTCAAAAAGCAGGATGAGATTGAGCCTTTTGTTCAAAGATTACGAGAAAAAGGATATGAGCAGGCAAGATTTACTCAGAAAAAAGGAAGTTACTATTTCGTTGCTTTCAAAACTTTTGAGCAAAAAGAACAGGCACAGCAATACATCAATTCTATACAGAGTGAAATGCCGGATGCGTGGATTTTAAGTCTTAAAGACTGACAAAGAATTTGAAGTTGATAAATAATTAAAGACCTTTGCAATCTGTAAAGGTCTTTTTTATGAATCCAGAAATTAAAACTCCGTCAGAATCAACTTCTGTACTAACCAATCTCGTTCTGCCGGGCGAAACAAATATGCTGAACAATTTGTTCGGAGGTGAATTACTTGCAAGAATGGACAGAATTTCATCAATCGCTGCAAAAATTCATGCCGAAAGCTATCAGGTCGTAACAGCCAGCGTCAATCATGTTTCATTCAATACTCCGGTTCCTCTGGGTAGCATCCTTAAACTCGAAGCAAAGGTTTCAAGAGCCTTTTCGAGCTCAATGGAAATCTATGTCGATGTCTGGATTATCGATGCAATTACCGGTAAACAAATCAAATCAAATAACGGTATCTATACTTTTGTAGCTGTGGACGAAAACAATAAGCCGGTCAAAGTTCCTCAAATCAAGCCCGAAACCGATGAAGAGAAAGAACGGTATGACGCAGCACTCAGAAGGAAACAGTTGAGTTTAATTCTGGCCGGAAAAATGTCTCCCAAAGATGCACATGAGCTGAAATCATTGTTTTTAGATTAGAATACCCTCCAATTTAAATGAGTTAGGAGAACTATTCTATAACAGAAATTTAAGGCTTTTTTTACAGATTGTCTTATTTTTCTTTCAAAATTTGAATCAAATTTAGTAATTGAGAAATTTGCTCATCTTTTGTTTTAATAATTTCCTTATACAATAACTCAATTTTTTCTATCTGGTTGATGTTATTTACATTGTAATATCCCGATTGTGAGCACGCATTGAATACAACTTGGTCATTAAAATTTTTAATTGTATCAGGTGTTACTTCTAATATACGAGCAATTTCTTCTAATTTTTCATCACTAAGAAAAGTTTTACAGTTTTCAATATCGGAATAAGAACTTTGACTTATTGATAATTTATCAGCCATATATTTTTGACTAAGATTTTTTATCTCTCTAACTTTTCGAATTTTATAACCAATAACTGAATCCATTCGCTGATATTTTATTGCTCAAATGTAATAAATTATTGAATAAATCATTTGGGCTAACAAATAAAAATTAATGATACTTGCCTCTAAATTAAAAAATTAAAAAAGATGAAACACTTATTAAAATTAAATTTCCTACTTTTGTTTGGCGTATTAGTCATTTCTTGTAATGAAAATGGTGAAGAACTTTATGGTTTTGATGAATCAGTCCTAATATTAGGAAATGACATGATTAATGAAAATTCAAAATATGGAGAAGAAGTTCCTATCAAATTGGAGTTAGTAAATTTTAATCATGATTTTGTTTTGGAGGAAAATTATAATATTGGCGGGTATCAATTTTCCGATGATGGAAAGTATAATGATGAGATTGCTGGTGATGGAATTTACACCTCATTAGAAACATTTTCTTTAGAAGAAGGTAAAAGTGAAGCTTTAAATGCTTTTCAAAAAAACAGCATTGGTGGTAATTTTAAATTTCATAAAGAGTTGGAACAATATTTACAACAGAGAAATTTAGATGGTAGTATGGATAAAGGTGGAATTGGTATTTCATGCAAAGTTAGATTAGTTTCATGTTCAGGTTATTATTATTGTTTTCCTTTTAAAACATGTACATGTTTAGAATTTTATGATTGTGAAGTATATGTTGGGGTTGAATTTGATTAAAAATTTCACTCTCGAATAATGAATAAAAATACATTCATATTAATATTAGCAAGCATTTTGCTTGCTAATTTTCTTTTTGGTTATTTATTATCAAATGAATTTGTATATAATAAGGCAATTACAATTTCTATTAGTAAATTAATTTACATTCTAGTCATTGTTTATTTTTGCCGCAAATATAAGTTACTGAATTTAAAGCTTTTTCGGTTTGATTTGTTTCTGTTATTATCTATTGTAATTGCTTTTTTGTCTTATCTTCAAATGGATTCAATATTGGCTGAAAACACTTCGGTTCGTAATCACAAAAGTCATTTTGAGTTTATAATTAGATGTGTTTCCACAGGTTTTTTTGAAGAAATTTTATTTAGGATTTTTGTTTTTTATAGCTTATTAAAATTATATAATTACAAAAAACTAATACACCTGGTCTGGGTTTCATCAATAATTTTTGGACTTGCTCATGCCAGTAATGTATTTAGTCCGAATCTTATCAGTCTGTCAGTTTTAACTCAAATTGTTTTTGCTATATTTATTGGCGTTTTCTTTCAAAGTGTTTTCATTCGTACAAAAAGTTATTTTTTAGTTGCAATACTGCACGCTGTTACAAACTATTTTGGCTCTTATAGATCTTATCTTTTTCTCGCAAATAATGAAAATGAGCCTTATTTAATGAGTGATTTATTTACAACGATTCTTGTTTTTGGGTTGTCGTTTTTATTAATATTTTACCCTCTTTCTCTTGTTTTAATTAGGCAAGAGAGTAAAAAGTTTGAAACAGAAAATGCTTGATGATTTTACTCAAGCCTTTTAAAATAGTCTTATACACCATAACATTAATCTTTTTTAAACGAATCAAATCAATTTCTCAAAATTTAAAATTCAACTGTGTGTTTTTAACTAAATTCAACTGAAAGCCTTACCTTTACGCTCCAATTTAATTAAAAAACAACATAAAATATGAAAGTAACGGTAGTAGGTGCAGGTGCGGTCGGAGCAAGCTGTGCTGAGTATATTGCAATGAAAAACTTTGCTTCAGAAGTTGTTCTGGTCGATATCAAAGAAGGATTTGCAGAAGGTAAATCAATGGACTTGATGCAAACTGCTTCATTAAATGGTTTTGATACAAAAATTACGGGTACAACCGGAGATTATTCAAAAACTGCAGATTCTGTTGTAGCAGTGATTACTTCAGGAATTCCGAGAAAACCGGGAATGACCCGAGAGGAATTAATCGGTATCAATGCCGGAATTGTAAAAGATGTAACTTCAAATTTGGTGAAGCATTCTCCAAATGTAATTATCATTGTGGTTTCAAATCCGATGGATACGATGGCTTACCTGGTTCATAAAACTTCGGGTTTGCCAAAAGAGAGAATTATAGGTATGGGTGGTGCTCTTGATTCTGCCCGTTTCAAATATCGTCTTGCCGAAGCTTTAGAATGCCCGATTTCTGATGTGGACGGAATGGTAATCGGTGCTCACTCAGATACTGGAATGGTTCCGCTGGTTAGCAAAGCAACCAGAAATGGTGTGCCGGTTAAAGAGTTTCTAAATCAGGAACAACAAGATTTTGTTGAACAGGAAACTCGTGTTGGCGGCGCAACTTTGACCAAACTTCTTGGAACTTCAGCATGGTATGCACCGGGTGCGGCAGTTTCGGGAATGGTTCAGGCTATCGTTTGTGACCAGAAGAAAATGTTTCCGTGCTCGCTTTACCTCGAAGGTGAATATGGTTTGAGTGATATATGTTTTGGTGTTCCTGCGATTATTGGCAAAAACGGAGTTGAGAAAATTGTTGATATTCCGATGACCGATGACGAAAAAGATAAATTTATAAAAGCATCAGAATCAGTTCGTGCTGTTAATGCTGAATTAAAGCTGTAATTATCAAATAAAATCAATACAACGGCGACCGCTTTGTGTCGCCGTTTTTTTATAAAATGATGAAGATGAACAGACCTGATTATGTAACTGACGAAAGAATCAGACATTTTATTTCAGAAGCTTTCAAAGAAGATGTTGGAGATGGTGACCATTCGACTTTGGGAAGTGTGCCATCTAATCTGAAAGAAAAGGCGAGATTACTGGTGAAAGAGGATTGTGTGCTGGCGGGAATTGAAATGGCTAAATTAATTTTTGAATACATTGATCCCGAACTCGAAGTCGAGGTATTTATGAATGATGGTGATTTGGCAAAATTTGGTGATGTGGCTTTTACAGTCAGTGGTTCTGCTCGTTCCATACTGACTTCAGAGCGGTTGATGCTCAATTGTATGCAACGAATGAGCGGAATTGCTACTCAGGCATATCAGGCAGTGGAAATTGTCAAAGGGACCGGTGTCAAAATTTTGGATACCCGCAAAACCACACCGAATTTCAGAATGTGTGAGAAATGGGCGGTCGCAATTGGTGGGGCTTATAATCACAGATATGGCCTTTACGATATGGTGATGCTCAAAGACAATCACAACGATTATGCAGGTGGTATTACGAATTCGGTTCAGTCTGTGAAAAAATATCTGGATGAAATCGGAAAAAATCTGAAAATAGAAGTTGAAACAAGAAATCTTGATGAAGTAAAAGAAGCTTTGTCAACCGGATTGGTGGATATTATTATGCTCGATAACATGAGTACAGAGCAAATGAAAGAAGCGGTGGAATTGATAGGCAACCGTTGTCTGACCGAGGCTTCAGGCGGAATTACTTTGGAAACCATGAGAGCAGTGGCAGAAACCGGAGTTGATTTTATTTCGTCAGGAGCAATCATTCATTCGGCACCAAATAAAGATTTGAGTCTGAAGGCATTTGATGAATGATAGATTGGTCAAAATTACAGCTGATTAATGTGGATTAGAATTCTTATGTTTGCAGAGAATAAATTATAAAAAATAAACTATGTCATTTTACGAAATTTTATTGAAAGCACACAGTGGTTGGGCATACCTTACCATTCTGGCAGGTGTTTTTTCTTTGATAGTTGTTGGTTTTTATACCATCAACAAAAGAGTTAAAGATGTTTTTGTAAAAAAACTTTTGTTCTTCACTGTGTTAATTTTTCATATACAGTTAGTTTCAGGTGCAATTCTTTACTTCAAATCACCCAAAGTCGGAGTCGATGCGTATTTCACCTATGAACATCCGGTTGTGATGTTTCTTTCGGTTTTGCTAATCACTTTTGCAAGTTCTATAATTAAAAAGAGTGAGACTGTGAAAATTTCAAGCTTTGTCCTGATTTTGGTTGCTATGGTTATTTTGCTGGCAAGAATACCATGGGAAGTTTGGTCAAAATAAACTTGATTAATATAAAAGAAAAGAGGTTGCCCAGTTTTGAGCAACCTCTTTTTTGTGAATTACTTTTCGATATTATTTTGTAAAACTCGTAGGGTATTTGAGATTTTTATAATTGTGTAAATCTGCTTTCAGTGATCCGACTGACAGT
>CAYFWH010000109.1:0-1086 GCA_964346785.1 uncultured Weeksellaceae bacterium | reverse complement strand
TTTTTGTCATCGGTTACCCACATAGTTACACTTTCGGATTCTTTGAATACACGCCCTGACTGAACGAAGGGCCGAAATTTAATCGTATTGACCGTACCAAATTTTGTTTTCATTGTCTCTCTGCCTAAAACCTTGAGTTTGAAATTGTAAACACCGTCTGCCATCATGACATCAATTGACATAAAATCTCCATTCTTCAAATTGTCAGTATCGTGATTTCTCAGATAATAAAAAGCTGAAATTAAATCCTGAATATCTTTTTCAAAATTATAAAAATTGGTTTTATTTTTTAACCTGTCCTCTATTTTTGCGGTTTTGTTTTTATGGTCAAAAGTTGTTACCTGAAACCTTTTGTAACCGCCTTCGTTGATGTTTCTGATGAATTTGGTTGGCGTTCCTGTCGAAGCATCAATAAAAGTTTCATACCGGTCATCAATTTTATAAAACGCTCTCACTGCACCGGACGAAGAACCTTCACCCACCATGTGAAAATGAGGTCTGCCGTCATAGTTTGAATTATTTATAGTCAATGAAGCAAAGCCGGCATTCAATAATCCGTAATGAATTCTGTACTGCAGATATTCACCAACCTGATAATTGTTTTTTGTTCCCGATGTTATAAACGACATCGAGAGGGTCATAAAAATTAAAATGCTTAGAATGTACTTCATAATTCAGATTTTGATTCATATAAATACAAACTCTTTGCCAAAAAGCAGTAAAGTGTCAGCACAGCTTATGAATGACAGTGTTTATACCGGATGATTGACTACTTTTGAAATTTCTGGTGCATGTTTCTTCACCATCATTTCAACACCTGACTTAAGTGTCATCTGATTGACAGTACAACTTGTACAATTGCCCAATAATCTCACATTCAGCACATCGCCTTCAACTGAAACCAGCTCGATATCGCCTCCGTCATTGTTCAGATAAGGTCTGATTTCAGCCAGAGCCTTTTCAATTCGCGTAATTAAATCTTCCTGATTCATAGTGCAAATTTAAAACTTTCTTGGTTCTGAACAACCAGCCATAGTTGTAATTCTTACAGCTTCGGTAGGTGGCAGGTTTTTATTTCTTTCCACC